>DATJTL010000257.1:0-22254 GCA_035503415.1 Xanthobacteraceae bacterium
CGCCGGACCATCCCGTTGCTGCAGGCCTACGACTATCCCTACCGGGTCATCGACAAACCGGACGAGATCGAAACTATTCCCGACGCCTACGAATGGCATCGGCTGCAGAAACGGCCATTCGTCCTGTTTCTCACCAAGAAATTGCTCGGGCTGAAGAAGTCATGAAGACCAACGAGGCCATGAAGGTGCTCGCGAGCCACCGCGGAGAGGCGATAGTGGTGTGCGCGCTCGGTACCGCGGCGAACGGCTGGTGGGCCGTCACCCGCAGCGAGGATTCCTTCTATATGCACGGCGCCATGGGGTTCGCCGCGAGTTTCGCGCTCGGTCTAGCGGTCGCGATTCCAACCGCACCGGTCTGGCTGCTCAACAGCGACGGTTCGCTCTGCATGAATCTCGGTTGTCTGCTGACTGAGGCTGGCCAGCAGCCGAGTAACCTCAAACATTTCGTCGTCGACAACCAGTGCTATCAGACCGTTTCCAACATGCCGATGGTCAACCAGAACGGTGCGGATTACGCGGCGATCGCTCGTGGCGCCGGCATTGCCCGAACGCTGACCATCGAGGATCTAGCGGCGCTCGATCGGCAAATGCCGGATATCAACGCGGCGCCGGGACCTTATTTCATCCATTTGCGGGTCGAAGCCGAGCAGAATTACCAAAGGCCGCCGCCATTTTCTTATGAGGGAGCGGAGATGAAGTATCGCTTCGGCCGCGCGCTGGAAGGGAAATTCGGCATCAAAGTATTCGGGCCGACCGGCTTCTAAGGCGTTCGACCGTGATTGGGTTCTCCGATCGTCTCGTATCGGCGCAAATATTGGATATGCGCCAAAATCCGCCTAAAAGCAGGCGCCGGCACACAGCAACATGGTTCTGTAAGTGCTCAGGCAGCCAAGGCGTCACGCTGGCTTTGCTCCCCTTGCTCAACTAACATGCCGCTGGTGATTGTGGGGAGCTTGTTCGTACTTGACGATTTGCCAATTCACTTCCTCGGCTGATGATGCACGGCGACCGCACCGGCCGTCCGGGTGTTGCCGCGGCGGGCGAGGTTGCCGGCGTGCGGTAATTGCCTTTGCTCCGATTTGGAAGCCAGCTTGACCGAAACAGTCGCCGAGATATTGCGGGCCTATCGCGCCGGATCGCTTACGCCCGAAGACATCGTGGCGCGCAGTTTCGCGCGCATCCGCGCCCATGCCGATCCGGCAATCTTCATCACATTGCGCGAGGAGGCCGATGTGCGCGAGGAGGCGTGCGCGCTGTCGCGCAGCGGCGACAAGGCGCTGCCACTCTTCGGCATTCCGGTCGCGGTAAAGGACAATATCGACGTGCGAGGACTGCCGACCACGGCGGCATGCCCGACCTTCCTTTATCACCCCGGTAGGGACGCGACCGCGGTGGCGCGGTTGCGCGCGGCCGGCGCGCTCATTCTCGGCAAGACCAACCTCGACCAGTTTGCCACCGGCCTGGTCGGCGTCCGCACCCCGTACGGGATCGCGCGAAATCTCTTTAATGAGAAGCTCATTCCGGGCGGGTCGAGCACGGGTTCGGCGCTGGCGGTCGGCGCCGGCTTCGCGCCGCTTTCGCTCGGCACCGACACCGCCGGGTCCGGGCGCGTGCCGGCCGCGTTTAGCAATATCGTCGGGCTCAAGCCGAGCCGCGGCATGATCTCCACCGCCGGCGTCGTTCCGGCCTGCCGCACGCTCGACTGCGTGTCGATCTTCGCGCTTACCGTCGATGATGCGGTGACGGCGCTCAAGGCGACCGCCGGCCCCGACCGGAGCGATCCGTACTCGCGCCCGCTGCGCTGGCGCGACGGCGGACTGATGCGCAAAGGCATGCGCCTGGGCGTGCCGACGCCGGGCGATCGCCTGTTCTTTGGTGACAAGCTTTCGGCCGCAGCCTACGAAGCGGCGCTGGCGCGGTTGGCCAGCCTTGGCGTACAGATCGTCGAGATCGACATCGAGCCGTTCTACGCGGCGGGGCGGCTTCTCTACGAAGGTCCCTGGGTGGCGGAGCGCTATCTTACCGTCAAGGCGCTGGTCGCGTCGGCGCCCGAGGCGATGCATCCCGTCACCCGGCAGATTCTGCTCGCGGGCGCGCACGGCACGGCCGCCGATACGTTTGCGGCCTTCTATCAACTTGAAGACTTGCGCCGCGTCAGCGATCACATCTTCGCTGGCATCGAAGCGCTGGTGGTGCCGACGGCGCCAACGATCTATGGCGTCGAGGAGGTGCTGGCCGATCCGATCGGGCTCAACAGCCGGCTTGGCACTTACACCAATTTCGTCAACCTGCTCGATCTGTGCGGACTTGCGGTGCCGGCGGCGATGCGCAGCGACGGTACGCCCTTCGGCGTGACGCTGCTCGCGCCGGCCGGCGAAGACGCCGCCCTCGCTGCGATCGGCCGCCAATTTCATCATGCCACCGGCCTGCCGCTCGGCGCGCTGAAAGCGCCGCAGCCGGTATTGGCGTGAGCGGCGATTAAAGCGGCGGGCGCGGCGCGGCCGCCACGCCTTTGCGTTCGAGCGCGTGCGCGAGCCGCAACGCCACGTCCTCCCGCCACGGCGCGGTAATGATTTGAACGCCAATCGGCAATGGTTGGAGTGGTACAGGTACGACGACAACCGGCAGGCCGATGAAGGAGATCGGCTGCGTGTAGAGCCCGAGATTGGCACGCACCGGCATTTCGACGTCGCCGACATTTATCATCTGTTGCCCGATCAAAGGCGCCGTGCACGGCGTCGCCGGCGCCAGGATGGCGTCGACGTCGCCGAATAGCTTGAGCACCTCGTGGCGATACCAACGGCGGAATTTCTGCGCCTTCACAGCCAGCGCGGCCGGTGCCATCGCGCCGGCAAGCAGGCGGTCGCGCACCGCGGGATCGTAATCGCGGGCGCGGGCACGCAGGCGGTCGAGATGCAGAGACGCGCTCTCGCATGCGGTGATGACGAAGGCGGCGGCGCGGGCCCTCTCGGCTTGCGGCAGATCGATGTCGCGATTGGCGCCGAGCGCGGCCGCCACGCGGTCGACCGCCGCGAGTGTCTCCGCGTCGTGACATTTGAAATAGCCGCCGGCGACCGCAATGCGTAAACCCTCTGCGCCGCGGTCGAGGAGCGCGGCGACTGGTTCGATTGCCCGATTGGCACAGACCGGGTCGTCGGCGTCGTGCCCCTGCATGGCATCGTAGGCGAGCGTGAGGTCGCGCGCGGTGCGCGCCAGCGGTCCGACATGGTCGAGGCTCGCCACGAACGGAAACGTTCGCGCGCGCGACAACCGTCCGTAGGTCGGCTTGAGACCGAAAACGCCGCACAGCGAAGACGGCACCCGGATCGAGCCGTTGGTGTCTGAGCCGAGCGCGAACGGAACGAGGCCGCCGGCGACGGCAGCGCCGGAACCGCCCGACGATCCTCCAGTCATTCGCTCGAGGTCGTGCGGATTGTGGGACGGTCCGTCGTGGATATTCTCACCGGTAAAGTCGTAGGCGTATTCGCCCATGTTAAGCGCGCCGACCAGGATGGCGCCGGCGGCTTCGAGCCGCTCGATCAGAGCCGCGTCGCGCGTAGCTGGCGGGTGGTCACGATTGATCTTCGAGCCGGCGAGCGTCGGCAGTGCTTCGATGTCGAACAGATTTTTCACGGCAAACGGAACGCCGGCGAGCGGGCCAAGCGGCCTGCCTGCCGCGCGGGCATCGTCGAGCGCTTGGGCGCGCAGAAGCGCGCGCCGTTCGGTGACCGCGGTGAAGGAATTGAGGAGCGGGTCGCGTTCGCGTATGCGGGCGATTGTCGCCTCGATGACGGTCACGGCGCTGGCGCGTCCGGCGGCGAATGAGCCGGCGATTTCGGCGGCCGTGCTCCACATGTATTTTGTCGCTATCGTCTCAAGCATGGAAGACGGGACCGGGTTCGGTGTCATCGGGAATGGAGAAATTGTCGACCAGCGCGCCAAGACGCAGGATCAGACCGAGATTGAACTTGATACTGCCGTGCCAGCCCGGATCAACGGCGAGACCCAGCGCCTGGGCGCTGGCGGCGATGAGCGGATCGAGAAAATCGGTCGGTGTCTTTGCCGGCGTGCGGCGCGCGCGCGATGTTGAGCGCTTGCCGCCGCGTTTTACCTGTATGGTGTTTTGTTTCGACGTCGCTTTGCGCTTCTTGCTGCGTTTCATGCTGCGTTTCTTCATGTGCTTATTGGTCGTGGAAGAAAGTCCTCGGCGAAATGGCATGATACCTCGCGTGCACCGAAGCAGCGCAAGGCCGGCATGGATGTCTTACAGGTGTCATTGCCGCGAGGACAGCGGCCATAGAAGCGGCACACATTGGGATTGGGATCGATCGGGCTCATCGGCTCGCCGACGAGCCGCAGCCGGGTGCTTTCGCTCTCGTGGAGTCGCGGCACGGCGGCGACCAGCGCTTGCGTGTAAGGATGCAGCGGATGCGCGAACACCTCGGCGGCCGGCCCTGACTCGACGATCTTGCCCAGATACATGACGAGCACCCGGTCGCACAACAGCCGCACGACCGAAAGATCGTGCGAGACGAACAGATAGCTCATGCCCAGCTCGCGCTTAAGCCGCTGCAGGAGCTGCAGGATGACGACTTGCACCGATACATCGAGCGCGGCGGTGGGCTCGTCGAGCACCAACAGGTCGGGCTCAACGGCGATGGCGCGGGCGATGCCGACGCGGGCACGCTGGCCGCCGGAGAGTTGATGCGGGAAACGCGACAGCAATTCGGTCGTCAGACCGCATTGGCGCGCCACACTCTCCACACGTTCCCGCAGTGCTTTGCCGCGATGCTTGCGCAGGCGACGCAGCGGGTCGGCAATCGCGGCAAACGCGGTAAAACGCGGATTGACGCTTTCGCCAGCGTCCTGAAAAACCATCTGGATGCGGGCGCGGTCGCGATCGCGGGCGAATACGCGCGCGCCCTTGCGCGCCAGTTCGCGCTCGCCAAGCCTGATGGTGCCGTCGCTCACGTCGATCAGGCGGGTGAGGGCGCGAACGAGTGTCGACTTGCCGCAACCGGATTCGCCGACAAGCCCCACGGTCTCGCCTTTACCGATGACGAAGCTTACGTCGTCGACGGCGTGCACTTTGGGGAGACTGTCCGGTCCGCCGGCAAAACGCCGCTTGAATCGCGCCCAAGCTCCCGGCCCGCCGCCTGCGGGAAATAGCTTGGAAAGATCGGCGATTTCGATGAGTCCGGTCATGCGGCGCTCGCGTTGCGCGCGCCAGCCGTCTGACCGGGCAGTGGGTTCCAGCAGGCGACGTCGTGCGCCGCATTGGCATCTGCCCGCGGCAGCGGCTGTGCGCAGTGTTCAGTCTTGCGAGGACAACGCTCGGAATAACGGCAGGGCGGCAGGTCGGCACGGCGCAGATCGGGCAGAGAACCGGGTATCGAAGCCAGCGCATTAAGATTGGTCGCCGAATCCGGCGTCGCCGCGATGAGCTCGCCCGTATAGGGATGTCGCGGATTGGCGAACAATTCCTTGGTCGGCGCGGTCTCGACCACGTGGCCGGCATGCATGACGATGATGCGCCTCGCGCGCTGGCCGGCGAGCGCTAGATCGTGGGTAATGAAGATCGTCGCCATGCCGAGCTGTTCGGCCAGTTCGCCGATCAAATCCATGATCACCGCTTGGGTGGTGACGTCGAGGCCGGTCGTCGGCTCGTCGGCGATCAACAGCGAGGGTCTTGCCGCCAGAGCGATGGCGATCATGACCCGCTGGCACATGCCGCCGGACATTTCGAACGGGTAGGTCTTGGCGCGCCGCGCCGGATCGGTGATGCCGACCGCGCGCAACATGTCCACCGCGGCCGTGAGCGCCTGCCGGTGCGATAGCTTGCGGTGGCGGACCAGTACGTCGGCGATCTGGCGGCCGACCGGGCGGATCGGATTGAGCGCGGTGCGCGGATTCTGAAAGATCATCGCGATCTGTCGGCCGCGAACGTCGGCGAGCTGGCGCGGGGTTGCAGCAATCAGATCGAGGTCGCCGAGCATTGCCCGTCCGGCGGTGATCCGTCCGGCGGGATCGAGAATGCCCATGACCGCGTAGGCGGTGACCGATTTGCCGGAACCCGATTCGCCGACCAGCGCAATTGTCTCGCCCTTGCCGACGCCAAAGCTGACGTCTTCCAATGCGCGCACGATGCCGGAGCGGGTGCGGAATTCCACGCACAGCCCTTCGACGCTCAAGGCCGGCGCGGCACTCATGTCCGCCTCCGCGGATCGACAATGTCGCGCAGCCCGTCGCCGAGCAGGTTGAAGCAGAAAACGGCGAGCATCAACGCTGCGCCCGGGAAGAACGCGATCCACCATTCGCCGGAGATGATGTTGGCGGCTCCCTCGGCGACCATGATGCCCCATTCGGGCGTTGGCGGCCGCACGCCGAGCCCGATGAATGACAGGCCGGCGGCGTTGAGAATGGCGTAGCCCATGGTCAGCGACATCTGCACCACCAGGATGGGAAAGACGTTGGGCAGGATGTGAAAGGCGAGGATGCGCCACTCACTGTTGCCGGAAAGCCGCGCAGCTTCGACGAATCCCGCCTCGCGGCGCACGTTGGCCTCGGCGCGAGCGACCCGCGCGTAGAGCGGGAAGTTGATGATCGCGGTCGCCAACACGATGTTCTGCACGGTGTTGCCGAGTGCGGCGACGATGCCCATGGCCAGCACGAATAGCGGGAAGGCCATGATGGTATCGGCGATGCGGCCGATGATGCGGTCAGTCCAGCCGCCGAAGAAGCCGGCCGCCACGCCGGCAAGCCCGCCCATAAAGAACACCAGGACGACCGAGCTCACTGCGATGGTGAAATCAAGCTGGGTGGCGGCTACCACGCGGCTGAAAATATCGCGGCCAAGCTGGTCGGTGCCGAACAGATGCGCGAGCGACGGCGCCTTGAGCGCTTCGGCGGTGTTGCTCGCCAGCGGGTCGTACGGAACGACCCACGGACCAAGCATCGCCGTGGCGAGGATGATCGCGAACAGGCCGAAAGCGAGCCCGGTGACCGAATTTTCGCCGATCACGTAGCGCGCGTGGTGAAGGAGTGCGGCTACGCCGCTCGCCGTGCGGGAATTTGCGGCAATGTCGGTCATGCTTCGAGCCGCACGCGCGGATCGACGACGCCGTAGAGGATGTCGATCACGAGGTTGAGTGCAACGTAGAGGATCGCCATTGTGAGCACGAAGCCCTGCACCGGCGCATAGTCGGATGCGATCAGCGCCTCGACGGCGAACGAGCCGATGCCCGGCCAGGCGAATACCTTCTCCACCAGCACGTTGGCGCCGAGCAGAAACGAAAACACCATGCCAAGCGTGGTGATGACCGGCAGCATAGCGTTGCGGAACGCGTAGGTGACGACCACCGTATAGGACGACAGACCGCTCGCCCGCGCGGTGCGGATATAATCGGAGGCAAGCACGGCGAGCATGGAGGCGCGCGTCATGCGCGCGATCGGCGCCAGCGAAAATATCGCCAGCGTCGCGCCCGGCAAAATGAGCTGGCTCAGTGCAGCGCGAAACAGCTCGAAATCGCCGGCAATCAGGCTGTCGATCAGATAGAAGCCGGTAACGTGGGGTGGCGCGTCAAAGAAAACGTCGAGCCGCCCGATCGGCGCCGGCGCCCAGCCGAGCCGGAAGTAGAACACGTAGACCAGCAACAGCCCGGTGAAGAAAACCGGCAATGAGACGCCAGCCGTGGTCACGATACGGCAGGTATGATCGATCCACGAGCCTTGCTTGACCGCGGCGAGGATGCCGAGCGGGATGGCGATCGCCACGGCGATGATAAGGCCGAACAGCGTCAGCTCGGCGGAGGCCGGCAGCCGCGAGGTGATTTCGGCGAGGACTGGACGGCCGGTGGCGAGCGAATTGCCAAGGTTGCCGTGCGCGAGGTCGTCGACGTAGCGCGCGAACTGCTCCGGGAGCGGCTGGTCGAGCCCGAGCGATTTGCGGATTTCGGCGATCGATTGCGGCGTGGCGGCGGGCCCGGCGAAGTAAACCGCCGGATCGCCGGGCAGCACGCGCGTCAGCAGGAACGTCACGACGATGACGCCGATCAATGTCGGAACGACGGTCGCCGCGCGCTTGAGGATGATCGTCAACATGAGCGTTCCTGCTCACCTGCGCCCGCATGCGGCGGGAAGGTCGAATACCGGCACGCTACCGCATCACGCCTTGACGATGCTGCGATAGTCGACCTGCCGGTGGAACCAGTAGCAGTATCCGGAAATGTTCTTCTGCGTGGCGACGTTCAGATAGGGCTGGAACAGCGGCACGCGCGGCACATCATTATAAGCCTTGGAGATGAATCCCTTCACATCGGTGGCGTAGGTATCCCATTGGCCGACTGCGGCGGCGGCGCGGGCGCCGTCGATGAAAGCGTCCATCTCTTTGTTGACGTAGCTCGGCGTGTTGAAGACAGCGTTTTGTCCGGAATAGCACCAGAAGAAGAAGTATTCCGGATAATCGAGCCAGCCGGAGAAGAAATTGACCATCATCGGCATGGATTTCTTCGCCATTTCGCTCCGCCAGTTGGAGCCCGGCACCTTATTGATGGTCGTGGTGATGCCGATATGGCCGAGGCTTTCCTGGACGAGCTCGGCAATCGGCTCGCAATTGGTGGAGTCGCCGAGATCGAAGGAAATGGTGGTGGTGATCGGGCCGCCGCCCGCTTGCGTCATCAGCGCCTTGGCTTTTTCGATGTCGGTGGCGTAGCCGGTCGGCTGCGGCCAGTCGATCGTCGACACGTCGTTGGACTTGCCGCCGAATAGCGGATTGGCGATGCCGAACATCGCGGCTTGGATGATCTTCTGATACGGGATCGCGTAGGCTACGGCTTGGCGAACCAGTTCGTTGTTGAATGGCGGATTCACCACGTTCATTTCGACGCTGTACATGCCGTTGGTGATCGGATTGGAAATCAGCTTGAGCTTGCCTTCCTGCTTCATCTCGGAGAAATCTTTGGCGGGCAGGTCGAAGGACATGTCGGCGTCGCCGCGTTCCATCAGTGCCCGCCGATTGCCGGGCGAGGGAATGGTGCGCCAGATCACTTTCTTGAGTTCGGGAAGCTTGCCGCCGACCCAGCCGTCGTAGCGCTCGTAGACGACCTCGACGCCCGGCTTCCAGCTCGTCACCTTGTAGGCGCCGCTGCCGGCGGTATTGCTCTTGGTGTATTCGAGCGCCCAGGGGTCCTTATCGGTCGCTTTTTTCTTCAGGAGTTCGGAATTGTAGATCCCGGGCACGATGACGGCGAGGTCGGGAACGGTCAGGCGGTCCTTTTTGAGGAGATCGACGCGGAATGTGAGATCGTCGACGGCAACGAATTGCTCCGGTTTGACCAGCGAGCCGGCCTTCATCTGCACGGTCGGAAAGCCCCCGACCGACACCGCGCGGTCGAACGACCACTTGACGTCCTTGGCGGTGACCGGCGTGCCGTCCTGGAATTTGGCGTCCTTGCGCAGCTTGAAGGTGATCGACATGTCGCCGGTGGTCATGTCCTCGGCAAGTTCGGGTACGAACTTGTCCCGGTCATAGACCACCGCGCCGTCGGCAAGCGTCTTCTTGTCGTTGCGGATCAGTCGGTCGTAGCAATTCCACGAGGCCTCGTAACCGGGCCGATTGGTGCCGACGCCGTGAATGTCGAGATTGTTCGGTCCATTTTCCGTGACCAACAGGAGGGTCTCGTTGCGCGCTTGCGCTCTCGCCGGCGACCAGACTGCGGGAGCCGAGAAAGCGCCGGTGGCGGTCAGTGCGGTCATCGATTTCAGGAATTCGCGGCGCTTCATCGGGGTCTCCTGGGCTGGAGCGCAATGTCCTCCCAATGCTTCCGCAAGCCGCGTGCCACACCGGCCGAAGCGTTGTGAGCAGGCTAACGCATTGATTCGACGGGGATCGTTCGAACGCTACGGTGGCCGCAAGTGAATGCTTGAGCTTCCCGGCCGACGAAAGCTCAATAATTAGGCATTGATCTGGTCCGTCGCTTTTGGTCTGTCGCGGCGCGTACTGGCCTTGATCTTGCACGTTTTCCGACGCTGCGAGGCAGGAGATCTGGGATGGCGCGCCTGACGGTCGAATCCGAACCCGCGCCGCTGTCGGTCGATACCGGCACTGCGGCGCTCCTCATTATCGATATGCAGCGCGACTTTCTCGAGCCGGGCGGCTTTGGCGAGGCGCTCGGCAATGACGTCAGCCGCCTCCAAGCCGCGGTGCCGCCGTGCCGTGAGGTGCTCTTTGCCGCGCGCAAGATCGGCATGTTGGTCATCCACACGCGCGAAGGCCACCGCGCCGACCTGTCCGATGCGCCGCCGCTCAAGGTCGAGCGCGGCGATCCAAATAACCGCATTGGCGCGCGCGGGCCGATGGGCCGTATCCTCATCCGTGGGGAACCTGGCCACGACATTATCCCGGAGCTTTATCCGTTGCGCGACGAACCGGTGATCGACAAGCCGGGCAAGGGCGCGTTCTACCAGACCGACCTCGAACTCATGCTGCGCAACCGCGGCATCGATACCTTGTTCGTATGCGGAGTCACGACGGAGGTGTGCGTGAATACGACAGTGCGCGAGGCCAACGACCGCGGCTTCCGCTGCATCGTGCTGTCGGACTGCTGTGCTTCGTACTTTCCGCAATTCCACGAAGCGGGGCTCGCAATGATCAAGGCTCAGGGAGGCATTTTCGGATCGGTGACAGGGTCGAAGCCGCTGTTGAAGTCACTGGCCACACTGGCGTGACTGGAAGCCAGTTCAAAATTCGGTTCGGCTATGATGGCAATTGCCGGCGGCAGTCCAGCAACGCTCAGCCTTTGGACCAAGAGTCGCTGAGACGCTCGACGAACGTCGCCGCGGCAATCGGCAATACGCGACCGCGGCGTGTTGCGAGAAAAAGCTTGGCCTGCAGCAGCGGCGCGTCGATCAGAGGTACCGCGACCATGTCGCCCGACCGAAAGGGCCCTTTTCCCGGTTTGCGAAACTGGAAATAAATGCCGCGATTTTCGCGCGCAAACGTGCTCATCGTCTCGAAGGAATTGGAGACTATGTGCGGGTCGAGATCAAACGATGCTTCGGCCAGCACTTGCTCGATCAGCACGCGCAATGCGAGCGTCGAATCGCAAAGTGCAAGCGGATAGGAGATACAGTCGCGCAAACGCAGCTCTTCCCGACGAGCAAGTGGATGATCGGGAGCCACGTGCGCACAGACTGTCTGTTGGGCTATCGCCGCGATTGTCGCATGTTTTTTCGACGGCGGGTAATGCGTCAGAATGAGGTCCGCCTGGTCGGCTATCAATGCAGACACCAACTCGTCCCGAGCGCCGATGTGAACGTTAAAGCGGACGTTTGGGTGATCCGCCTGGAACTCGGAAATCGCCGCGGGTAGCAATTCGCCCGCAACCGAATCCACGGCGGCGACGCTGATGTGACCTCGTACCAGCCCGCGGAGTTGTTCGACTTGCGACTCGACTGCCTTGAGCTCCGAGATTGCCTGTCGCACGTAAGCCAAAAAGATTTCACCCGCCGCGGTCGGACGCACGCCCCGCGGCAGGCGTTCAAACAAGGCGGAGCCCAAATCCGATTCGAGCTCGAGGATTTGCCGGTTCAAGGCCGAGGAGGCGACATTGAGAGCGTCCGCTGCCTTGCGGATCGAGCCGTGCCTGGCCACGGCGTCGACATAGGTCAGCAAGCGCGGAGGACGAAGGCGAGTCCGCGACCGGGTGCTCCGAGCCGCAGCACGCAGCGAATCCGACCTCGGCGCATCATCCCGCTCTCGGGATAACTTATTGGGGGTCTTGCCAATTTTTCTTGCCATGGGCACGGGACTCCACCTCTTGCCAGGTATCCGCCAAGCCAGGTTGCACTTCGTCACCGTCCTAAACCATTTTTTGCGAAGCGGGCGGATTTTTCGCTCGGTCCGGCCGAAATTTGCTTCTCGTCACGCTCACTATCCGGCACGATAATACCGAGGGGGAATTCGGCCGGATCGCAGAATCGGTGAGGACATGGTGCAGGTTCAGACTTTGGCGGACTGCTTCACTTACTTCGGCGCGGTATGCGCAAGCCGTCGTTTCAGTAAGTCGGCAATCACTCAAGATGGGCAGACAGTCGTTGTTGCGATCTGGGAGGATGAGGTTCAGCGCGACGGCGATCGAGTCGTGTACGAGTCGCGGTACAGACCCAAACTCAAAGGAAAATTGCGCGGTGTGGAATCCGAATTGATCGCGAACCTCAAATGGGCACGCGATCGTTGCGCCGGCCTGATCCGAGTCGTCATTCTAACGGCGGAAGACGTAACGGCCGAGCCAAGAAAGATCATGTACTGTTATCCGGACGACAGCTTGGTCATGCGGATAACGGAATTTGACAATCGCACGGGGACGTTCCGCGCGGAGAGCGTGTGAAAGAACGCGCTTGTGGAACGGCAATAGAGGGTCCGTCCCGCTCAGGGCTTAGAGCGCTTCGAACACGATATCTTGGGCACCATGCCAGAGAACGGTCTCGCCAAGCGGACGTAACTGCTCGCGGCCTTCGATGATGGTCAGAAAGTGATTTCCCGCAAGCTGACCGAGTTTGCTGGCGAAATGGACTGCTCCATAGGCTAGGAGAATCTCAGTTTCGCTGATGCCACCGGGATAGAGGATGATCTCACCCGGCGCGGGATAGCTGGTGTGGTTCTCGTATGTGAGCCCGAGGTCGAGTTCGCCGAGTGGAATCCAGCACCCTTCGCCGCTCCAGCGCACGTGAATGATGCGTTCTTTGTAGGGGAGCATCGACCGGAATTTGGCGCAAGTCCGCGGCGCCCGCTCGGATTCGAACCGCGCCAGGAATTCGAAGGCGCCTGCTGTGATGCGGATGCGTTCCATGACAGGTTTCCCCAAAGGTTCGGCTAGTTCAGACGGAGCAAAACATCGAGCAGGATACGAGCGGCAAGATCAGTGTCTTCGACGGTCACTGTCTCCAGCGGCGAGTGGCTGATGCCGCCATTGCCGCAGCGAACGAACAGCATACCGATGTCGGTGACGCCGGCGAACATCTCGGCGTCGTGACCGGCGCCGCTCGGCAGATAGAAGGGCTCGACGCCGGCCGTGGCGGCCGCCTGGGCCAATACCGACTGCATCCTCGGCGCGCAGGGCACGGCATGGTGCCGCGACAACTCCTTCACAACAGCGGTGACGCGACGGCGCCTCGCAACTTGCTCGATCTCGGCCCGGAGGTCGGCAATCGCCGAGTTGCGCGTCGCATCGTCGGCGGATCGTATGTCGAGCGAGAACTCGCAAGTACCCGGAATGACGTTGATCAGCCCGTGCGGCACGGCGAGCTGCCCGACGGTGCCGACGAGATTTGGCGCGCTCGAGCAGCGGCGCTCGACCGCAAGGACAATTTCTGCTGCGGCAGCGGCGGCGTCGCGCCGCAATGACATCGGCACCGTGCCAGCATGCCCCGCCAAGCCTTCGATCGTCACCCGAAAACGCGTCGAACCAGTGATCGAACTGACGATGCCGACAGGCGAGCCGCGCTGTAGCAACACGGGCCCTTGTTCTATATGGACTTCAAGATAGCCGCATAATGTATCAGGAGCCCGCGCCAGCGCCTGGATTGTGCCGAGGTCGACCCCTTCCTTGCGCAGCACCGTTGCCAGACTGATGTCGTTGGCATCCCGCCGCGCCAAGGCGCTCTCGTCGAAGCACCCGGCAATGGCACCGCTGCCGAGATAAGGCGCGGAGAACCGCACTCCCTCCTCCTCGGAAAAGGCGATGATGTCGAGATTGAAAGGCAATCGTTGGCCCGTACGCTGGAGATGCTCGGCAACGACCAACGCCGTCAGAATTCCAAGGCGACCGTCGAACTGTCCGGCATTGGCAACCGTGTCGTAGTGGGAACCGACGATGAGGGTTTTTGCGGCCGGGGAGTCGCTTCGATAGCGGCCGACGACGTTGCCTACGGGATCGATTTCGGCCGCCAATCCGGCCGACCGCATCCACTCGTACAACTGTGCTGCGGCAGCTTTATGCGCCGGAGAGAAATACGTGCATGTCAGCCCTTCGGGCAGCTCGGAAAACTGCGCCAGCTGGCGCACCAGATCGAGGATGCGGGCACCGAATTTTCCAGGAGCCGGAAGTTCAGTCGCTTCGCTTGTTTGCGGATTTAACATTCGGACCGACTGATTGATCCCGCGGCGGAGGTGGACACCTGAACGCGTTGTGCTGCGTCGGGCCGGCTGCATGACATGGTCGAACGTACATGCTAAGTCGTCCGCTTGATCTCAACGTTCAAATGCCAGCTGGAAATGACATGATGGTGAGGCGGACGCAACGAAAAACTCGCGTTCCTTCGTTCACTTGCGCGATGCCCGCAAAGCTCGGCTGCCATTAGAGGTAGGTCGATGTCATCTTCATCCCTTTCCCAATATCCTCGCGATCTTGCCGGTTATGGGCGGAGCCCGCCCCATCCACACTGGCCAGGTGATGCCCGCGTGGCCGTGCAGTTTGTGATCAACTTTGAAGAGGGAAGCGAGAACTCGATCCTGCACGGCGACGACGCCTCCGAAGCGTTTCTAGTCGACGTGCTCGGAGCCAAACCATGGCCGGGCCAACGCCACATGAACGTGGAATCGATGTTCGAATATGGCTCGCGTGCCGGATTCTGGCGGCTTTTTCGTCTTTTTACGACCCGACGAATACCGGTGACCGTGTTCGGCGTCGCCACCGCGCTCGCGCGCAATCCTCAAATCGTGGCGGCGATGAAGGAAGCCGGCTGGGACATCGCGAGCCACGGCCTCAAATGGATAGAGTACAAAGACTTCTCGTCCGATGAGGAAAGCGCGCACATGCGTGAGGCGATACGCCTCCATACCGAGGCGACCGGCACGCGCCCCGTCGGCTGGTATACCGGGCGTTCGTCGGAGAATACGCTTAAGCTCGTACTCGAGGAGGGAGGTTTTCTCTACTCCTCAGACTCCTACGCCGACGATCTGCCCTATTGGGTGAGAGGCCCCCACGGCCCGCACCTCATCGTACCCTATTCGCTCGACGCGAACGATATGCGGTTCATTAATCCGCAAGGTTTTCCAAACGGAGACGCGTTCTTCGGCTATCTGCGCGACACGTTCGACTATCTCTACGAAGAGGGCGCCGAAACTCCCAAGATGATGTCGATCGGTCTGCATTGCCGATTGGCAGGGCGGCCGGGCAGGGCGCTTCCGCTGGCCCGCTTTCTCGATCACATGGCCAAATTCGACCGCGTGTGGACGGCGACCCGGTTGGATATTGCGCAGCATTGGCACCGCGAGCACTCGGCTTTTGCCGCAGGCGCTCCCCTCATAGGCTGAGAAGGCGCAATTCGCGATGGAGCAAATTCCGCTCGATGGGCTCAATCAAATGGACCAGCGCGCTTTTGTCGGCGCGCTGGGAGACATTTTTGAGCGTTCGCCCTGGATTGCGGCGACTGCTTGGGCCGAGCGGCCGTTTTCGAGCCTCAACGCGCTCCATGAAACGATGATCGCCGCTGTAAACGGTGCCGGCCAAGAGCGCCAGCTCGCCCTGATCACCAGTCATCCTGATCTGGCAGGTAAGGCAGCCCGCGAAGGCGCGATCACGAACGATTCCAAGTTTGAGCAGACCAGCGCCGGTCTCGACCGACTTTCGGATAGTGAATTCGCCGATTTTCATCGGCTCAATGAGGCGTACCGGACAAAATTCGGCGTGCCCTTCATTGTCTGCGTACGCCGGCACGGAAAGGAATCGATCCTCCGCCAGTTCGAGCAGCGTCTCGCCAACGATCGCGAAACCGAATTGAATACGGCGCTGAGCGAGATCTTTCGTATCGCTGCGCTGCGGCTCGACCAGCGGGTTTTGGCGCCAGATCGCCTGAAGGTCCACGGCCGATTGTCGACCCATGTGCTCGATACGCATAGCGGCGCTCCGGCTGTGGGCCTTGCGGTCGAACTGTTCGAAATCGCCTCATCGGGCAAGGCGCTGCTGGTCGCCCGCGCAACCACCAATGAAGCGGGCCGCACCGACCGGCCGCTAATCGCCGAGCGGCCGATTCCGATCGCCGAATACGACTTGCGCTTCGCCGTCGGTGCCTACTTTGCAGGCAGGGGAGCGCCGGTCGCCGACCCGCCCTTCCTCGGAATGGTGCCGATCCGCTTCGCGGTCGCGGAGCCCGAAGGGCATTACCACGTGCCGCTTCTGGTCACGCCGTGGAGCTACTCCACCTACCGCGGAAGCTGAACGATTGATCGTGCCAGTGACGCCGCCGCAACGTCCCGCCTATCGCTGACCTTTGGGCAGCGACCATGGAACCAACCACCACTGCGCAAGACTGCAGAGCCGGAACAGCACGAGGCTGAGCGCGACAAGCACAGCGAGGCCGGCAAACGCCTGCGCGATCTTGAAGAACGACGTCGAGAACATGATGAAAAAGCCCAACCCGTGTTCTGCGGCCACGAATTCGGCAACGACCGCGCCGATCACGGCCAGCGTGGTGGAGATTTTCAGCGCGCTGAAAATGAACGGCACGGCAAAGGGCAGACGAATGTGCAGCATCTCTCGCACGCGGCCGGCGCGTAGCGAACGCGACAGCTCGATCAGTTCCTCCGGCGTCGCCAGCAAGCCCGTTACCGTCGAAACCACGATGGGGAAGAACGTGATCAGGAACGTGATAAAGACGCGCGGCAGGTCGGAGGCGCCCATCGTCACCACGATAATCGGCGCAATGGCGACGATGGGAGTCGATTGCACGATGACGAGCATCGGATAGAGCGTGCGGGACAGAAATCGCGAACTCACCAACGCAACGGCCAGCGGTATCGAGACAAGGATCGCGACCGCATAGCCCATCAATGCGACGCGGAGCGTCGCCCCAATATTCGCCGCCCATTGCGACAACGGGATTTTGATACCCGCCTCCACAATGGCGCTCGGCGTCGGCAGCAGAAACGAAGGGATCGCGAAAAATCGGCAGGCCGCTTCCCATGCGCAAATGAGCGCCACGAAGGCCAGCGGAGGCCCAAGCCGATCGGCCCAACTCTGTCGCCATGATTCTCTCGTGCGGATGCGCGATCCTTGAGAGTGTCCTCCGGTTGAGCCGCTGCGAAGATTGGATTCAGGCGAGGCGGGTGAAGAGTTCACCGCGGATATGGCTTGCGAGCGCATTGAAGGTCGGCTCCGACATGGTGGCGATTGAGCGGGGGCGTGGCAGCGGAACGTCGATGACTTCCCGCACGCGGCCCGGGCGCGGCGTCATCACAATAATCCGATCAGCCAGCAAGACAGCCTCTGGTATGGAATGGGTGATGAACAACACCGTTTTCGGCCGCTCTGACCAGATGCGGAGCAACTCGAAACTCATCTCGTCGCGGGTTAGCGCATCCAGCGCCGAGAACGGCTCGTCCATCAGCAAAATATCCGGATCGAGTAACAGCGCGCGGGCTATTGCGACGCGCTGCTGCATACCGCCAGAGAGTTCATCGACGCGCTTGGTGGCAAAGTCCGACAGGCCGACCAGTGCAAGCAGGTCGCGAGCGCGCGCTCGGTCCTCGGCGGTTACGCGGCCGTATTTGTGGCGCAGCGGAAAAGTGACGTTGCCGAGCACATCGAACCAAGGCAACAATGTCGGCCGCTGGAACACAATTCCGATTTCGTCGCGCGGTTCGGTCACCGTCCGGTCGAAGACGCTTATCGTGCCGCGAGTCGGCAAGATGAGCCCGGCGATCAGCCGCAGCAGTGTAGATTTGCCGCAGCCTGAAGGTCCCAGCACCGCCAGAAATTCGTGGCGGCCGATATCGAACGTCACGTTCTCGAGAGCGGTAACGGCCGAACCATCGCCCCGCCCGAATGTCTGCTCGACATCGGTGAAACGAATGACGTGCGATCCATCGTTCATCGCCGTGTCTTGCGGACGGCGGTGTCGAGCGCTGCCGGAGCGGATTTGACATTCGCTGCCACCTGGCCGTCAACTCGTGAAGCGAATGTCAAATCCAAAGCTCCACTAACGCTCATCACTTCGGAAGGAAAGAACGATCGACGGCGGCCTCGGGATCGATCTTATTGAGTGGAATGTTCTGTGCCTCCGCGGTCCATTTCCAGGTTGTTGCCAGAAGACCCTTTTCGAACGCGCCGTTGCCATCCCTGTTGCTGATCTCGTTCACCATGAGCGGTATCGACGCGGCAAATTGATCGCGGGCGACATCCACATCCACCTCCGGCGCCATGGCATGCACAGCTTTGGCTGCTGCAAGCGGATCGGCAATCGCCATCGCAGTGGCCTTGACGTAGGCGCGCATGAATTTCCGCACTGTTTCCGGACGCTCCTTGAGCATCTTCTCAGAGGCGAATACCGAGAGCCCATAGCCATCGAAGCCGTAATTGGACCACATGACCAGCTTGAGTTTCTTGCCGGCTTCGGCCAGCGGCTTTTCAAAGGCCGGCGCGACGGTGACCCAGTTGATTGTGGCGGCGACCTTTCCGGAAGCCAGCATCGGGGCCAGCGCGCCGGGGTCCGCTTTGAGCAAATCGACCTTGTTTTCGTCGACGCCGTTTGTCTTCAGCAGCAGCGGCCAAACGACATTCGAGGAGGAGAAGGTCGCCGTCGCGATGGTTTTTCCGACCACGTCCTTGATGCCAGAGATTCCGGAATTGGGAGTGGTGAACAGCGCGTCCGGCTGGATCGTATAGACCGACATGATGGCTTTGACGGGAACCGGCGACTCAGCGCGCGCCTGCAACAGCGCCGCAAGTCCGCCTGTTCCCATGTCGGCGGCGCCGGTGCCGAGCTTGGTGACGACATCGGAAGAGCCGCGGCCGGATTGAATGGTAACGTCGAGCCCCTCAGCCGCGAACAGGCCGGCTTGTACCCCAAGATAGGGCACAGCCTTGTCACCCGCAGGCAGCCAATCGATCATGAAGACGACCTTCTCGGAGGCGAACGCCGGAAGCGCCGTCCCGATGGCCAGCAGAAGCCCTGCGAAAAAGCGAAGCGCGCACCGTTTCGTAGACATTTGAGGACCCCCCGCGATTTGCAAGACATGGGTCAAGCAAGACTTGGGTCAAGCAAGACTTGCGCCAGCGCACCGAAAACTCCCGGTTGCTGTCCAGAGTTGCGGGTCAGGCTTTGTAGGTCCGCCGGTACATCTCACGCATGTGAGCCTCGACCGTGGTGGGTGGATATTTCGGTGTTTCGCCCGGGCCCAGGCACGTGGGGATGCATTCGACTCGGTGGGTGAAATTGCCGCTGAAAAAGAATGGGACTGAATAGCGCTCCCGTCCCGACGTATTGACGACGCGATGTACAGTCGAGCGGTATCGGTCATTGGTCCATCGCGAGATCATGTCCCCCAGATTGACTACAAAGGTCCCTGGAAGCGGATCGGCATGGATCCAGCCGTCCGAGCGCCGATCCCACACTTGCAGACCGCCGACATCGCCCTGCCGCAGCAGCGTTAGCCCGCCAAAATCGGTATGGGCGCCCGCTCCCTTTTGCTCGGGCAGGGCGTTGGCGGGTTGCGGCGGGTAATGCAAGAGGCGCACGGTCACCATCGCGTCGCGACAGAAATCGGCGAAGTAGTCCTCCGGCAAATTCAGCGACAGTGCTATCGCGCCCATCATTCGGGCGGATAGGTCGAGCATGGTCTCGAGGTAAGCTAGCATCACCGGGCGAAAGTTCGGCAGCTGCGTCGGCCATTGGTTGGCGCCGTGGTTGAATATGCCGGCGATCACCCTGGGATCGTCGGGTGTATGTTCCGGACCAATGTAAAAACCCTCTTTCAGATCGGGCGGTGCCCCGGTTTCAAGTGTCTGGCCCTGGAGCGGTTCGTAACCGCGATTGGCGCTGGACTTGGCTTTATCAACCTTCGCTTTTTGCTCGTGCGGTTGCCCGAAAAAAGCCGCGGCCTCCCTGAATACGTCGGCGACGAGCGGCTCCTTTACTCCATGGTTCTTGATGTAAAAGAAGCCCTTGTCCAAACATGCTGCGCGCAATTGAGCGCTCGTCGCTTGCCGATCCGCCGCGCGGATGCTCGACAGTCCGGATACGTCAATGACGGGCAACGATGCTGTAGAGACTCTAGCCGCCTCCAGCGCCATTTTTATTCCTCATGCGAGCGGTAGAAGACACGCAAGCTTGGTCTGAATTATCGGAGCACAAAAGCTCATTTAATGCCCATCCTGACTAAAACGTCGGCAGACTGAATGGCTCAGTTGACTGACTTTTGGCGTGAGCCCTATATGCGCGAACGCAACACAGCCGGTGGAAGACGGCTCCGCCCCTTGCTATCGGTTTCGCCGATAGACGCTTCTCTTCAAGCATACCTTAAGCCTTCGGCATGAACGCGAACAGTCCAGCACTCTGGATCAAAGATCCGCTTGCCATTCTTGCCGACGGCGCGGACCGTGGCATCGTTCTACAAAACGACCGCATCGTCGAATTGGTGCCGGCCGGACGTTTTCCCACAACGCCGAGTCCTCAAATCTTCGACGCCGGCGAGCACGTCGTTCTGCCTGGTCTCATCAATACGCATCATCATTTTTTCCAGACGCTCACGCGCGCCGTCCCCGCGGCGCTTGACCGCGAATTGTTTGACTGGCTGGGGGCGCTCTATCCGGTCTGGGCGCGCATGACGCCGGAAGCGCTCGATCTCGGCATGACGCTGGCGATGGCCGAGTTGATGCTTTCCGGCTGCACGCTGTCGACGGATCATCACTACCTGTTTCCGTCGGGCCTTGAAAACGCGCTCGACATCGAAGTGGCGGCGGCGGAACGACTGGGCCTGCGTGTCCTCTTGACCCGCGGTTCGATGAACTTGTCGCAGCGCGACGGTGGATTGCCGCCGGAAAGCGTGGTTCAGGACGAGGATACGATCCTCGCCGATAGCGAGCGAGCGGTGAAGTGTCATCATCAGGCCGGTGACGGCGCGATGGTTCAGATCGCTCTGGCGCCTTGTTCGCCGTTCTCGGTGACGACATCGCTGATGCGGTCGACGGCGGAGCTTGCCGGTCGATTGAACGTGCGGCTGCACACACATCTAGCGGAGACCGAAGACGAGAACCGCTTCTGCCAACACCTCTACAAATGCCGTCCGCTGGATTATTTGGAAGAATGCGGCTGGCTCAACGATCGCGCGTGGCTCGCCCATGGCATCCATTTCAATTCCGCCGAGATCGGTCGACTGGCAAGGGCCGGGACGACAATTTCCCATTGTCCGTGCAGCAACCAGACGCTCGCCTCCGGAGGCTGCCCGGTTTGCGCCATGGAGCGGGCCGGTGTGCGAGTGGGACTGGGCGTAGACGGGTCGGCATCGAACGACGCCTCGAACCTCATGCAGGAAGTACGGGCGGCATTTCTTCTGCAGCGCGGCCGCTATGGAGTGCAGGCAGTCAGCCACAAAGACGCGTTGCGTTGGGCGACGAAGGGCTCGGCAGCGTGCGTCGGCCGCAGCGACGTCGGCGAGATCGTCATCGGCAAGATAGCCGATCTGGCGCTGTTCAAACTCGACGAATTGCGCTTCTCGGGCAACGGTGATCCGCTCGCGGCGCTGGTGCTGTGCGGTGCCCATCGTGCCGATCGGGTTATGATCGGCGGACGCTGGGTCGTGGAGAACGGTGTGATTCCAGGACTCGACCTCGCGGCTCTTGCGAGGCGGCACTCGGCTGCTGCACGCGCACTGCAATCTGCGCATTGATTTGCGGCTTGATCGTGGAGTAGGCAGGTTGCGCGCCAGGAGGGTTCCCATGCGACGCGTTGTGATCGCGACGGTTGCTGCTTTGCTGTTTGGCTTGCTCGTCGGCGGAGCGCATGCGCAGGACAGCGAGATCGATTGCAATGCTTTTGTCAAAAACCAGGATGGTTCTTGGACCGTCGTCAGTAAGGTTTTTATCCCGGTTCAGAACGTCAGAGTGCGTCCTGGCACCGTGTTCGAACCTGGACATACATTTCTCGGCGATGACATGACGGTGCGGCTGGCGAAAGCGTGCCCCAATCAACCGGTGGCAACGCCGTCGGACGAAAGCCAAACGGCGCAACCGTCGGGCCAGACGCAGACACAGCCTGGGCCGTATGTGCCGCTGTCGAACTATGCCGATGCAAACGGGAACATCGACATCCAGCGTCTGACATGCGCCCACCTCGCCGTGGCATCTCCGGCAGACACCGGCTTATTGGTGACGTGGTACAGCGGCTGGTATGCGGGGCTCGCGAAGAAACGCGGCATCAATATCGCGCGCGTGCAGTATGCAATTCGCAACGTCGCCGACTACTGCAAGGCTAACCGGA
>DATJTL010000258.1:0-4175 GCA_035503415.1 Xanthobacteraceae bacterium
CAACGTTTCGTCCAGATATTCGGCAATCGCGCTCGATTCAAACAGCGACACCGAGTCGTCAATGCGCAACACCGGCACCTTCTTGTGCGGCGAAATGGCGAGGAACCAGTCGGGGCGGTTGTCCGACTCGATATGGCGGAACTCGAAAGGCACGTTCTTTTCGCGCAACACGATTGCCGCGCGCTGCACCCACGGACAGGTCTTGAAACTCACCAGCAGATATTTGGCCATGATGTCCTCGAAGGCATGTACGCCCAGTTCAACCGCGAAATCTATTGCATTTGCGGCCGTTGGGGAATGGCTGCAATCGCAGCGCATCAAACCGATAGAACGCGCGATACTCCGCGCCGTTCGGCACTTGGCCGGATTTCCAATTCGACATCATTGATGCCAAGATGATGCACGTTTGCGCGCACGACGCGCGACGGGGGGAGGATGCTGATGACCATTCGCGTTGCCGCCATCGAGGTGAGCCACTGGCATGCGCTTAATGACGCTGCCTATCTCCGCCATCTCATCGCCATGTCGGACGTGGAATTGGTCGGCATCCAAGATTCCGATCCCGCGATCGTCGCAAGGCGTGCGGCCGAGGTGAAGAATCCGCCGACGTTCACCGATTACAAAAAGATGCTGGCGGCCACCCGTCCCGATTTCGTCGTGGCCTTGGGGCGGCACAGCCAGATGGCCGCAATCGCCCACGACCTGCTCGACGCCGGCTATCCGTTCTTGATGGAGAAGCCGATGAGCATCAGCGCCGCCGAGATCGAGGCGGTGGCCGCCAAGGCGGCGAAGCTCAACGCCTACGTCGCCGTCCCGCTCGCCCAACGCTACGCGCCGTTTGCCGCCCGCGCCCGCGAACTCCTCGCCGCCGGCCGCCTCGGCCCGCTGTCGCACATCTACGTGCGCCTCAACCGGCCGGGCCCGGCACGCTACCTCGCGTGGGATTGCGCCTGGATGCTCGATCCGGCCGAATCCGGGGGCGGCTGCCTGCGCAATCTCGGCTCGCACGGCCTCGACATGTTTCTTCACCTCACCGGCGAGGACGCCCAGGTCACCGGCGCGCAGCTGAGCAACCGCGCGCACGAACACGCGGTCGAGGATTACGCCTCCGTCATGCTGCGTTCGGCGAGCGGCGTTCTCGGCACCGTCGAGGTCGGCAACGGCTTCCCCCGCGTCGGCACCGACGGCGAGTGGAAGCTCGCCGGCCGCGACGGCATCCTCACCATGAAGGATGGCATCATCAAGTTCGCCACCGCCGCAGGCGATGAGATGCTGCCGGGCGTCGACCTCACCACGCCCTATTTCACCACGCTGCGCGACGCGCTCGATCATTGGCGCAATGGAAAAGCCCCGCCCATCGGCGTGCACGATTGCGCCCGCGTCGTGCGCCTGATCGACCAGGCCTATTCATTGGCTGCTCGCCAGTAGCTGCTGCGCTTTTTCCGGCTGGGCTTGCTACGAGCGACCGGCGCTTCGAAAATCCTTTGCCGCCTTTCCGGCAGATCCGAAGGTCGCTGCAGCATCGCTCGCCGTCATCGCGATAGTTGTCTCAATGTCAGACAAACTGCCGCCTGCAGCAGCAGCCAATACCGCAGAGGCTGCGGTCTTTTCATCCGGAAACTCGCCGATGACCAGCCAATCATAGTGGCCGAACGTCAGGTACCAACCGATAAGCCGGCCTCCTACGCTCTTGAAAAGTTTGGCGACCGCTTCCTCACGATTTTCCGGCTTTGCCAACATGCTCTTGACTGCGTCGGCGGTGTAACGACCACGCGAGATATAAATAGGCATAGCATCCTCCGAGGATCGCTGTGCCCCCCTGTCTTTTTAAATGAACGATGCTACTGCCGCGGCCATTGCGGGTTCAAGAGACCATGACTGGAACGAAAACACCGGCGCCGTCGCGGCAAAGTCGCTGTGATAAATCAGTGGGGGGGCATCTTTCCCACACGACCCGTCGGGACTATAATAAGTTCATTGAGAGCTGCCGGCGGAACCTGCCGACGTTCCGCGAATTTAAAGGCAGCGTTGATGCCTTCGGCGGGCGGCATTCACATCCAACTTTCGTCAGCGGCGGATCGCTGAATAAACAGCCGGACGCGAGTGTGCGCGGCTGAGTTCGGCAATCCCCGCGGGATCGATGAGGGCGGAGACGCGCGATGCTGCTAAACGTCGTGCTTTGGATCATCCTCGCGGCGATGATCGTGATCGTGCCGGTCGGTTGCATTATGACGCGAACAAAGAGCAAGCAGCACGGCTCGCCTGCTCACTAGTTCGTTTCTGCGTGCGAGCGAGCCGCAGGACCTGAGTTCCCGATTCAGAGAGAGAATACTCTCTGGAGAAGGACGTTTGACAGACCGCTGATCGCTCGCTCATCCGGGAGCGCAAGCGTGATTGGCTCCTTTCTCCTGAAATGGACGCGCATGCGCGAGGGTGCACGGCACCCATCAAGTCGGGCGCGCCGACGCAAGCCGGCCATGCCGACAGCGACCTTTTCAACTTAGCCGCCTCGCCCGCGAGGCAGCCGCCAAGCTAAGCCACTCGGCTTTGACGTGCCCGCCGCAGGATGCGCAGCGCCAGTTCGATCTCCTTCCGTCCCAGTTCCGGCGGTTTTGCCGTCTCCGGATCGTCATCCTGGTATCGCGCCGGAGAAAGTTCTGCCTCCGCGGGCGAGGATCGATCGATCCATTGCTGCTCATGCAGATCGGCCAGTGCGTGTTCGGCTTGCGGATCGAGGAACGGAACCTCCTGCTCGTCATACTGAGCGTGGTCATACCGGGCCTGATCATACTGAGACTGATCGTGCCTAGCCTGATCATGCTTGGCTTGATCGTACTTGGCTTGATCGTACTTGGCCTGATCATACATGGCTTCATACCGGGCCTCATCATACGCGGCCTCGTCATACGGGCCCTCGTCATAGGAGGCTTCTTCGTCAGGCTGAAGCGCGGCTCGATAGCCGACCCATACGTTATCGGGATGATGCGAGATTCGCGGTTCGCCGTATCGTCGGGCAAACCTGGTCGCAATCGCAATCAAGACAGCGGCGGCTCCAAACGCGAGCGCGAGCAAAAGAAACATCCCCGCCATGTTAGGCTGCTCCGCCGCGTTTGCGGTTTCCGTTGTTCGCGCCACCTCTTGCTGGGCGGCGTCAGGGACCGCCTGCAACGGAGCCTTCTCGGCGTTGTTTGTCGGGTTGTCGACAGTGTTGGCCGAATTTTCCTCGGGCGGGAGAGTTTGTTGCACCGGTGGCGTGATGGTGTTTTCAGGCGTTTGCTGCTGGCGCCGCGTGCTTGTGCCGACGAACGGCGTGGATACTTGTTTGACGTTGAGCACCGTAACGTGCGGTTCAGGCTGGGCCGCGTCGGGATTATTTTCTGGTAGCGGCGCGCTCGCAGCGGGCTGAGCCGTGCCGGCGCTGGTTACCGACGGTGGCGCGCCCGCAGCAGACGCGGTGTCGTCAACATTCCTTGTTGATGGCAGCGCGCTCGGAGCGGGCCAAGCGGTGCCGACGTTGCTTGTTGATGGCCGCGCGCTCGGAATTGGCTGACGTGTCAGCTCGGTACGCGCTGACTGCGCGGGACGCTCGGCCTCCGCTTGAGGCGCAAGCGCCACGATCGCATGAAGATACCAGCACTTGCGGTGGCTCACGTGGTCGAGACGATAGTACCAATGTTGTCCCTGCGGCGGGGCACCGTTCGGTGCGGCCGCACATTTGGCAGCGTTGGCGTTGGCGTTGGCGTTGGCGGTGGCGGTGGCGGTGGCGGTGGGAGCGGTGGTGGCGGTGGGAGCAGCGGCAGCAGGGGCATTGTCGCTCGGCACACTGGCGCCGAATCCCGGCAACAGAAACGCAGTAACAACCGCAACAGATGCGATCGACATGATCCCCTCCACCAAATACCGCGGCACAAAAGCTTCGCCGCAGCGATGTGGATGGGAGACAAATTTGGCGATTCGGGCGTTTTATTGCGATCAAATTTCGGCGCGAGTGATTTTGGTATCCAATTGTGGCGGCGCAACTTCACGCGTAGCCGCATCTAAAAATGGTCATAATTTTATTTGCGCACAACAACAGGTGAACATCTCTGATCTGCCCGCATTGGTGGCGTGATCGCGCGATGCAATTAGTTCTGACGCCGGCCTTTCAAACTTCAATCCGCCCGCAACAGCGATGC
>DATJTL010000259.1:0-6934 GCA_035503415.1 Xanthobacteraceae bacterium
CGCACGCGGTCTGCGAAACCACGCGCGGGCACCGCGCTCACTCCGCTCTTCAGATCGCATCCGGAAAGCGCCCTTCGGCGAGCGAGCGGGGCTCTTTTAGTGCGTCGCGACAGATGTGACAAGGAATTTCGAATGGTCTGATACATCTATCTGATATAACATAAGTTTTTTTGATGCGATGTCCGGCATTATGGCACTGAAAGTGAGACGTGCTGCCTTGATTCGCTCTTTTTGCGGGCTAACGCGCGGGAGAGTCGGACATTTTTGAATTGTGGCACCGCGCGGGATGGGTGAGCGGCAGCGAAAGCGTGGCTGAGCGCGGAGGGCAAGACCTATTGGACGCGCAAGAAACACCCATCTTCTGCGCCGGCTCTGTAAAAAAGCCACCATCGGTGTCGACGCTTGGCAGCGAGAAGGCAGGGGAGGCCGCCGTGCATGACCGGTTGAGCCCGCGACTTCAAAGACTCGCTGCACTCAAAAGACTTGCTGGACTCAAAAGACGTGCTGCGCTCATCGTTGCGATGGCGCTTTGCGGCGCAGCCGCCGCGCCGCTGGACGCGAAGGAGGGACAGGCGGACAAGCTACCGGTACAAAACTCCATGCCGCCAAAGGTGCGTTACATCCATTGCGCGATGGAGCTTGGCGAGGAGCCATGTGGGCTCGATCCCGCGATGCGGCGGCTTAACCCTGAGCCGCCGGATAGCCGGCGCATCGCTCCGTCATTTGATCAGCCGGATTTTGCGCCCGGGCGATAGGTCGAAGGCTGTGCGCCGAGATCTGAAAAGCTCCCCAATATTTACTCCGAGCTTTGATCATGTTGGAATGACAGTGACAAGCTGACCGTCAGCACGAACCTTTCTTCGAGACGATAAGGTGGATTTGCATGGTTACGATCAGCACGAGCGGCTTGCCAAGGAGTATTGCGAGACAGGTCCGAATTTGGCTGCTGATTTCCTGGATTTTGTTGTCGCTTCTGATTTGGATAGCCTCGGGTGATTTGGTTTTTGGTCTCTTCGTAAGCTTCTGTATCGTGTTATTCGTCGGCGGGCTGATCATCTTGATAGCCCTTCGCAAATATATTCGCGTCCGGTTGTGACGGCGGCGCTTCAGCCTGCTGGCCGCAGGTACCTCGGGCCGACTCGCTCATGTCGCTGACGGGTCAAAGCGTCGTTTGAGCGATGTGTGCCTCACGTCGGGCGGCATCATTGCGGATTCGCGTCCGGCTTCACTCCTGCAGATGCCATGAGTGCAGGGTCAATCGACGTGCCAGTTCTCACAGTCTTCCACCGGTGATGAGGCGGCTGCCGCCTCGGAAGGTCAGGTAGGCCCATAGCCATGTAACAAGAACAGCGATGCGGTTGCGCGCACCTATCAAGAAAGCAATATGGGCCGTGCCCCAAAGCCACCATGCGGGCGCGCCGCGCACCCGAACCGCGCCGAAGTCCGCCACCGCCGCCTGCCGTCCAATCGTGGCAAGGCTTCCGTAATGGCGGTATCGGAACGTCGGCGGCGCGGGACGGCCGGCGAGAACAGCACAGATTACTCTGGCTGCGTAGGCGCCACCCTGCTTCGCAGCGGGCGCAAGCCCGGGCGCCGGCATGCCACGCCAAGCATTGCACGTGGCCGTGTCGCCGATGACGAAAACTTCCGGCCGGCCGGGCACCCGCAGATCCGAGCCCACTCGTACGCGCCCGGCACGATCGGTCTCAAGCCCGAGCCAGGCCGCCGCCGGTGACGCGGTAACCCCCGCGGCCCACACGACCGTGCGCGCTGCGATCCACTCGCCACCGACATCAACCCCGCGTCCATCCAACGCCTTCACCTCGCGACTCGTCAGCACTTCCACGCCAAGGTCCGCGAGCGAGCGCTTGGCGGCGGCTGAAAGTGAGGGCGGAAAAGTCGGAAGGACGCGGTCAGCCGCTTGCACGAGCACGATGCGCGCGGTCGCCGGATCGAACACGCGAAACTCGCGCATGAGACCGCGCCGGGCCAACTCTGCGATTGCGCCCGCTAGTTCGACGCCGGTGGGGCCGCCGCCGACGATGATAAAGGTAAGCCACGCGCACCGCTCCGCCTCGTTCTGGCTGTTCTCCGCGGCCTCGAAGGCAAGTAGGAGACGGCGGCGAATGTCGAGCGCGTCTTCGATTCCCTTGAGGCCAGGCGCTGCGGCTGCCCAATCGTCATGGCCGAAATAGCTATGCCGCGCACCCGTGCCGATGATCAGAAAGTCATATGCAAGTCGCGTCTCGCCGAGCGCGATCTGGCGCAGCGCCGGGTCCACCCCGGTCACTTCGCCCAGCAGCACGCGCACGTTAGCCTGAACGCGGAACATTTCGCGCAGTGGCGTCGCGATATCTTCCGGCGATAGCGACGCTGTCGCGACTTGGTACAGCAGCGGCTGGAAAAGATGATAGTTGTGCTGATCGAGTAGGGTGACCCGGCAGGGCGCATATCGCAACCCGCGGGCCGCCGCGACGCCACCAAAACCACCACCGACAATCACGACATGCGGCAGGCGGGCCACTGCTGCGGGGGGCAGCGCCTCAAACGGCGGGAACCTGCGCCGGAATGCCTTAGCGATTGCATGGTCGAGCGAGATCGCCCCGCCTCCATAGAGCAGCGGCAACCCAAGCAACGGCAGATTCACCAGTGTGATCCAGCCAATATCGCCACCTGAAGAAAGCATGCCGGTCAGGATCAGGACGATGAGGAGCAGAGCCACGGCGCGTGTAAACAGCCCGAGCGCGAGCAGGGCGGCAAGCGCCCAAATTGCCCACGGCGCGAGACCTGCAGCCATGCCGGACGTTTGCGGCAGCAACGCCATCGCTGATGTCGCCATGCCGGCCGGTAGCATGCTGCTCAGGCCTTTCACTCCACCCAAGGCAATGGCGGCCAATCCCGCAGCGATCCACATCCGTAGCAGCAAGGCGTAGACCGGTCCGATACGCTTGGTGAGGTCCGTCAAAAGCCGGCTGAAAAAACCAACAAAGGGCAGTGCTGCCGTGCCCATGCCAGGGCGGAACATGCCATCAAGCGAGAGCGGTCCCGGTCCGAGTACAACAATCCACGCGAGGAATGCCACCGAGTAGGGCGCGAGCTGCATGTGCCCAGGGATCTGCAAGACCAGCAATTGCAACAACAGCGCTAGACCGGCAAGGCGCGTGAATAGTCCGACGGCCAACAACACCGGGCAGACCGTCTGTACGAAGATGCCGAAGCCAGTCGCAGCGAGCTGGGCGAACGATGACACCGAAGGCGAGATATGATCGTGCGGGATGAATTGACCGCCTGGCACCATATGCTGCAGGACATCGGTCAGTAGGAAACCTTCAGCAAGCCAGAGCCGAATCAGCAGGTCGAGCACCGGGCTGAGCAGCCGCGCAAGCGATGCACATAGGCCGGCAGCGGCAGCGGCTCTGAACCCAAGCGACACTCCAATCGGCGACGGATGTGTGCTCGGTGCCTTACTCTCGCCCTCCGAAGATGCGGTCGAGCGTATAGGTGTGGTCATATAGATCGCATGTCCACGATACAGGGCCTCTGCGCAATCAGACACGCCGGCCTGCTAACGGGGAGCCCTATCGAAGCTAACGCGAAGCCCTATCGAGTCGTTGCTGATGACTGTTTAGTCACGGCCTGTTCGCGCAGCGCGTCGGCCTGAGCGCAATGGAGGCCCGCCCGCGACTGTTCAAAGATGCGATGACCCGTCGTTTAACCGATGTGTGCCTCATGCCGGGTCTTGCTCCGAAAATGGAAATCGGAGCCCCTTGAGGAGCGGAAGGGGGTACTTTGGATTCTGAAAAAGTGAAAATAGTAGTGAAGGCCGGCGTTCTTTCATTAATGGAGGGCTGCCGAAGGCCGCCTCTGGGCCTCCCCCTCAAAGGGGGAGGCGAGACTAATTCATGCGCTTGATCGCAGCCTAATGCCGCCCTGCTGCGAACCTACTTCTTCACCGGCGCGGCGGGATTGAGCGCGCCGCCGGGCGCCGCTGGCGCTGCCGGGGTTGCCGGCTGATCCAAGCGCTCGATGTTGGTGCTCTTGCGCAAGTTCTCGACCAATTGCTCCTGCGCGCGGCGCGCCACGTAGCTGACGAGTTGCGGCTTGACCTGATCAAAGGTCGGCGTCGGCTTGATGCGCTTGTCCTCGACCTTGATGATGTGCCAGCCGAACTGCGTGTGCACCGGGTCGGAAATCTGACCCTTGTCGAGCTTGAACGCGGCCGCGGCGAATTCGGGCACCATCTGGTCCTTGGTGAAATATCCGAGATCGCCGCCATTGGCGGCGCCGCTCGGATCCTTGGACTTTTCCTTGGCAAGGGTGGCGAAGTCGGCGCCCTTTTTCAGTTGAGCTTCGATGTCTTTGGCTTCGTCTTCGGTGGCGACCAGGATATGACGCGCGCGCACCTCCTCCTCGGTGGGCATCTGCTTGACCGCCTCGTCGTAGACCTTGTGCAGCGCGTCGTCGGTCACCGCCGCCTCACCGGCTCTCTGCAGGACCGCTTCCATCAGCACCTTGTTGCGCTCGAAGGCGATCTGCCGCTTCACTTCTGGATCGTCGGCAAGCTTTTGCTGCTCGGCGGCTTGCGACAGCATGGTAACGTCGGCGAGGTAGGTGACGAGGTAGTCCCGCTTCTGCGCCGGAGACATCGAGGCCGGCATATTGCTGCCGATCTCGTCCTCGGCGATGGCGAGATCGCTCTCATGGATCTCGACGCCATTGACGCGGGCGATCACCGGGTCGGAACCCTGCTGCGCACGCAGCGCGCCGGTCGGGGTCAGGAACAGCGCAGCAATGGCGAATGCGCCGAGAATGCGCGCGAACGAACGGGTGGAGGCCATAAAGCTTAATCCTTTGTCACAGGGGGGCAAACTGCCCGGCTTCTGTTAATGCCTTGACGACGCTGGGTTGCTGTCGGTCCTGGCCTGTCGGGGTCGCCGGACTTGCCGCTTGTCGGGGGCGCGCCCGTATAGCCGGCGCGGGTTTTCGACGGGCAAGACTCGCCGAATTGGCCGTTCTTGGCAACAATAGAATAGGGCTCTTTGCCTAACGAGCGCGTGAATATATCGGTCGCATTGACAAGAAATCCACCCCCTCCTATCTGTCGCGAAGAGTCTGGGCGGTCACTGCCTTGCATGGATGCCTTTGCATTGTCGCCTCGCAGAAGCCCGAATACAGCCGTATTTCCAGCAAGCCGCGCATTATGCCGATCGCGAGGACCAGCGAGTACGATCGCGCGACAATCGGTCGTCGATTTGCCGGCCATCGATTTGCGGCACGGTGGGCGTTAACTCCTCGGCGCAGCCGGAAAGCGGAAGGATGAGGTTTCGATGATCGGCGCCGTCGCCCGCAAGCTGTTTGGGTCTTCCAACGACCGACGTATCCGCACCTATCGGGCGCGGGTCGAGGCGATCAATGCGCTCGAGGCCGAGCTGGTGGGGCTCTCCGACGAGGCGCTGCGCGCCCGCACCGAGGAGTTTCGGAAAGAGCTAGCCGACGGCAAGTCGCTCGACGACATCCTGATCCCGGCCTTCGCCACCGTGCGCGAGGCGGCAAAACGCACGCTGGGCCAGCGGCACTTCGATGTCCAGATGATCGGCGGCATGGTGCTCCACGAGGGCAGGATCGCCGAAATGAAGACCGGCGAAGGCAAGACGCTGGTCGCCACGCTTCCGGTCTATCTCAATGCGCTGGCCGGTCGCGGCGTGCATGTCGTCACCGTGAACGATTATCTGGCCGGACGCGACGCCGAATGGATGGGCCAGATCTACAAATTCCTGGGGCTTACCGTCGGCGTCATCATGCACGGCCTCGACGACGAGCAGCGAAAGAAGGAATACGATTGCGACGTCACCTACGGCACCAACAACGAGCTGGGCTTCGATTATCTGCGCGACAACATGAAATACCGGCTCGAGGACATGGTGCAGCGCGGCCATGTCTTCGCCATCGTCGACGAGGTCGACTCGATCCTGATCGACGAAGCGCGCACGCCTTTGATCATTTCCGGTCCGCTCGACGACCGATCGGACTTCTACAACACCATCGACACCTATATCCCCAAGCTCGACAAGGACGACTACGAGGTCGACGAGAAGCAGCGCACCGTCAATCTCACCGAGATCGGCATGGAGAAGATGGAGCAGTGGCTGCGCGAGGCCGGCCAGCTCAAGTCGGACTCGCTCTACGACGTCGAGAACGTCTCCGTCGTCCACCACGTCAACCAGGCTCTGCGCGCCCACAAGCTGTTCGCCCGCGACAAGGACTACATCGTGCGCAACGGCGAAGTCGTCATCATCGACGAGTTTACCGGCCGCATGATGCCGGGCCGGCGCTACTCGGAAGGCCTCCACCAGGCGCTCGAGGCCAAGGAGCACCAGCCGATCCAGCCGGAAAACCAGACGCTCGCCTCGATCACCTTCCAGAACTACTTTCGGATGTACGACAAGCTCGCCGGCATGACCGGCACGGCGGTGACCGAAGCCGACGAGTTCATGGACATCTACGAACTCGAAGTTCTGGAAATCCCCACCAACAAGCCGATGGTGCGCCTCGACGACGACGACGAGGTGTACCGAACCGCGGTGGAGAAATACCGCGCCATCATTACGCTGATCGAGGATTGCAAGACGCGCGGGCAGCCGGTCCTGGTCGGCACCACGTCGATCGAGAAATCCGAAGCGCTCGCCGAGATGCTGCGTAAGCACGGCTGGGAGCAGCACGATTTTTCCGATCCCAACGCCTTTTCGGCGCTTTATACGGGCGACGAGGGCGCGTCCAAGGCCAAGGTGTTCGCTATCCTCAATGCGCGCTATCACGAGCAAGAGGCCTATATCGTCTCCCAGGCCGGCGTGCCCGGCGCCATCACGATCGCGACCAACATGGCCGGCCGCGGCACCGATATTCAGCTCGGCGGCAACTCCGACATGCGCATCCG
>DATJTL010000260.1:0-3026 GCA_035503415.1 Xanthobacteraceae bacterium
TAATTGCGCGCTTCGAGCCGGGCGGCTTGTTCGACCTGTGGCGCCGGCTATCGCCACTGATCCGGAAGCGCGTCCATGCTGCTTGAGGCACAAAACGTCGCCAAGGCGTTCGGCAGCTTCTGGGCGGTAGCCGGCGCCGACCTCGCCGTGGAGGAGGGCGAGATCATCGGGCTGATCGGCCCCAACGGCGCCGGCAAATCGACTTTCTTCAATTGCCTCGCCGGCGATATGCCGCCGACCTCCGGCCGCATCCTGTTCGGCGGCACCGACCTGACGCGGGCGCCGCCGGAAGCGCATGCCCGCGCCGGCATCGGCCGCACCTTCCAGGTGCCGGCGACCTTCGAGGACATGAGCGTGATCGACAACGTGATGGTCGGCGCGTTCCTGCGCCACCCGCACCGCAACGACGCGCGTGCGCAGGCCCGCCGCATTGTGGAAATGACCGGGCTTCGCGGCGATCAGCCGGCGCGGGCGCTCGGCACGCCGGGACGCAAGCGCCTCGAAATCGCGCGTGTGCTGGCAAGCGAGCCGCGGCTATTGCTGCTCGACGAGTCGCTTGCCGGCTTGACGCCGAGCGAGTTGCAGGAGGCGATCGCGCTGGTGCGGCGCATTCATGAAAGCGGGGTCACCATCGTCATCGTCGAGCACATCATGGAAGTGATCATGACGCTGACCCGGCGCGTTCTGGTGTTCAATCAGGGCCGCGTCATCTCCAGCGGCACGCCCGAGCAAGTCGTGCGCGACGAGGCGGTGATCGAAGCCTATCTCGGCCGCGGCGCGCAACGTCATTCCCGCGGAAGCGGGAATCCATAGTCACGGTCGGAGCCTAAATTGAACATGCGGTGGTTATGGGTCCCCGCCTACGCGGGGACGACGCGAGTGAGAGATAGGCGATCGAATTGAACATGGCTGAGCTGAAAGTCGAGCACCTGAAAGTAGAGGGCCTGGAAGTGCGCTACGGCGACCTCGTCGGGGTGGCCGATATTTCGCTGCAGGTAGGCGCCGGACAGGTCGTGGCTCTGCTTGGCTCCAACGGCGCCGGCAAGACGACGACGCTTTCGGCCATTGCCGGGCTCATTCGTCCGGCGAAGGGCCGCATTGAATGGCGCGGCGAGACGATTTCCGGGCAACCCGCCTACGCGATCGTGCGCAAGGGACTGGCGCTGTCACCGGAAGGCTGGCGGCTGTTCGTGGGGCAAACTGTCGAGCAGAACCTGCGGCTCGGCGCCACCGCGCTTTCCGACCGAGCGCGGCTCCATGCGCTGTTCGATCGCGTCTACGCGCTGTTTCCGCGGCTTGCCGAGCGGCGCCGGCAGGCCGCCGGCACGCTCTCGGGAGGCGAGCGGCAGATGCTGGCGCTCGGCCGCGCACTGATGAGCGAGCCGCAGTTGCTCATGCTCGATGAGCCGAGCCTTGGGCTTGCCCCCGCCGTGGTCGACGCCCTCTACGACACGCTCGCCGAACTGCACCGGCAAGGGCTGACGCTGCTGCTCGCCGAACAATCGGTCCCGCTCGCGCTGTCCATCGCCGATCATGCCTATGTGCTGCAGACCGGCCGCGTCGCGCTGCAGGGCCCGGCGGCAGAGCTTGAGCAGAACGAACAGGTGCGCGCGATTTATTTGGGAATTGCGACTGACGGTCATTCCGGGGCGCGGGCGTAGACCCGCGAGCCCGCAATCCATATTCGCTGACTTGTGGCGCTACCTTCCGTACTCCCACAGCGTTTCCAGCCGGTGGCGGAACGCCTTCGGCCGTTCGGCGAACAGGCGGTAGGCGATGCGAGAGGCGCGTTGCGACAGTTCGAACCGCCGTTCGGCGCAAGCCGGCGCCAGCTTCGAGCGCCAATGCGCCAGGGGCTGGTGCAGGCCGGTCAGCCGCTCCAGCACCGCGAGATCCTGGCACTTGCCGAGCCGGCCGCGCAGCCGCTCGGCTTCGTCGGTCCACATGCGGCCAAAGCGCGGCCACAACGGTTCGACCAGCTCCATCTGGTAGCGGTGATCGACCACACGGCGGCGCAGCGCATGCAATTCCTCGGGCGTCGCCAGCGTCCAGTCGGACGGCAGATGCCGGCGCGCATTGCGATAGCCGGTGGTCAATTGCGCGGCGATCGAGCGAAAGTCGAATGGATCGAGCGGCCATTGCTCGATCGCGGCTGCGGCGCGGTCGAGCCAGGCGATGATCGAGTCGCGCAGCTCTGCCGTCAGCACGGCGCGTTCCTCGCTGCCACGGAGCGCTTCGAGGCGACCGCGCACTGTCGTCATCGTGCGCGCGGAAAGCACCGTGCCATTGTTGAGCAGGTCGTCGAAGGCGTTGAGCGCCGCCGCGCCGTCGCGCGCATGCGCGAGCGAGCGGGCATGGTCGCGTGCTTCGGTCCGCCAGACTTCGGCGTCGGGAATGAACGGCGCCAGAAGCCGCATCAACGCCCGCCACTCCTTCATGGCGCGGCGGAACTCGTGCACGGCGTCCTGCGGGGAAAGCTCGGTGTCGGTCATCGCCGCGCGCGCGCCGGCAACGACGTGGGCGGCGAGCGCGCGCACGGTCGGGCCGATCGCCGCTTTCGGCTGCAGGGCGGGTTTCCTAGCCATCTTTACTGTGCCGTGCATGGCAGTTGGGCGGCGAGCGTGACAAACGAGTGGGAAGTCCATGACATTATGACGAAAAATACGCGTCCCCGCACTTCCCTTATCGGGGGCCGCTTGCTACATGCAGGCGCATCACATTAGCGCTTTGGCGCGGGGTGGAGCAGCCCGGTAGCTCGTCAGGCTCATAACCTGAAGGTCGTAGGTTCAAATCCTACCCCCGCAACCAAAATTAATCCATATTATCAATGTGATAGGCCGGATTGCCGGCCGTTTCGTTTCCAGCAACACCGAAGTTGGTTCCGTCCAGCACGGAAAGGCGCCACTATTGGTCGGTCGCTAACCGCAATGTGCCGGTCAGGCAAGTTATGTGCGCGGCTGCGCGGATCGGATCAGCCACTCGGCGCGCGGCCGTTCGGATGGGACGCAGCTGCACAGATCGCAGCG
>DATJTL010000261.1:0-3295 GCA_035503415.1 Xanthobacteraceae bacterium
GGCCGACCCGACCCAGCCGCGCATCCTGGTCACCGAGCTCGGGGTTGGCTATCGCTTGGTTTCCACCGAGACGTCGGCGAGCTCGCCTGCGGCGGCGCCAGCCGGCTCGGCATCCGCCGCGCCGGACGGTGCTGCGACCCGGCTAGTAGAGCGGATTTAACATTCGCGCCCCATCTCGTGTCCCGATTCCGAAGCCCGCATGATTGTGCCGCAGGCTCGTTTGCGAACGTCGGAATCAAAGAACTCCAGCAACTTATTGATCTTGTGTGGCCTCGGTTCAGAAATCCGCACGACGAACTCTGCGGCAAGAATGGTGCGGACTTCCGAACCGCCACACTTGCCGGAAGCTCAAAAGGCGAATCTCAAATCCAAAGCTCCACCAGGACTGACACTTACTGGTGGTCCTTTAATTCTAACATTCGCATGAGAGACTGCCGGCGCCGGTTGCTAATGTTAGAACCGGACCACCGGTAACGACGTAGCGGCATAAAGCGAGGCACGCTCAAGAGCGGGCGAGCAGAACGCGACACACAATCTTCTGCCGGCGCGACGCATTCAGTGGTAAAAATTCCCATAAAGCTGCGGCCATCGCGGCGGTCGCCGCCCCAATTACCCATTATGCTACTTGCGTTTATCCCATTGAAATATCACGATTTACCAGCCGCAAAAAACGGACAATGGCGGCAACGCGGCAATTTTACGGCACGCATCAACGCGATTTGAACTTTCTTCGTTTAAACCCGTTGGCGGTTCACGACGACCAAAGGGCTGCGGGGATCAATCACCCGCTTAACGGGAAACGTCAACGAACGGCTTTGCCGGTCAAACAGCGATCCAGGGATGCCAGCCATGATTGCATTCATTTCACACCGCCTTTCACACCGCCTTGCCCGCGGCGCCGCCGGCGCGCTCGTTGCCGCCGCCGCGATCGTGACCGCGTCTGCCAGTTCGAATGCCGCGCCGCCGCGTTATGACGGCTTGTGGAGCGTTTCGATCGTCACCGAGAAGGGCGATTGCGACCGCGGCTACCGTTATCCGATCCGCATCGCCAACGGCGCGCTGGCCAACGGTGGCTCCGATCCCTTCACCATCAGCGGCAAGGTCGCCCCGTCAGGCGCCATCACCGTGATCGTGAGCCACGGCGACAAGAGCGCCACCGGCTCCGGACGGCTGGCCGGCGACGCCGGCGAAGGCCACTGGACCGGCGGCTCCTGCTCCGGCAGTTGGACCGCCGAGCGGCGCAGTTCGTAGCACTCAGTCATTCCGGATCGCCGCAAAGCGGCAAAGCCGGAATCCATATTCGCGAACTGTGGCTATGGATTCCGGGCTCCACGCTTCGCTCGGCCCCGGAATGACGCGCTACCCTTCGGCGGCGTCGTCACCGCCGGCTTGGCCTTCCTCGCCGGCGAGAATCTTCTCTGCGATCAGGCCGGCATTCTGGCGGACCGCCGCTTCGATCTTCTGCGCGATGTCGGGATTGGCCTTGAGAAACGCTTTGGCGTTCTCGCGGCCCTGGCCGATGCGCTGACTGTCGTGGGAGAACCAGGCGCCGGATTTCTCCACCACGCCGGCCTTCACACCGAGATCGATCAGTTCGCCGGTCTTGGAGACGCCCTCGCCGTACATGATGTCGAACTCGACCTGCTTGAACGGCGGGGCGAGCTTGTTCTTGACCACCTTCACGCGCGTTTGATTGCCGACCACCTCGTCGCGCTCCTTGATCGCCCCGATGCGGCGGATGTCGAGCCGCACGGACGCATAGAATTTGAGCGCGTGGCCGCCGGTCGTGGTCTCCGGCGAGCCGTACATGACGCCGATCTTCATGCGGATCTGGTTGATGAAGATCACCATCGTGTTGGAGCGGTTGATCGAGGCTGTGAGCTTGCGCAGCGCCTGGCTCATCAGCCGCGCCTGCAGCCCGGGCTGGCTGTCGCCCATCTCGCCTTCGAGCTCGGCGCGCGGCACCAGAGCGGCGACCGAATCGATGACCAGCACATCGACCGCGCCGGAGCGCACCAGCGTGTCGGCGATTTCCAGCGCCTGCTCGCCGGCGTCGGGCTGCGAGATCAGGAGGTCGTCGACGTTGACGCCCAGTTTGCGCGCATAGATCGGATCGAGCGCATGCTCGGCGTCGATGAAGGCACAGATGCCGCCCTTCTTCTGCGCCTCGGCAACGCAGTGCAGCGCCAGCGTGGTCTTGCCCGACGATTCAGGGCCGTAAATCTCCACCACGCGGCCGCGCGGCAGCCCGCCGACGCCGAGCGCGATGTCCAGCCCAAGCGAGCCGGTGGACACCACCTCGATGTCCATCGACTGCATGTTCTTGCCCAGCCGCATGATCGAGCCCTTGCCGAAATTGCGCTCGATCTGCGAGAGCGCGGCATCAAGGGCCTTCGATTTATCCATGGACGATCCTTCGACGAGACGAAGCGCTGCACTCATTGGGTCGTGCTCCTTATGGCCGGGATTCGGGGCGCCCACAACGGACGCCGCTCCCCCTCCTTGCCCTGTCCGGCAACGGCGATAACCGTACTGTACACGATCTGTTCTATGTTCGCAATATGTTCTTTTGGGTCGGTGGGGACATATATCCCCATGGAACATGTAAACGGAATCGTGGTAAATTCGTCTCCTATCAATGGGAGACGAAACAGTGCCAGATCCATTGTCACAAGAGGAACTAGAAAGTGCGTTGTCGCCGCCTGCCATGGCGATAAATCGCTTCGTGGTAATACCCGCGTCCTACGGGCTGCGAGTTACATTTCTAGAACAGTATATTGGGCAGCGACCAATTCCACGTTCGGCGGTTGCTCTAGATTGGCCGGCCGCACAAGCGCTCATCGACCTCCTTCAGCACTACGTTACAGTGGCTTCGCAGGCCGGCGTCGCCGGGGCGCAAGCCGCCCCCAGAGAGCCAAAAGCAGATGTCTGATCCGGCCGCTTCCGCTAGCGGCGGGGCGCGCGCCGCCAGCGCGCGCGCACCTACAGCGCCAACACAAATTCCCCTTGGCGGCGGGGAACCAGCTCAGCAACGCGGTGCAGCGAGCGGCGGCCCGGCCGGTGGCCGACGTCGGCGCGGTGGTACCCAAGTATCGCTGGGGGTACGGCGCATGAAGGCCTACCCCGTGACAAAGGATGAACTGTTCGAAATTGGCGGCGTTGGGCTATTAACGACCGCGTTCTTCTCATTCGGCGGTAATTTCATAGCCAGTTCATTCGAGTTGCAGGCCGAACTCGAATTGAATCAAGGCATTCCTTCGCCGACAGTCGCAAAATGGCAAACGCGGGAGCACGA
>DATJTL010000262.1:0-4823 GCA_035503415.1 Xanthobacteraceae bacterium
CTTCGATCTCGGCACGACCAATAGGGCAGGCGCGCGGTTCGCACCGTCCGCCATCCGACAGGCGAGCCGGATGCTGATCGATGGCGACCATCCGCTGCACCGCGTCAATCCGACCGTCATTCCTTTCGCCGACATCGGCAATTTCACGATCGCGCTGGGCGACATTGCCGCGAGCCTGGCGGAAATTGAGGCACAGGCCACGCCGATCAAACACCTTATCGCGTTCGGAGGCGATCACGGCGTCACGCTGCCGCTTCTTCGCGCATTGGCCAAGCGAAGCGGTCCCTGCGCGCTGGTTCACTTCGACGCCCATGTCGATACCTGGCCGGAGAATTTCGGACAGGCTTTCGCGCATGGTTCGGTTTTTTATCACGCCATCCGGGAAGGGCTGGTCGAGCCGCAGCGGATGGTTCAGGTCGGCATCCGCTCTCCAGTCGAGCGGAAGGTGCATGACTGGACGCTGGCGCAGGGTGTCACGATGATCACCGCGCAAGACGCGCACGAACAGGGTCCGCTCTCCGTCTCCAACCGCATCCGGCAAGTCATTGGTGAGGCCCCCGTCTACCTCAGCTTCGACATCGACGCGCTCGATCCCGCCTATGCGCCGGGGACAGGCACGCCGGAAATCGGCGGCCTTGCGAGTTGGCAGGCGCAGGCGATCTTGCGGCGGCTGCGGGGGTTGCGGTTCATCGGTATGGACTTGGTAGAGGTCTGCCCGCCCTACGACGTTGCGGAAATTACCGCGCTCGCCGGCGCCACGATGGCGTGGGAATATCTTTGCCTCTTGGCATAATGCGGCCGAGTGTCGGCACGCCTTGTTTCGCAATCATTTGTCGTCGACGTTATACCAGTTTCCGTCCTTGTCCTTTACGTCGCGACGTTGTTCGCCGGTGTCCCAATTAACGCATGTGCGGACGTCGCCGAATTTGTTGAACGAGCAGACTTCTCTCCTGATCGTCTTGCCATCAATGTTCTCCGTCACCTTCATGATCATGGCGGTGCCGTCCGGCGCCGTGAACGAGAGCCCATTGAAGCATTCCTTGAACTCGGCCTGACATACTCTTTCAAAATCCGGAGTGCCGTCGTGCTCCTTCTTGGAAAGCTCGATTGCGCGATCAAGCAGGTTTTGCCAAGTCGGCGCATCCGGTTGGGAGGGCTTCGACCTGTCAGGGCGAGGGAACTGCGCAGACAGTTGCGAATCGGGCGAAGGTCCAGCGGACAGCGGCTCCGGATTGCCGATCATGTTCGTCCCCATCGAGCGCAAATCATCGGGGGAGAGCCACACGATCTCATCGGGCGGAGTAACGACCATCTTGCCGATGATGCTTGAGGGCACGCCAAGCTCCTTGGCAATGCGAGCCATCGACACCGTGGCCGCGCCGGATTCCACGGTTTCCTGCCCGTTCTCCGACGCGCCGTGCACGCCGACCAAGGCGGTATAACTGGCAAATTTCTCGCTTCCTGCGGCGAACACGATGAAACAGGCCGACGCGCATTTTGCCGCGCCGACGACTGAAGTTGCGATTTTTGCGTCACGGATAATGTCGGCAAGCTTCACGCTTTCCAGAATGGTGCCGCCTGGCGAGTCGAGCCGCAGGATTGCAACGGTGTTTCCGTTGTGATCCGCTCTGCGAATGATGCTCTTCAGCTTGTCGGCATCGCCCGCGACGATTTCGCCGGAGAGCGTGACCACGACGTCGTCATCTTTTGTAGGAGTGGTGGAAAACGTTGCCGCAGAAGCCGCGGACATCGACATTGCCATGGCGGTGAACGCGAAAATTGCGCATCGCATCGCGGCGCCCTTTCACCCACGTCAAACACCCACGTCAAACACCCATGTCAAAATCCATTATACGACTCTCTGTGACGATAGGCATACCGAAATCGCCGTCGCCTGCGTCTGCGCGCGCCGGCCGGGAAGCAACGGAAAACGCTGAGGTCTTTACCAATACGCGACGAAACGGGCTTCGCGCGGCGCACGTTTATAGCCCCGCCGCTCCACCGTCGGCGCGTGGATCGTGGGCGCCTTCGAGTGCGCCGTCGGGATGCAGCACCACCGCACCGGCGTGGCCCATGACGTCCGAATAAGGCTCCGTCAGCACTTCGACGTCGTGGCCGGTGGCGGCAAGCGTCTCAAAAAGTTCGTCTGAAAAGCGCGGCTCCAGCCGCAGCGACGTGCGCGAGGCGCCCCAGGTGCGGCCCAAAACCCAGCGCGGCCGGTCGATTGCTTCCTCAAGCGGCTCACGAAACATGACGTGGCGCGTGAAAACGGCGGCTTGCGTCTGTGGCTGACCGTCGCCGCCCATGCAGCCATAGGCCATGACGCGGCCGTCATTGAGCACGGCGAGTGCGGGATTGAGCGTGTGGAACGGCAACCGGCCGGGCGCCAAGCGGTTGAGCGCGCCGGCAACGAGAGAAAAACTCGCGCCGCGGTTTTGCATCAGCACGCCGGTGCGCGGCAGCACCAGACCCGAGCCGAATTCCCAATAGATCGACTGGATGTAGGACACCACGAGCCCGCTCGCGTCGGCCGCGCCCATCCAGATCGTGTCGCTGTCGGCGGTGCGCGGCCGCCAGGGCGCCGCCTTGCGGCGATCGATCTTCATCGCTTCGCCGGCAAGAAACCGCTCCTCCAGATAGCGTTCGAGCGGATGCGAAAGGCGATTGGGATCGGTGACGGCGCGGTCGCGCATACTCAGCGCCCGCTTGGTCGCTTCGACCAACAGATGGATGTGATCGAAGCTTTCGGCCGTACTGACGTCGAGGCGGTCGAACAGCGCCAAGATCATCAGCGAAACCACGCCCTGGGTTGGCGCGTCGGTGTTGTAGATCGTGCCGGAGCGGAGCCTCGTCCGCAGCGGTTCGGCGAGTGCGGCGCGATAGCGCGATATATCCTCGCGGGTGACCGGACTGCCGAGACGTTCGAGATCGAGCGCGATTTCACGCCCCACATCGCCGCGATAGAAATCGTCAAGACCCGTGTGGGCGAGGTGGGCGAGCGTGTCGGCGAGCTTCTCCTGCTTCAGGCTCGCGCCGACCGGGGGCACTTTGCCGTCGATCAGGAAAGTCGCGGCGAAACCATGCACGCCGGCGAGATTGTCGAGGTGCTCTTCTGTGAGCCGCTTCTGGCTGCGCGTCACCGTATAGCCGTTGCGGGCGTGCGTGATGGCGGGCGCCAGCAGGAGTTCGAGCGGCAGCTTTCCGCCGCAGGCTTGGGCTGCTTCCAGAGCCAGCATCCAGCCGCCGACGGCGCCCGGTACCGTGAGCGCCGCGAGCGGCCCGCGCGTCGGGATGGCGTCGAACTCGCGATAAAGCTCAGGTTGAGCGTTACGGCCAGCCGGGCCCGCGGCCATGATCGCACGCACGCGACCGTTCGGCTCGCGTATGAGCCAGAAGCCATCGCCGCCGAGGTGGTTCATATGCGGATAGACCGCGGCGATGGTCCCCGCCATCGCCAGCATCGCCTCCAGCGCGTTGCCGCCTTCGGCGAGGATCTCGCGCCCCGCCTCGGCAGCAGCGCTGTGCGGGGCGCAGACGACGCCGCGGCGATGGCCGGCACTGTAGCGTTCGGTCATGCTGAGCCTGCCGCCACGGTTTCTGGTTCGGCGAAGCCGCGCTTGCGCAACAGCGCGTCGGCGCTCGGCAGTCTGCCGCGAAAGGCCTTGTAGGCCTCCGCCGGATCGCGCGAACCGCCGGCCGCGTAGATGAAATCGTGCAGACGTTTCGCCGTGGCCGGGTCGAAAATATCGCCGGTTTCTTCGAAGGCTTCGAAGCTGTCGGCATCGAGCACTTCCGACCACATGTAGCTGTAATAGCCGGCCGCGTAACCGCCGCCGGAGAAGATATGCCCGAAGTGGGGGGGCCGGTGGCGCATGGCAATTTCCGCCGGCATGCCGATGCGATCGAGCGCCTCGATTTCGAAAGACGCGGGATCGATGTTGGCCGGCGGCGGCAACGCGTGGAAATCGAGATCGACCAGCGCGCAGGCGACGTATTCGACCGTGGCAAAGCCCCGATTGAAATTGCGTGCTGCGATCAGCCGTCGCAGGAGCGTTTCCGGCATCGGCTCGCCGCTCTGATAGTGCAAAGCGAAGCGGCGCAGCACATCCGGCTGTTCGAGCCAGTGTTCGTAAAGCTGCGAGGGCAGTTCGACGAAATCGGTGGCGACACTGGTGCCGGCGATTTCCGGATAGGTGACCTTGGACAGAAGCCCGTGCAGCGCGTGGCCGAATTCGTGAAACAGAGTGTGGGCATCGTCGAAGCTCAACAGCGTCGGTTCGCCGTCGGCGCCTTTGGAAAAGTTGCAGACATTGACGATCAGCGGCCGGATGTCGCCGGCGAGCTTTTCCTGGTCGCGCAAGGATGTCATCCAGGCGCCGCTGCGCTTGGAGGGCCGCGCGAAATAGTCGCCGAAGAACAGGCCGATCGGTTCATTGTCGCGGCCACGCACCTCCCAGACCCGCACGTCGGGATGCCAAACCGGCACATCGGTGCGCGCCTGGAATGTCAGAGCAAACAGACGCCCCGCCGTATAGAACAGCGCTTCGATCATGCGATCCAAAGTCAGATACGGCTTGATGGCGGCCTCGTCGAAGTCGCAGCGTTTTTGCCGCAGCTTTTCGGCGTAATAGCGCCAGTCCCACGGCGCCAATTTGAAATTGCCGCCCTCTTCCTGAATGAGCGCCTGCAATTCATCGCGGTCGGCGAGCGCCCTTGTGCGCGCGCGCGCCCAGACCGTGTCGAGCAAATCACGCACCGCTTCGGGTGTCTTCGCCATGGCGTCGTCGAGGCGGTAATGGGCGAAATCGGCAAAGCCCAGAAGG
>DATJTL010000263.1:0-5285 GCA_035503415.1 Xanthobacteraceae bacterium
GACCGCCGCGCCAAGCGAACGGCCAAAGCCGAAGCCAAGAAGGCCGACACCGCCAAGGCACCGCCGGCGGAAGAGCCGATGACGGCGGCGCTGAAGATGGACGATCTGAAAATCGAGATCGGCTACGCGCTGTTGCCGCTAGTCAACGCGCCCGACGGCTCGGAGCGGCTGACCGAGCAGATCAAGGCGCTGCGCCGCTCGCTTGCCACCGAGATGGGTTTCGTCATGCCGGCGGTGCGCATCCTCGACAACGTGCAGCTCGACGCCAATACCTACGTTATCAAGATCAAGGAAGTGGAGGCCGGCACCGGCAAAGTCTGGCACGGCCAGTTCATGGTCATGGATCCGGCCGGCAAGCAGGTGACGCTGCCCGGCGTGCACACCACCGAGCCGACCTTCGGTCTGCCGGCGACCTGGATCGATGCGGCGCTCAAGGAGGAGGCTTCGGTCAAGGGTTACACCGTGGTCGACGCCGCCACCGTGCTCGCCACCCATTTGACCGAGCTGATCAAGGCCAACATGTCGGAGCTGCTCTCCTACGGCGAGGTGCAGAAACTCATCAAGGAGCTGCCGAAGGAACAGGGCGAACTGATCAAGGACATCGTGCCGTCGCAGATCACCGTGTCCGCAATCCAGCGCGTGCTGCAAATTCTGCTCGCCGAGCGCGTTTCGATCCGTGATCTGGCGACGATCCTGGAAGGCATCGCCGACGGGCTGCCGGCGACGCGCAATCCGGCCTATCTCGCCGAGCACGTGCGCGCCCGGCTCGCCCGCCAGCTTTGCGCCCAGCACCTAAGCCCCGCCGGCTACCTGCCGATCATCGCGCTCACCGCCAAATGGGAACAAACCTTCGCGGAGTCGATCGTCGGCCAGGGCGACGACAAGAGCCTCGCTATGCAGCCGTCGAAGCTCACCGAATTCATCAACGCGGTGCGCGACAAGTTCGAGCACGCCGCGCGCGAGAACGAGGCGCCGGTGCTGGTGACCTCGCCCGCTATCCGGCCGTTCGTGCGCGGCATCGTCGAGCGCTTCCGCACGCAAACGGCGGTGCTGGCGCAATCGGAAATCCACCCGCGCGCGCGGCTCAAAACGGTCGGGAGCATTTAGAGGCTCGGCGCGGCCGTTTGAAATGATCGCGGACCTGCCAAATTTGCGCGTGATTGCCCTAAATTGCGCTGATTTGCTGCAATCGGTGCCGTTTCGACTGGCTGCCCGGCAGCTTTATCCTACCTAACGACAGCCTAGTGCGGCTCATACGATTTCTCGGCAAAGACGGTAGGCCCACAATTGAGCCTTCTTGCCAGCCGAGCGCTACGCTTTTCACGAAGCCAGGCATACGAAGCCACACGCCAGGAGAACTCTCATGAACGCCCAGACCTTCAAAACGGCAGTTGACGACTTGACTGCAAAGGTTGTCGCGGGGAAATCGCTGGACGCCATCGATCAATATTATGCCGACGATGTGACCATGCAAGAAAATGAGCAGCAGCCGCGAGTTGGCAAGGCGGCCTGTCGTGCTTTCGAGAAGGATTTTATTTCCAAGATCAAGGCGAAAAGAACGTTCGCCTGTGACGGCTACGTGATTTCCGGCAACAAGGCGTTCATCGTTTATCGCGTTGACATCGATCATGCCGATTGGGGCACGCTCAACATGAGCGAGGTGGCCATTCAAGAGTGGTCAAACGGAAAAGTGGAGCACGAAAAATTCGTTTACTGAGCATCCGCAAGTCCAAAAAATGCGGCAGCTGCGTTCCGCCAGCGACGTTTGATGACAAGCAAAAACCATGACCAACAACATCGACGAACTCACTGCGCTCAATCGTGACTTCACCGCCTCGGTTCAGAATTCCGACGTTAGGCGCTTCGATGAAATCCTGGCGCCGGAGTTCTACATCTCAAATCCCGACAAATCGCTGGTCGACCGCGCCACCTTCCTTGAGCAAACCGCGAAGCCGGTGGCGATCAAGAATCTGCAGGCGCAAGATGTAAAGATCCGCATCATGGGCGACTTCGTCATCATCCATGCGGCGTTCAGTTACACCACGCCAGACGGACAGCAGGCGGACGGGCGCTACACCGATTGCTGGGCGAAGCAAAACGGGAAATGGCTCGCAGTATCGGCGCATGTGACGCGATGACGCGCAGCCGTCATTGCCGGGGGTGACCCGGCAATCCATCGCCAACAAGGACTGCGTGGCGAATCTTTGGGGCTGCTGAGCCCCGAGCACACTCGGGCCACCTCGACGAAGGTTGAAGCTATGCGCCGAGCCGCTGTGCCGCGCGCCCGAACATTAGATGTCGAACGGGCTTTTTATCGCTGGAGCATATCCAGCGAAGAGACAAATAACCGATGAGAAAATTACCATGAAGGCGATCGTGGTAACGGACCAGGCTGCGGGAACGGCCGGGATGGCGCTGGCGGAGCGGCCCGAGCCGCATGCAGGGGTAAACGACGTCGTCGTTGCGGTTCATGCGTCGGGATTCACCTGGGATGAGTTGACATGGCCCTCGACCTGGACCGATCGCCTCGGCCGTGACCGGACGCCGGTTATTCCCGGACAGGAGCTGGCCGGAGTGGTTACCGCTCTCGGCTACGGTACGACGGGGCTGTCGGTGGGACAGCGGGTGTTCGGCCTCTCGGATTCACATCGCGGCGGCACCTTGGCGGAGTATGTGGCCATCGAGGCACGCAACCTCGCGCCGCTGCCGGGCGACGTCGACTTCACTGTGGCCGCGAGCGTGGCGATGCCGGGCCTGACCGCGTGGCAGGGACTGTTCGAGCATGGCCGTCTTCAGGCGGGGCAGAGCATCCTCGTGCATGGCGCAGCCGGTGCAGTCGGGTCGATGGCCACGCAGCTCGCACGTGAGTTCGGCGCCTATGTCATCGGCAGCGGACGCGCTGCCGACCGTCAGAAGGCGCTCGACTTCGGCGCGCAGGAGTTCATCGACCTCGCGAACGACGCCCTCGAAGACGTCGGCGGAGTCGATCTGGTTTTCGATGTCATCGGTGGCGACATCGGGAAGCGGTCCGCACGCTTGATTCGAGCCGGAGGAGCGCTGGTGACCATCGCCGGGCCGACCGAGGCGCGGCCCGCCGACGGCCTGACCATCGACTTCGTTCTCGTGTCCGACCGCGCCCAACTGAGTGAGATCGTCCAGCGGGTGCGTGATGGACGATTGCGGACGAACATCGGCATCATCGCGACCCTCGACAACGCCGTCGCCGCCTTCAACCGGACCGAACGGCGCAAGGGAAAGACGATCATCCGCGTTCGTCCGTGAGCGACATGCACCCATCTTAACCAGCGAAAGGAGACAGCATCATGATCGATCAAGAAGTATCCGAGCGGCAGCTCAAGGTGGATCGTTTCCCGTTCCGGAGTGAAGGAGATATTACACTGGCTGTCCGCAACGCCGACTATGCGCTGGGACCCGTCATGTTACACATTGTCATGAAACCGGGCGCGAGCATTCCTGCACATCACCATAACGGTATGGCCGAGGCTCTCTACGTCGCCGAAGGCGATTTCATCAACGAGGGCAAGCAGTACCAAGCGGGAACCTCGCTGCATTTCAAGTCTGGCAGGCCGCACGGGCCACACACCACGCGGAACGGGTGCAAGCTGTTGGTGCTCTGGAGCGAAGGCGAGCCAAAGAACGCTGCCGATCTCAGTAATTTCATCTTCGAGGCGAAGGCAGCGTAGCCAGCGCACTGTAAGCCGCACTCTTATCCGCCGCTCTGCGTCGCGCGAGCGGCAACCGAGGATTTGCGCCGTAACGCGCGCATTGGCGCGGCGGGCGAACCTTGGAGGTCGAAGATGCAGGTAGCTGGGATTCGGTCGTTGGGTGCGCGGGTTGAGATGATCGAGGCGGACGAGCCGCGGCCGCTGACCGGGGATGAGGTGTTGCTCGAGGTGAGGGCGGCCGGCGTCGGCAACTGGGATGAGATCGTCCGTACCGGCGGCTGGGACACCGGTGCCAAGCCGCCGATGGCGTTGGGCGTTGAGGCAGCCGGTACAGTGCGGGCCGCTGGCCAAGCCGTCGGCGAGTGGACGCCTGGGGACGCGGTGATGACCCATCCTGTGCCGTTGCGAGACCAGGGGACCTGGGCACCCCGGCTGATCGCCCCGGCCGGGCTGCTCGCTCGCAAGCCGCCTAGTGTCAGCTGGGAGGTAGCCGCCGCCTTCCCGGTACCTGCGCTCACCGCAGAACAAGTTCTCGGCGACGCGCTGAACATCCGCGCCGGCGAGCAGCTCCTGATCCACGGAGCCGGCGGAGTCACCGGCGGTCTGATGGTCGCCCTTGGCTCGTTGCGCGGCGCCCAAGTCATCGCGACGGTAGGTCCCGAAAGCCGGCAGCGGGTCAGCGCGCTTGGAGCGGACCAAGTCGTCGACTACCACGATCAAGAATGGCCCGAACAGGTCCGCGCGATAACGGGACGCCACGGTGTCGCCGCCGCGGTCAACGCTGCACGCGGCGGTGCGTCGAGCGCGATGCGAGCGGTGGCCGACGGCGGACGACTGGCGACCATCACCTCAGACTCGCCCGCCCAAGAGCGCGGCATTTCGGTCTCCAGCATCTACGTCCGCGCGGACGGAAACCAGCTGCGCAAACTCGCGCAACGACTAGGCGACGGGCAGCTTGAGATTCCGATCGCCGCCAGCTACCCCCTCGCGGATGCCGCCCAGGCACTTACCCGGGCAACTGGCGGCCACGCCGGCGGAGCCATCGTGCTCACGCTCTGACCGAACGTAGGATATTTTATTTAATCTCAGTTCCCGAATGGGATCGTCAGTTCCGTCTCGTTCGTGTCTACCACGAACACCGCGAGGAGCTTGGCTGGCTTCGTCTTGCTGGCATTAGCGCTGACGTCGTGGCGGTCGCCGGGCATCTCGGAAAAGCTTTGTCCGGTCTTGTAAGTCGTCACGGCTCCTTCGTTGATTTGACTGCGGATCGCTCCCTCAAGCACAGTCGCGTAGATGAAGGCGGATTTGGCATGCGTGTGACCAGGCGAGTAACCGCCCGGGCCGTATTCGACGAGCGCCACCTTGATGCTCTTGCCGGGAACGTTTGGCAGCTCGTGCTGGTAGACGAGAGTCACCTTGGCGTTCTTCGACTTCGGCGTGTCCGCCATGACGCTGCCGAACGGCAAGGTGATGACAAACAGCAAACAAAGGATGCATTTCATGGAGCGGATGCGTTTCATGGAGCCCTCTCCTCCGGTTGGCGGATGAAGGATCAAGCTGCTGCCCATGAGCGACGGTGCGTCCAGTGACGGGCGTCCA
>DATJTL010000264.1:0-20351 GCA_035503415.1 Xanthobacteraceae bacterium
CGCCGTTCGATCCAGTCGCCGCGCACTTCGAGCTCCTGCATCGGCACGAGCCAATCGAGGCCTTTGTGCGTTTGCGCGACGGCGCGTTCACCGCCGACTTCAAGCAGCGTGTGGCAGACCAGGCTGGTGTCCCAGATCGGCGAGACGCACGGCTGGCAATAGGCCTCGTGCGGATGGACGACGAGGAGCTTCTCGACCGATTTGCGGGCGATCGCGCGCCGCGGATCGCTCTCGGGGATTCCGAGCGCGGCAAACATCATCACGCTGTTCGCCATTGCCGGAAAAATCGCGCCGAGACCGTCCTCGCCGTTCAATCGCTCGCTCACCCAGGCGACCGCGCGATCGATGGCGCGTTGGCGCGTTTTTTCTGGGAAGAACGGCTCGGCCGCCCGCAGCACATTGTCGACGACGCGAAAGAACCAAAACCATGACGCCTTCTGCTGCGGTGCTTTCGGCGCCGGTCCGAGCGTTTGCGGCGGTTCGGCGAACAGCTCGTCGATGCGCACGCCCTTGGCATTGCGGGCTTTTGGCTTCTTCGCCATCAGCACCAAGAGCGGAACGATGACGGTGCGGCTCCAATAGGAAATCTTGTCGAGATGGAACGGAAACCATTTCGGCAACAGCATGATCTCGACCGGCATCACCGGCACCGCGCGCCAGTCAACGAATCCGAACAACGCCAGCATGATGCGGGTGAACACATTAGCGCGCCCGGCGCCGCCGCGGGCGAGCAACGCCTCCCGCGCGCGACGCATATGCGGGGCGTCGATCGGATCGCCGACCATCTTCAGCGCGAAATACGCTTTGACCGTCGCGCTGATGTCGAGATCGCCCTCAGCGAACAACGGCCAGCCGCCGTGCACACCTTGGATGCGGCGCAAATATACGGCGATCTTCGCCTCAAGCTCGGCATCGACCGGCTCGCCCAGATAATGCCGCAGAAGTACATATTCGGCCGGGATGGTAGCGTCCGCCTCGAGCTCAAACAGCCAGTGGCCGTCGTCGCGCTGACGGGCCAACAGCGCGCTCGCCGCCCGATCGATCGAGCGGTCGAGATCGAGTTCTATGGTAGGCGCATCATTCATCAATGACTCGCTTTAGGGGCTGCGCGCGATCAGATCGGCAGCACGATTGCCGGAGCGGATCGCGCTTTCGATGGTGGCGGGCAGCCCGGTATTGGTCCAATCGCCGGCAAGCGCAAGATTGCGCCACGCCGTTTGTGCGCCGGGCCGCTTGGCGTCCTGCGCCGGCGTCGCCGCAAAGGTGGCACGCCGCTCGCGCACGATCTGCCACGGCGGCAGCGCAGCGGGAAGCCCCGTGACGCTCGCCACTTCGCTCCAGATCGATTTCGCAAGCACGTCGCGCGCCATATCGAGATAACGGTCGCCGGCGCTGATGGTCACCGACATCCGGCCCGGAAAGGCGAATATCCACTGCGCCGTGCCATTGAGCACACCAACAAGCGGCGGCGCCGAGGCCGGCGGATCGATGCGGAAATGCGCGTTCACGATCGCGCGATATTCGGTGGGCACTTGCAGATCCTTCACCAACGATGCGGCCGCGTAAGGGGGAACCGCCAGAACGACCGCATCCTCCGCGGCGAGCGCCACCGTTTCCTTGCCGAAATCGAGCGCCTCGATGCGATCGGCGCCGAAATGCATCGCGTGCAATTGATGTTCGAGGCGGATGGCGACACCGCGCGCTTGCAGGCTGGCAATCGCCGGCTCGATCAGCGTCGGACCCAATCCATCGCGCGCAACCAGCGGCCGGCAGGCTACTCCGCCGGCTGCCAGCGTTTCCCGGATCACCGCGCTCGCAAGCTTCGCCGATCCTTGCGGCGGATCGATATTGAGCGCCGCGAGCAGCAGCGGTTCAAGGAGCCGGTTATAGAGCGGCCCCTTGCAGGCAACGACGTCACCAACGCTCTTTCCCGGATGCGTCCACAGAAGCCGCGCCAGCGGCAGGTAATCGAGCAGACCCGTTCCCGGCACGCGCCGGCCGGTATCGAAAATCCAGAATGGAAAGCGGCCGTCGTCAAATCGCAGCGTCCAGCGCTCGCCGCTCGCAAGATCCGCGAAGGCAAATTCCGCCGCCGCCGGACCGATCAAGTGCTGCTGCGCGCCGATACCGCGCACATAGTCCAGAGCGGCGTGGTTGCCTGAGAGCAAAAGGTGATTGCCGTTGTCGATGGTCATGCCCAGCGTGGCGTCGTGATAGGAACGGCAGCGGCCACCGACGAAGGCGGTCGCTTCGTGCACGACGACGCGCAGCCCGCGCCCTGATAGCTTGAGCGCGGCGGACAAGCCGGCAAGGCCGGCGCCGATGATGTGAACCGTTCCGGACATCAGAGAAGATTCCGCAGCACGATGAGCAGAAGCCGCGCGCGCGGCAGGCGGACGCGCTGGCGCGGCGGAGCGAAGCCGCGGGCGACCAGCCGGTCGAGAATGAGCCCATAGGCTTCGCCCATAATGCGCGGGGCGCGGACCGCGCGGCGCGGGCTTTGCGCCATGATCGTCTTGGCCTGCGCAAAGTGCGTGCGCGCCTGTTCGACGATCTCGGCGCAGGCCGCGCCGAGCATGGGATTAGCCAGCACCGCCGCCGGATCGGTAGAGATGATGCCAGCGCCGCGCAGCGCCTCGCGCGGCAGATAAAGCCGGCCCATTTCGGCGTCCTCGTCGAGGTCGCGCAGGATGTTGGTGAGCTGCAGCGCGCGGCCAAGGTGATCGGCGAGCGCCAGCCCCGCTTTAGCCTCCATGCCGAACACCCGCACCGAGAGCCGGCCGACCGCGCAGGCGACGCGATCGCAGTAAACCTCCAGCGTCGCCTGGTCGGGCGCGCGGATATCGGCGAGGACATCCATCTCCATGCCGTCAATGACGGCGAGGAAATCGTCATGCCGCAGATCGAAGCTTCGTACCGCCTGCGCCAATCCGGCAAGTTGCGGCGGCGGCGCCCCGGCATAGAGCGCGTCGAGGTCGGCGCGCCAGCGCTGTAACTGATCGCGCCGCGGCGGACGCGGACCGGGATCGTCGGCGATGTCGTCGACGGCGCGGCAGAACGAATAGATTTCGAACATCGCCTCGCGCTGCGGCCGCGGCAGAATGCGCATGCCGCCGTAGAACGAGCTGCCGGCGGCGCGCACGGCAGCGGGCGTGGTCTCTTCGCTCACTCACGCGCCCCGTGGTTTGTGCGCCGTGTCGGCGGCACGACGGGTCAGTCGCCGCGTTGTGCCGGCGAGCGCCGCCGCAATCGTCAAGCGGGCGACGGCGGACGCGCCCAGATGCACCCGCTCGCAGAGCGGATCGCGGGTCATCAGCATGCGCGTGAGACTGTGCGCCAGAGCGTTGATGACGGAGACTTCCAGGCCGAGGCGCCAATCGGCGATCAGCGCCGCGAACCCGTCGCTCTCGCCAAGCAGTCGTTGCGTTCGTTGCGCGAGCTTATGCAGGCAGTCGAGCAAGGCCGGCGAGGCGCGGCTCTCGCCGAGCGCTTCCACATCGGTGCCGCAGCCGGCAAGCGCATCGAGCGGAACGTAGACGCGGTCGAGATTGAGATAGTCGTCCCTGCAGTCCTGCAGATGATTGATGATCTGCAAGGCGGCGCACAGCGCGTCGTTGGCCGGCCAGACCGCGCGGCTTTCGCCGTGCACATCGCAGACGAAGCGACCGACAGGCATCGCCGAGAGCGAGCAATAGCCGATCAGATCGTCCCAGTCGCGATAGCGCAGTTTGGTGACGTCGAGCCGAAAGGCGGCGAGCAGGTCCTGCGCGTGTTTGGCCGAAAGATTGCGCTGGGCGAGCTCGGCGCGCAGCCGCAGCGCAACCGCGTCGTCGTCGCTGCGTCCCAACAACCCCGCTTCGAGACGGTCGAGCAGCACCAGTTTTTGCTCCGCCGGCATCGTCGCATGGTCGGCGATGTCGTCGGCAGTGCGCACGAAATTGTAGAACGCCAGGATCGGGCCGCGATGGCGGGGGGCGATCAGCCAAGAGGCGACCGGGAAATTTTCGTCCCGATGGCCCTTGCCCGAGCGCCAGCTGGCGGCATCATTTCTGCTCGCACCGTTCATCGCAATTCCGACACGTTTGCCTGCGCTCGGCCCTTCCACATGCCACCGCGCCCGCGCGCATGCTGATAGGCGGAATCGATGGTAAAAACCATATATATCGCGGCAATTGCCGGCAGCGCCAAACCCCATACCCTCGACAGGGCGTAGAAGCGCAGCGTCGGCCGGAATGCAAAAGCCATCAGCAGCCAAGTAAATAATCCAAAGAACTGCGCAAGTCCGCGAGCGAAGAAAGTCAGCGCCACCGGCGCCAGATAGGTCAGCGCCAGGCCCGCGACGGTCCCGGCGAGCAAAAGCGGCGAGTATCGCAGTTGCGCATAGGCGGTGCGGGCGACCATGGCGCGAATATCCGCCACGGCCGGATAGCCGCGGATGCTGTGCACACGTTCGGTCAATCCGATCCAGATCGGGCCCCGCGCCTTGAGCAATCCGGCCAGCGCGCAATCGTCGATCAGCGCGCCGCGGATCGCCGCCATGCCGCCGGCTTGGCGCAGCGCGTCGCGGTGCACCAGCATGCAGCCGCCGGCCGCGGCGGCTGTCGGCCGCCGCCGGTCGTTCGCCCAGGCAAACGGATAGAGCATCTGAAAGAAGAAGATGAAGGCCGGGATGAACGCGCGCTCGGCGAGGCTCTTGCAATGCAGTTTGACCATCAGCGACGTGAGCACGCGACCGTCCGCCTGCGCACGGGCGGCAAGCCGCGACACCGCATCCGGTCCGTAGACGATGTCGGCATCGGTGAACAACAGATAGTCGGGCGGCTGCGGCAGTTCGTCGACAAAGCTGACGCCTTGCTGTTGCGCCCACAGCTTCCCGGTCCAGCCCACCGGCAAGGCAGCCCCGGTCAGCACGGTCAGGCGATCGGCCTTGCCGAGCTTAGCGGCGGCGTCGCGCGCGACCTGCGCGGTGCCGTCGCCGCTCTGGTCGTCAACCACGACCACGTGCAACTCGCCCGCGTAGGCCTGGGCGAGCAGCGAAGTGACAGTCTCGCCAACGGATGCCGCCTCGTCGCGGGCCGGGATGATCGCCGCAATGGCCGGCCACGGCCCCTGCCACGGGGGAACGTCGTCGTCGCGTTCGGCAGCCCGCCAGAATCCGCCGCGGGCCAGCACGAGGTAAAGCCAGATCGCCAATACCATTGACGCTACGAGATCGTTGGCCACAAATTGTCCTTCGGTGGCTTGCATACGGGGGCCGCAATCACCCGACCGGAAGCTTCGCGTCGGGGCGGCCTCATCGTTATCCCGCAAATGTAGGACCTAGTGGCCCCATTCTAACATTCGCATCCCGTTTCGGTACCCTATCATGCGAACGTTAGAATATAGGGACCACTAGCAACTATTAGTGCTAGTGGAGCTTTGGATTTGACATTCGCTTTCAGAGCTCCCGGCTAGGTGGCCAGCGAATGTCAAATCCGCTCCACTAGAACAGGACCCCAAAGGGAGGCCGGAACGTTGGGCAACGTGCAATGAACGGCAAAGATGCCAATAACCAGACCTCTTTCCTCGGCCGCCTCGATGCCGTGGCGGCGGATATTGAGGCCCTGCTCGACCGTCTGCTGGCCGCGACGCCGGCCGAGGTGGTGCTCAGCCGTCCCGGGCGTCTTCTCGAGGCCATGCGCTATTCCAGTCTTGGCGGCGGCAAGCGTTTCCGGCCATTTCTAGTGGTGGAATCCGCGCACCTGTTGGCCGTGCCGCGCGAACGCGCCTTGATGGCGGGGGCGGCGCTCGAATTCGTGCATTGCTACTCGCTCGTGCATGACGATTTGCCGGCGATGGACAACGACGCGTTGCGGCGCGGACAGCCGACCGCCCATAAGAAATTCGACGAGGCGACCGCCATCCTCGCCGGCGACGGGCTTTTGACCTTCGCCTTCGACATCCTGTCGCGGCCGCAAACCCATCCGGACGCCGCCGTGCGCATCGAGCTGGTTTGCGCGCTTGCCCGCGCCTCAGGGATCGGCGGCATGGCCGGCGGCCAGATGCTCGACCTCGCCGCGGAGGGGCGCTTTGGCAAAGACGGGCCGCAACGTCTGTCGGAAAGCGAAGTGCGCATGCTGCAGGCCATGAAGACCGGGGCGCTGTTGCGCTTTGCCTGCCAGGCGGGCGGCATTCTCGCCGCCGCGCCGCCGGCGCAGCGGCAGGCGCTGGAAAGGTATGGGACGGCGGTGGGCCAAGCTTTCCAGATCGCCGACGATCTCCTCGATCTGGAAGGCGATACCGCACTCGTGGGCAAGCAGACCGGCAAGGACGCAGCCGCCGGTAAGGCGACAATGGTCAGCGTGCTCGGCCAAGCAGAAGCAAAGGCGAGATTAAGGCAGCTTGTCGCCGACGCCGAACAGGCGCTGGCGCCGTTTGGCCGGGCGGCGGCGGTCCTCGTCGAAGGCGCCCGATTCGTTGCCGAGCGTCACGCCTAATCGGGTGTGGATTCTGCGCCACACTTGGCTGCGAAGATCGGAATCGAAGGACACTAGCAACGTATTGATCTAGTATGACTTTGGTTCAGAACGACGCATAGCGGTCATTCCATTGCGCCTGAGGTGAGGCAACTGATGCGATTGAAGTTGGCGTGGTGCGGGCTTATTTGCTGCCCGGAGCGGGCATGGCTGCACCATCGACCAGGATCGTAACGGGAGCCCGAACCTTTTGTCTATTTCGGGACACGTATTTGTCATGATCATGAATGCGTGCCGGGCCATTTGCGCGATTGCCATTTCGCTGTCGGCGTTCGTTTTTGCACAAACGATCATGCCGCCGCGGTTGGCGCACGCGCAGGGCGTAGACCGGCTAACCACACCCCACCGGCGCCAGCCGCCGCGGGTGCGGACCCCACGAGAGCCCGCTGCGGCAGAGGTGCCGCCACTGCAGCCGAAGCAGCTGCCGCCGCGTGCACCCTACACCGCCGCGGAGGATGCCGCCGCCAGCATACCGGGCATTCCAGACGCACGATTCTCCGCGGATTCGCCGACCGACTTCAACAATGCCCTGCCCTCCAAGCCTGGCCCCTGGCTCGTTCTGTCCAGCGGCGGCGAGGACGGCGCTTTCGGCGCCGGGTTGCTCAACGGGCTGACCGCATCGGGCAAGCGGCCGGATTATGCGGTGGTGACCGGGCTCAGCACGGGCGCGCTGATCGCGCCTTTTGCCTTCGCCGGACCGCACTACGACAACGCGTTGCGCGACGCCTTCACCAAGATCACCGCGGCGGACATTTTCGAAGTCGGCGGCACACCGGAGAGTTTCGTCGACACTTGGCCGCTGAAGGATTTGATCGCCAAGGAAGTCACGCCGGCGCTCTTGGCCGATATAGCCGTCCAGTACCGCGCAGGCCGGCGGCTGTTTGTGGTCACGACCAATCTCGATACCGAACGCTCGGTGGTGTGGAATATGGGCGCGATCGCCGCTCACGGCGGTGAGGACGGGCTCGATCTGTTCCGCAAGGTGCTGCTGGCGTCGAGCAGCATTCCCGGCGCGTTCCCGCCGGTGCTGATCGACGTCGAGGCAGGCGGCAAGCGATTTGCCGAAATGCACGTTGACGGCGGCGTTGGCGGCCAGTTTTTTGTCGCACCGCAAGCCTTGTTGGCGGCGACCTCCGATTACCGGCTGCCGGCGACCGAACTCTATGTCGTGGTGAATTCCGGGCTGCAGCCGGAGTTCGAAGTGGTGCCGCGCTCGACCGAGGCGATCCTCGCCCAATCGGTCGGTATGGCGGTGCAAGTCGATACAAGGCTGATGCTCGACCGTGCCTACATGGCCGCCAAGCGCAGCGGCGTGAGCTTCAACGTCGCCAGCATTCCGCCGAGCTTCAACGTCCCGAGCCGCGGAACGTTCGATCCCGACTACATGCGCGCCCTGTTCAAGGTCGGCTACGACCTGGGCCGCGGCGCGACGCCGTTCGCCGCCGTGCCGCCGCCCTATCCCGGCCAGCCGGCATCGCCGACACAGGATCCTGAAAAAACCGGAGCGACCCGATGAGAAACGTAGTGCACGTGGTTCTCGCCGCCGCACTCGCCAGCGCGGTTATGGCGGGATCGACTGCGCACTCCAATGCCGCTGCACGGCCGCGCCCGAGCCGGGCCTTTGACGGCCTCTGGAGCGTCTCGATCGTCACCTATAACGGCGATTGCGACCGCGGCTATCGCTACCCGCTGCGCATCTGGGAAGGCCAGGTGCTCAAGGCCGACAACGATCCGAACTATACGGTCGCCGGCGCCGTGGCCCGAAGCGGCGCCATCGGCGTTACCATTTCCGGCGGTGGCCAGTCAGCGAACGGCACCGGCCGGCTGCGCGGCAACGCCGGCGCTGGAATTTGGCAGACCTCCAACGGGCACTGCTCCGGCCGCTGGACCGCCGAGCGGCGCCGCCCCGACGCCGAATAAGGTAAAATCGCGGCGCGCTTAGAGCAGATTTCGCGATTACGGGTCCAGTTTCCGCCTCTCCCCGCGCAAGCGGGAATCCAGAGGCATTTCCTGGGTCCCCGCTTTGGCGGGGACGAGCAAGACACCTCAGCCGGTTTTGCGCGCCGCCACGTTGGCGCTCCACCACGGGCAAACGTCGCTGGCGCGCGAATAATTGCCATCCATGACGTTGACGGGCACGCGGCCACCGTCTTCGGCAACGCTGATACGCAGCTTGCGCGCCTCTTCGCGCGCTTCGGGCGTGAGCCACATGCGGTCGTGGCCCCATAGGCTCGGGCCTTCGGTGCGCTCGTGCGGCGTCCAGTTCGCGGTGTCGATGGTGCGGCCGCCCCAACCGTACTCGACCAGAAACTCCGACGGCGACCACGAATAGAACGAGGTGACCTGGTCGTTGACGTGGCGGCCGAGCGTGGTGCCGATCATCTCCGGCTTGCGCAATGCCAGATCGTAGGCCTGCCCGACATCGTCGAGATAGCATAGCTCGACCATCAGATGATGGATGCCGTTCTTGCCGGTATCGATGAAGGCGAGGCTGTGGTGGCGCTCGTTGAGATGAAAGAAATACGCCTTGAAAGGCTTGAGGATGTAGTCGGTCGGCTTGAAGTTGAGGATCTCGGTATAGAACGGCAGCACCTCTTCAAGCCGCTCCGCGGTAAGCACCGCGTGACCCATGCCGAGCGGGCCGGTGCGAAAGCCGGAGATCGAGCGGCCGGCCTTGAACGGATCGCTCGCGATTTCGGCGCCGTGGAAAACTTCCAGCCGGTTGCCGATCGGATCGGCGAACACGATCAAATCGCGCACGCGCCGTTCCTCGGCGAGCGCACGAGAGCCGCGTGCGACCCTTATGCCGTTTTTCTCCAGGTGCGCGGCGAGCGCATCGAGCGCGGCGCCGTCGGCGACTTCCCAGCCGTAGAACGACGGACCCTCACCCTCGTCGGTGTGCACGATCACGCGCTGCTTGCGATCGTCCATGCGCAACGCGAGCGCACCGCGGCTCTTATCGACAAGCTGCATGCCGAGAAAGCGGGTGCCATAGGTCGCCCAGTCGTCGAGATTCTTGGTGCGGATGCCCACGTAACCCAGGGCGTTCAGATGCATGGCGGCGCTCCTGCGCGATTGTTCTCCAACTTATCATATTGCAGCCAATGCGTAAATTGACGGATTCAAGCGCAGCGCCCGAGGGCATTTCCTGCCTGATTGCGGCTACGCGGCATCGCAGCCGCGGAACGAGCCACGCCAAGGAGCAGGTGGATTACGATAAGGCATCGAGCAGCGGCTGAAGAAACGGCCGGTACTGCTGCGCACGGCCGCTCGCGCTCTGATAGATCGGCTGGCGCACCTGAAGCGCGCTCGCCGTGTGCACCGGACGGTCGGTGTTGTGAAAAGCGAGGCAGCGCTCGTCCCATTCGAGCCCGCAATGAGCAACGATGCGCCGCGCCTGCGCCTCCAAGTCGGTGACGACATCCTCGTAACGCACGTCCAGGATCCGTCCCGCGGGCAAGAGTCGGCGCCAGTGCTCCATCATGCGCTGATAATGCCGGTAGTAGCGCCCAAGCTCGGCCAGATCGTAGGTCTGAACCTGGCCGTTGGCGAACAGCTTCGAAAAGCACGAGAAGCAGGTGTCGAGTGGATCGCGCGCCGCATGGATGATGCGCGCATTGGGCAGCATCAGCTGAATGAGTCCGGCGTACTGGAAGTTTGACGGCATTTTGTCGGTGATGCGCGCGGCATTCGGCGCCAGTCGAGCGGTCTCGGAGACATAATGGGCACCGGCGCGCTGCAAAGCTTGTGGCGACATGCGCGCCATGACATCCGGAAAGGGGACAGGAGAACCGGCGAATACGCCGATCCGCGCGGCTACGGCATTGAGGGTCGGCAACTCGCCGCCGCCAAAGACCTGCGGATGACTGGCGAGAATCTGCTCGATCAGGCTTGTCCCGGAGCGCGGCATGCCGACGATGAACACCGGCTTCGATGACGGGTCACCCGCGCCCGCAAACGCCTGCATGAGTTCGGGCGTGAAGACCTCGGCGATGCGATCCAGCCCTCTCAGCACAGCAGCTTCGTCATAGCCTACTTGCGTGCGCATCAGTGCGTTGCCCGCCAACAGGTGCCGGATTGTGCCCTCGCGCTGGCCGACATCCTCAAAGGCCTTGGCCAGGGCGAAATGCAGATCGATTTGTTTCCTGACCGGCAGCGCTTGCGCATTTTGCGCCAGCTCCTGCAGAACGGCCAAATCGGGATCGCCGATATCGAAGCGCTTGAGTTCCGCGAGATTGAAAAGGAAAGAGGCGTCGTGCGGCATCAGTTGCAGCGCCCGCTCCACCGACCGTCGCGCATCGGCAAATCGGCCGAGAAACTTCAGCGTCACGCTGAGATTATTATGCGCGTCGGCGAAGTCCGGATTGATGGCGATGGCGCCCCGATAGGCCGCCTCGGCTTCCATGAGCCGGTCTCGCGCGCCGAGCGAACGGCCGAGATTGTAATGGGTTTCGGCAAGGTTGGGATTGAGCGCGATAGCTTGACGATACGCCGTCTCCGCGTCGGCGAGCTTGCCTTGTTCCTGCAGCGCGTTGCCGAGATTCGACATCGCCTCGGCAAAATGTGGCCGCAGCGCAATCGCGTGACGCAACGTCTTCTCGGCATCGCCGAAGCGGCGAAGATCGAGGAAGATGTTGCCCAGGATGTTGTAGGCATGGGCCAGCAGCGGCTTGATGGCGATGGCCTGCCGGCACATCGCTTCGGCTTCCTCCAGTCGGCGCTGCGCCTTGAGCATGATCGCGAGGTTGACGAAAGCCTCGGCGTAATGCGGGTCTAATGAAATTGCCTGGCGCAGGCTGTTCTCTGCTTCCTCCAGTCTGCCGAGATGGGAGAGCGTGTCTCCCAGGTTGCGGTAAGCCTCCGCAAGTCGCGGATCGAGCGCAAGCGCCTCCCGGTGCGCCGCCTCTGCATCGGCCAATCTGGCTTGGCATTTGAAAACGAGTCCCAGGTTCGTTCGTAATCGCGCCATGTCCGGCTTAAGCCTGATCGCGCACCGCAACGTCCGCTCGGCCTCATCGTATTTCCCGATCTGCCAAAGCACGTTGCCCAGATTGTTGAGGGCGTCGGCATAATCCGGATTGAGCGCTATCGCCCGCCGGTACGACATCTCCGCATCGGCAAATTTCTCCAATGCGGCAAGAGCAACCCCGCGATTGTTATGAATTTCCGGAATGTTGGGGTTGAGCAAGACAATCCGGTCATAGAGCGCAATCGCCTCAGCCAATTTCCCCGATTGTTGGTCTTGCACCGCCTGCGCGAACCGCTGAGCAACGATGCTGGATATTGGAACAAGCGTTGTAGAAGTCTGCGAAATCCTCGGGCCGAGCTTATTGTGACGGTCGATCTCTCTATTCTCTGCCCGCCGCATTTTCCTGTTCATAAGGTACGCTCATCCTGTCCAAGGAATGCCGCCCTCACGGAACGCAGCCCGAACCGCTCGATGCGATTCTCGCTCGCTGCCGCCAGCCCCGCTGCATCTATTGATATTGATGTCAGGCGGGGCGTGCTCGGAACGGCCATGGCTGCCCGCCCATGTTGTTCCATCGCCCCCGCCGTTATTTCGTGCGGGTATGGTAAATGTTCGGTTAATGAGCCATGCACCCGCAGCGGGATGTAGTTTAAAAACCACCGCCTGATTTGCGTAATCCGAGCAAACCGCAATGCGCGACGTCATTTTCCGGTGGACCGTTTGGAACGCTAATCCGCTCTCTATCTTTATGTTGTGTCACAGCGTCGAAACATTTCGCAGGTTCTTCGGGCCAGCCCCGCGCTATGTCGTATTCGCCGAGGACCCGGCCGTTGTGGACGCACTGCGCTTGTGTTCGTTTGAACTCGTTTGTCTCAAAGATGCCGATTCGCCGTTCGCAGACACACGATCAAACTGGCGCAAATGGGCACCCCCTCGTCTTGATATTCGTTCTGTTGAATTGCGAATTGATTCGGACGTCTTCCTCCTGGCGGAACCAGCGGAGATACGCCGCTTCTGTAATGGCCGATCGGGACGAAAGTGGCTCGTTACGCAGGAAGAATTCTCCGCACAATGGCCCTATGGAAATTTTGGAAACCGACTGCCTACCGGCTTCGTACCGATCAATGCCGGCCTCGTCGGTCAGGCTGAAGGCTGCGACATCTCAGCGGACCTGCAGAGTGCCTACGATTGGTGGTCGACGCACGTTCACGATCACGAAATCAAATACCACGACGAGCAGGGCGCTGTTGCCTATTGCCTGCAGCAGCCGGCAAAGTCCGATCATGTGCTGCTGCTCGATCCGGCCAGCCACCGCGTGGTTTGTCCGCTGAACAAACCTCCGGTGAGCGACCTTGGCGGATTGATTCTCATGCATGCGACTTATCCTGAGCATCCCGCCTTTGTACGGTTTATCCAGGAAATCGCCGAGGTCTCGGGTCTGCCTTCAGCAATTCCTGAAGGGCCGGCCCATGCGAGAAAGCGATAGTGCCGGGCGGCGAAAGGAAGATGCGGCCGCTCAATCAAATCCGAAGAACCTGCAAAAATTCGCAAGCTCCGCCCGCGGCGAGCGGAACGAGTTGGCCGAATGCGCGTGGTCGCCATAGCCGATGGCAAGGGCGCAGAACAGCATCTGCTCCGGCGGCATTTTAACGAAGTCCCTGACAATGCGATGCATGCGCGCCCACGATTCCTGCGGGCAGGTATCGAGTCCGTAGCCGCGGGCCAGATACATCAGCGCGTGGATGTAGCCGCCGAGATCGGCCCATTGGCCGGGCCCGAGGTTGCGGTCGATAGCGACGAACAAAGCCACCGGCGCGTTGAAGAACTCGAAATTGCGCTTGTATTGCGCGAGTCTTCCTTCGGCATCGTCGCGCGCGATATTGAGCGCGCCGTAAAGCTGCACGCCGTGCTCCTCGCGCCGCGATTTGTAGGGCTCCCACATCGTCTTCGGATAGATCGGATATTCGGCCTCGTCGTGACGCGGATCGTGGCCGTCGATGTGGTCGGCGACCTGCCGCTTGATCTTGGCAAGCGGCGCGCCGGTGAGCGCATAGATCTGCCACGATTGCAGATTGCCGCCCGAGGCCGCGCGCGCCGCGCGTTCGATCAGGTCGCGCACGATCGCCAGATCGACCGGCTTGTCGAGGAACCAGCGGCAGGCGATGCGCGAGTCGATCGCTTCGAATACGTCCATGGCGGGGTGAGCCTGATCGAGAGGGAGCTATTCGTCGTGGCCGGGCAAATCCGGAGCGGCGAGGCGAGGCGACGGCGCGGCGAGCGGTTCGGCATCGCTCGCGCCCGGCAGCGGCTCCGGCGCGGCATTGTGCACGCGATAAAGCTGCGGCGCGGCGCGATTGATGTGAAGCTGGAAAATGTCGGGCCGATTGTAGTGGCCGGCGAAATCGTGGCGCAGCTTCATCAGGATGCCGAGTTCCAGATCGCACTCGGCGTAGAGAATCCCCTCCTCGGCGCCCAGCGGCCCGGCGATGATGCGCGAATTGGGCGCCACGATCACGCTGCCGCCGCAGCAATCCGGATTGCGCAGGAATTTCTCTGCCTCCGGACCGGCGGCGAGCTTTTGGATCATCGCCTCGTCGACCGTTCCGCAGGCCGAGATCACGAACGCCTTGCTCATCTGCGCGAACGCCTGCGAGTCCACGGCGACGCGATTGCGCAGCGGATCGCCACTGGTCGGAAAATGATTAGGCCAGCTCATGACGTGGATGCGCGTGCCCTCGGCGGTCAGCGCGAACACCGCGAGCGGATTGGAGTTCTCGCCGCAGATCAGTCCGCTCATCGGTCCGAAACTTGTTTGAATGGCGCCGAACGTGTCGCCATGGCCGCCGGTATGGACGAGCCGCTCGCCGACCGTTGGCATGATCTTCTGGTGCTTGCCGATCAGCGTGCCGTCGGGCCCGATAAAGAGCTGCGAGTTGAACAGGGTGCCGATCGTGTTCGGCAGCTTCTCGCAAACACCCATGACCACGTAGGCGCCGGCGTCGCGCGCCGCCGCGCACAAGGCCGCAGTCTCCGGCCCGGGAATTTCCACCGCGTTCTTGAACAGCTCGACCGACAGCCGGTTGGCGATCGACCCGGTCGCGACGTGATGGTGATACCAGATCGGATGCGCCGGGATGAAACCTTCCGGAAAGCCGATCACGCGCGCGCCGTTGCGGCCGGCTTCGCGGATCAGGCTGCAGGCCTTGTCGGTCGAGCCGCTGCGGTCGAGAAACACCGACGCGGCTTGCACCGCGGCGACCTTCACCGTTTCGTATCTGTCCCCCATCACGCCGTACTCAACTTCTCAATCCCACAACCGTCAATACGCCGTCTTGTTGATCTCGCCGCTTCCGGTCACGTACCAGCGCTCGCTGACGAACGGCTTGCCGGCGAGGCGGTCGGCGAGCCAGTCGGCGACCAGGATCGCCGGGAACGGGCCGAGATTGGCGGCCGGCACGTTGCCGACCGAGTGGCGCGATTCCTGATAGACCACCATCTGCTTTGGTCCCTTGAGCGCCGCCATCAGACGCTCGGAATGTTCGAGCGGGCTCAGCTCTTCCGCCTCCCCGGCGACGCACAGATACGGCACGCGGATTTTGTCGGCGTGACCTTCCCAGGTGATTTTCTTGCGAAACTCGTCGAATTCATCCTCGCCGGTGATGCCGGACATGTACATGAAACGCTTCTTGAATGTCGGCGAGGCCTCCTGAAAGATGGTGTGGCAGCCCGGCTCGTGGCACACCGACATCACCGAGCAGGCTTTGATGCGCGGTTCATTCGCGGTCAGAACAGTGCCGAACAGCGAGCCGAAGCTCGTGCCCGACACACCGATGCGCGTTGCGTCGAGTTCGGGCCGCGCGGCGATCCAGTCGGCGAGCGCGGGCCCGGCCGCCATCCAATTCTCCATCGAGAAATAAAGCCCGATCATCGGCGCCTCGTATTGCCCGGGCCCGTCGATCGCCAACACCGCCATGCCGCGGTTGAGAAACTTGTCGCCGTAGAGCGCGACCTGGATTTCCTTGTAGCTGTCCATCCCCGGGACGGAGATCACCACCGGCAGCTTGCCGCCCGAATAGCCGGGCGGCAGATGCAGCCAGGCCGGGATCGCTTTGTCCTTGAACGGGACCCACACCGCCTCGACGTGATGGTCGGCGAGTGCGGCATATTTGGCGTAGCACTCGCGCTTCTTGTTGTTGTAGGCAATGTTGGTCTCATCGTTCTCGTCATAGGGCCATTGCGCGGCGCCCCAATGCACCGCTGCCATGAAGAAGTTGTCGCGCGCGGTGACTTTATGGTCGGCCTGCGCGGCCGCATTGGCCTTGGCCTCGCGGCGGCGCGCAACCGCCGCGAAGGCGGGGCCGATATCGGCCATCTTCTTCACCCGCTCGCGGATGCCGGCGAAATCCGCGTTCGCCTCGATGCCGCAGGGCGCGTGAATGTAGAGCGAGCGCGGCTGGTCCCAATCGATGCCATTAGCGCGAATAATGTTGTCGATCAGCCAGCGCTGCGCGTCGAAGCGGCGCACCTGCGGCGCCCCGCGATGATCTAGAACAGGCGAAAATGCTTGGGCCGATCCTTGGGGCGATCCTTGGGGCGATCCTTGAGGCGATCCTTGTGGGGCGCGGTTCATGCCTTTTTCTCCTGTCGCGGGCGGCGCGGCGAAACTCGCTTCTCGGCAGTTTCGCACGCGCCTCTTGGCTCTTGCAATTGCACAGCAAAAACGGTGACGTAACCCATGCACTCGATCGTACCGAAGCCCGTGGGGGAGGCATCGGATCGCGTTAGCCTGCGCGATGCGGTGCGGGTTTGGGCTCAGGTTTCGGTCGCCGGCGTCGGTGGCGCCGCCTTGCAGCTCGCCACCATGCACCGGCTGCTGGTGCAGAAAAGGCGGTGGATCTCCGAGGAGCGCTTCTTCCACGCGCTCAGTTATTGCTTCGCCATGCCCGGCCCCGAGACGCAGCAACTTGCGGTCTATGTCGGCTGGCTCGCCAATCGCATGACCGGAGCGATCATCGCCGGTGGTCTATTCATTCTGCCCGGCGTGATCTGCATGATGGCGCTGTCGTTCGGTTACGTCACCGGCGCCGACTCGCCGGCCGGCCAGGCCATTTCGCTCGGCATAAGGCCCGCCATTCTCGCCGTCATGGCCGAGGCCATCATGCGCTTCGGCGGGCACGTGCTGCACAGCCGATGGATGGTCGCCCTGGCCTGCGCGGCATTCGTTGCGGCTTTCGTCAACATCGCATTCCCGCTGATCATGATCGTTGCGGCCTTGTTCGGGCTCGGCGTGGCGCTGGCCGGTCTGCCCGGACTCGCGCGGCCGGCTTCCGCCGCGGCGAACGGCGCACAGGAGGACGCCCCCGACGACGAATTGCCCGATTACGCGCGGCCCCGGCTGGCGCGGCTCGCCCTGTCGCTGACATTTTGGCTGGTGTTGTGGCTGGCCCCGCCAATCGCGTTGCTCGCGACGTTCGGCCTGCACAACATCTATACGCAAATCTCGCTGCTGTTCGGCAAGGTCGCGTTGATGGCGGTTGGCGGCGACTATGCGGTGGTCGCCTATGCGGCCCAGCAGGTGGTCGGATCTTATCACTGGCTTTCGGCGCGCGAGATGCAGGAGGGCATCGCGATGGGCGAGATGGTGCCCGGCACCATCATGATCGTCACCCAATTCCTCGGCTCGATCGCCGCCTACCGCGATCCGGGGCAGTTGCCGCCGCTGGTTGCCGGCGCGCTCGGCGGTCTGTTGGCAACGTGGATGACGTTCTGTCCCTGCTTTCTGTGGATCATGCTGATCGCTCCATTCATCGAAGGGCTGCGCCGCAACGCTTTGCTCAACAGCGTTCTGCAGGCGGTCACCGCCGCGGCGGTCGGCATGATCCTCAACCTCTCGGTCTGGTTCGGCATTCGCACGCTGTTTCACGGCGTCGAAACGGTTCGCTACGCCTCATTCCGGTTCGACATGCCGAACTTCGCCAGCATCGATTTCTGGACGCTGGCGCTGTTCGCCTCTGCGGCGATAGCGGTGCTTCGCTTTAAGGTCGGCGCCGCGCCGACCCTGATCGGATCGGCTGCGGTCGGAATGATCCTGTTGTTGTTCGGCGTGGCCGTATAAGGCGACCGCCCTAAGTTAAGTGAAATCCGAAATGCATCCCTATGCGTGCGTATAGGTTCGGGGCGGCACGACGGCAGGCAGCCACAGAGCGAACCGTGCTTCCTACGGATCGGCAGCGTCCAAGTGTGGGACTATGTGTGCGGACTATTGCGTTACCTGCCCGCCGTTGAGCGCCTTGTCGAGGCACTCGATGAGGCTTTCGTCGCTAAAAGGCTTGCGCAAAAACCCCAGTGCCCCGTGATCCATGACCCGAGCGCGCACCCTTTCTTCGAAATAGGCGGTCACGAATATGATCGGCACGTGGTGGCCTTCCGCAATCAGCCGGTCCTGCAAGTCCGCGCCGCTCATGCCGGGCATGTGCAGATCGGTGATCAGGCAGGCGGACATGAGCGCAGTGGCCGACTCTAGATATTCCTCGGCGGAGGAAAACACCTGAGCGTTGTGTCCCAGCGACCGCACGAGCGATTGCGTGGCTTGGCGTACGGACGGGTCGTCGTCGATGATCGATATCACGTGGGCTTTTGACAATTTAATTTCCTTGCACAGGGAACTAATTCACGGTGAAGCAAATCGCCAGTGTACGCTGGGCAAGTTTTGAGCATCGTTTTGGGGCATGAAACTATACTTACGTATAGTTGCACTTGCGTCAGGCAATCGTGCGGCGGACCCCTAGCGCGACGGCCATGCGAACCAGTTCGGCGAGCGATTTTGCTCCCATTTTTCGCATGACGTTGCCCCGATGCACTTTTATGGTGATTTCGCTGACGCCGAGCTTGCCGGCGATTTGTTTGTTCATCAGGCCCGCAGTGACCAGGCCCATGATTTCCTGCTCGCGCACGGTGAGCGAACCGAAGGTCGCCTTCAGCTTGGCGGCGTCGCTTGCGGCCTTGCGCCTGCTGCAGTCGCGTTCGAGACCGATCTTGACGGCATCCAACATGTCCTGATCGCGAAACGGCTTGGGCAGAAATTCGACGGCGCCCGCCTTCATCGCCCGTACGGTCATCCGGATATTGCCGTGCCCGGTCATGAATACGATCGGAATATCGACACCGGCCTTGGCCAATTCGCACTGGAAATCGAGCCCGCTCACTCCAGGCAAGAACACGTCGAGCACCATGCAGGCCGGACAGTCAGGCAGCTCCATTTGGAGAAATTCAGCCGCGGAGGCGAATGCTCGCACCTGCAGGCCGGCCGAGCGGAACAGGCGCGAAAGCGCCTCACGCAATACATTGTCATCGTCGATGACGAACACGACCGCCTGCGCCTCGGCATGCTCGTTCATTGGCCCGTCTCCGTGCCCAAGAACCCGCAGGGCGGCGGTAGCGTTCCCGGAAGCGACTTTAGCCGCACGTCGGCGGCGCGTATCAGCCCTGCATTTCAAACAGACGGAGAGAGGCGTCTTTGCGGCAATACTGCGCTCGTTTGCGGCGTCACGCAGCCATTGACAAGGCCAGTGTAACGGCCATCCTGCCGCCCCGACAGGAGGAATGCCCATGCAGCAGCACAGCAACGTCAAGGCGGCGATCGCCTACGACGATTTGCGCGAATGGCTCGCCGCCGCCGAGGCGCTCGGCGAGGTGCGCAACGTCAGCGGCGCCACGTGGCAGGAGGATATCGGGCTTGCCGCCGAGGCGATCCTGCGCGACGAGAACGGCCCCTGCGTCGTGTTCGACGACGTCCCCGGCTCCCCCAAGGGATTTCGCGTGCTGCTCAACATGTTTGCCGGCACCCGCCGCAACATGACGCTCGGCTTTCCCGACCACCTCAGCAAATGGGAATTGAGCGACGCCTACCGTGAAGCCTATCTGGCGGAGCCGAAGTTCATTCCGCACGAGATCGTCGAGGACGGGCCGGTGCTGGAGAACGTGCTCACCGGCGACGACGTCGACGTGACCAAATTTCCCTCGCCGATCTGGCACGAGAAGGACGGCGGCCGCTACATCGGCACCGGCACCTACAGCATCACCCGCGACCCGGAGGAGAACTGGCTCAACGCCGGCGCCTATCGCGCCATGGTGCACGACAAGACGTCGGTCGGATTCCTCACGGCGCGCGGCCATCACGGCTACATCCATCGCGAAAAATACTGGGCGCGCGGCGAACCGATGCCGGTGGCGATGGTGTTGGGCGGCGATCCGCTGGCGTTTTTCTACGGCGGCGTCGAAGCGCCCTACGGCACGTTCGAGCTCGACATTGTCGGCGGCATGCGCGGCCGGCCGACCAAGATGGTGCGCGGCAAAATCACCGGCCTGCCGTTTCCCGCCAATGCCGAGATCGTGCTCGAGGGCTACGTCACGGCCGGCAAGCGCAAGGACGAAGGGCCGTTCGGCGAGTGGACCGGACATTATGCCGGCGGCCGCAGTCCGGTCGCTGTGCTCGACGTCAAGGCGATCTATCACCGCAACGATCCGATCCTGCTCGGCGTGCCGCCGATGGGCGGCGGACCAGACGAGATGGCGCGCTATCGCGCGGTGATGCGCTCGGCGATGATCAAGCAGAACATGACCAATGCCGGCGTGCCCGGCGTGAAGCAGGTGTGGTGCCACGAGGTCGGCGGCGCGCGCATGCTGCACGCCATCTCGATCACGCAGCGTTATCCCGGCCACGCCGTGCAGGCCGCCCATGTCGGCGCACAATGCGGCGCCTCGGCCTATGCGTCGAAATACATCGTGGTCTGCGACGACGACATCGACGTCACCAATCTCGAACAGATGCTGTGGGCGATGATCACGCGCACCGATCCGAAGGAATC
>DATJTL010000265.1:0-9312 GCA_035503415.1 Xanthobacteraceae bacterium
CGCAAGAAGCTGCGCACCGGCGAACTCGACGACAAGGAGATCGAGATCGAGGTGCAGGCCGGCGGCGGCATGCCGCTGATCGATATTCCCGGCATGCCTGGCGCGCAGATGGGCGCCATCTCGATCGGAGATATTTTCGGCAAGCTCGGCAGCGCTCGTACTCGAACGCGCCGCGTCAGCGTACGCGATTCCTACGAGGTGCTGATCAACGAGGAGTCCGACAAGCTTCTCGACAACGATCAACTGACACAGGAAGCCATCAAGGCGGTGGAAAGCAACGGCATCGTCTTTCTCGACGAGGTCGACAAGATTTGCGCGCGCGACGGCCGCGCTGGCGCCGACGTGTCGCGCGAGGGCGTGCAGCGCGACCTGTTGCCGCTCATCGAAGGCACCACCGTCAGCACCAAGCACGGGTCGGTAAAGACCGACCACATCCTGTTCATCGCGTCGGGTGCATTCCACATTTCCAAACCTTCGGATCTGCTGCCCGAACTGCAAGGCCGCCTGCCGATCCGCGTCGAACTCAAGCCGCTCACCCGCGACGATTTCCGCCGCATCCTGACCGAGCCCGAGGCATCGCTGATCAAGCAATATATCGCGCTGATGGCGACCGAGGGTGTGACGCTCGAATTCTCGGAAGACGCCATCGACGCGGTCGCCGATGTGGCGGTCGCGGTGAATTCAAGCGTGGAGAATATCGGCGCGCGGCGATTGCAGACGGTGATGGAACGTGTGCTCGACGAGGTGTCCTTCGCCGCCCCCGACCGCAACGGCGAGACCGTCAAGATCGACGCCGATTATGTCCACAAACACATCGGCGATCTCGCCAAGAACGCGGATTTGAGCCGGTTTATCTTGTAGCGTGCTGCACTGCACCGTAGCGCACATGCGCAGGTCAGCGTGACGCATCCTCACCGCGTAGCCGGAGTAAGCATTAGCCGCTAAACTCGAACGGTCTAGTGGAGCGGATTTGACATTCGCTGCCCACCTCGCCGGGGAGATGGCCATGCTGACACGCCGCCGCTTCGTCGCGCTTTCCGCCACATCGGCATTCGCACCAAACATCATCACACGCCGCGCACACGCAGACTCCTGGCCCAATCGGCCCGTCCATCTGATCGTGCCGATCGCCGCCGGCGGTCCGACCGACAGCAACGCGCGGCTCGTCGCGAAGGAGCTGTCGAAGATTTGGGGTCAGGACGTCGTCATCGACAACAAGGGCGGCGCCGGCACCAATATTGGCAACGAATTCGTCGCCCACGCCGATCCCGACGGCTACACGATTCTATACGGCACCTCGTCGCTGTCCTCGAACGGGGCGCTCTATCGCACGCTCGGCTACAGCCCTACCAAGGATCTGGCGCCGGTTTCGTTGGTGGCGAAATTTCCCTTCTTCATGTTCGTGCCGAATTCCTCGCCGGCGAAATCCGTCAAGGAATTTATCGACTACGCCAAAGCAAATCCGGGCAAGCTGATCATGGGGTCGCCGGGAACCGGCAGTGGCCCGCATCTCACCGAAGTATTATTCATGCAGATGGCGCATATTCAGATGACACATGCGCCCTATCGCGGCGCGGCGCCCGCCTTCATCGATCTCATACCCGGACGCATCAATTGTTATTTCGGCAGCGGCGAACTGTTGACCTATTCGCGCTCCGGCCAGGTTCGCGTTCTCGGCTCGAGCGGCGTCAAACGGTCGCCGGCCGCGCCGGACGTGCCGACCATCGGCGAAACCGTTCCCGGCTACGAAGTCCAATCGTGGCAGGCCATCTTCGCGCCGGCCAAGACGCCCCCCGACATCATCCAAAAAATGAATGCGGGCGTTCTCAAAGCCCTGGCTGAACCCGCGCTTGTCAGCAAGTTCGAAAACACCGCCTACACGCCGACGCCGTCTTCGACCGAAGAACTCGGCAAGTTCCTCGCTGCCGACACTGCCAAGTGGAGCGCGGTCATCAAATCAGCGGGATTGAGAATCGACTAGCCCTTCGGCTGCTCGCGGCTGAATTCGCGGATGACTGCCATCCACTTTTCGACCTGCGCGAAGGCATCTTTGTCCGCCGAGCCGCTTCGCGTTGATTTGGGCTTGGGCGGTACAGTGATTGACTCGGCCATACGCCGTACTCCGACTGGTACGCGGATCAACGCCACGATTATGGCGGGTAATATTGACCGTTACTTGAATACCGGCGCACATTCCAGTCGTTAACCCTAACGGTTGCGGCCGATGCTCCTGGTCTAACGCGACCGCCGCAGCCGCACGTAGAGCGCACCTTCGCCGCCGTGGCCGACATGGGCGTGCTCGAACGCCAGCACAAACGAGCGGAATTCCGGCAGACCAAGCCAATTTGGCACCTGCCGCTTGAGCACGCCGCGCTCGACTGCGAGTTCGCCTCGTTGCCGGCTTTCACCCTTGCCGGTGACGACCAGCACAATTCTGGCGCCCTCGGCCTGGGCGCGCTGCAGGAAGCCAAGCAGTCTTCCGTGCGCCTCGCTCTGCGTCATTCCGTGCAAATCGATCCGCGCGTCGATCGGCTCGCGGCCGCGCGCGACACGCTGTTTGAGCCGCCGGTCGAGCGTCGCGAGCGGCCGCGGCTTTTCTGACGGCGCAGCATCGAGGCGAGGATTCGGGGCTTTGACCGGCCGCGCAGCAGGTTTTTCTACAACGGGAAGCACTTTGTTGGATTCCCGCAACGTGCGCAGCGGCTTAATCGAGCGGACGAAACCGCTCCATAATGCGTGCTCCTCGTCGCTCAATTCCCGCCGCCGGCTCATTGTTGATGCCGCCCTTTCAGCTTCGCCGCGGAAGCGGGCACCGAGATCGGATCGAGCGTGGGTTTTTGCTGCGTCGGTGACTGGACCTCGCTGGCGTGCTCCGGCGCGGCCGCCGGTGGAAGCCCGGTTGAATTGCTCGCGACCGGGCGCTCAGGCGGCAGCGGCATGTTCTGACCCGCCTCGACCGGATCGAGCGCGCGCGGCAGCAGCATGAAGAAGCGGCCCGAATTCTTGATCCGGCCGGCAATGGCTGCCGCTTCGTCGCCGGCGCCGAAATAGATATCAGCCCGCGCCGGTCCGACGATGGCCGAGCCAGTATCCTGCGCAACGACCAGTCGGCGGAATTTGGTCGCCACCCTGCTGTTGGCAATCGGCAAATCAGCCTCGATGAAGAACGGTGTGCCGTATGCGTGCAGCAGGCGGTCGACGGCGATCGAACGGCCTGGCACCAGCGGCACGCCCTCGGCGCCCATCGGCTCTTCCTCGTTCGCAAGATCGGCGACGCGGAAGAACACGTAGGAATTATTTTGCCGTCGTATCTCTTTGGCCTCGTCGGGATTGGCCGCCATCCATTGCCGGATGCGCTGCATCGACAACTCGTTGGCGGTCATGATCCCGCGGTCGAGGAGCACGCGGCCGACCGGGGTATACGGCCAGCCATTATAGGAGTCGTAATTCACGCGCAGAATCGATCCGTCTTCGAGCCTGATGCGGGCCGAGCCCTCGATCTGCGCGAACAACACGTCGGCCTCGCTGCGCAAATAGCAGATCTCCAGATGCCAGCCGTTGAGCGCTCCATCCTCGATCTCGGCCCGCGTGTAATAGGGCACGATGAACCGGCGGCCGACGCGGCGGCCCACCTTGACGCCTCTGGACGGAAACGCATCGCCGAGCTTGCGCCAGCCCGACGCGACAAGATTGGGCGGCCGCCGATAAAGCGGGGCGTGGAACTCAGCGGTCGGCACGCGCGAGCCTTCGATAATAGGCTCGTAATATCCGGTGAGGAAACCGTCGGTCTTGCCGAGCTTGGAAATTCGTATCGGGCGGAAATTTTGCTCGAAAAACTCTCGCGCCGCGGCATCGTTGAGCGGCACGGAAGCCTCTGCCGTCCTGCACACCTCGCGCAGCGCCAGCGCGATGTCGGTCATTTCCGGCAAAGGCTGCGGCTTCACCGCAAGCCCGCGGCAGGAACTTAGAAACGTGGCAAACGCCGCCGCATGATCGTCGTCCACCCAACCGTCAAGATCGGTCCATTCGGCCGGCACGTATTGCGTATCGGGGAATTTCAGTGGCGCGCCAGTCGCGCTGCATGCGGCGCCGGCCGCGCCGAACACGCCGAGACACAAAACGACAACTCGCAAAATCCGACAATGCGCCGCCATCGGCCTCACTGTCCGGCTTCGGTCGCGACGACTTTCCAATTGGGATCGCGCGACGAGACATCGCGCGCGAAAGTCCATACGTCGGTAACGTCGGTAACCTTCTCGGCATTGCCGTCGATCACCGCACCCGAGCGGTCTCGCGTGACCGAAACCAGCTTGGAGACGAAGCGGACCGTGATCTGCGCCGTGCGGCTTCGCAATTCGGCGGCGGTGATCGTCGAGGTGTCGATGGAAACGAACTTCGTCTCCGCCGTCTCGCCGCGCGACTCGCGTTCGCTGATATGGGCATCGAAGCCGTCGAAGACTTCGCGCGAAAGCAGACCGCGCAACTGCCGGCGATCGCCGCCGGCAAACGCGATGACCACCATTTCGTAGGCCGTGCGCGCACCGCTGATGAAATGCTGGACGTCGAAATCAGGCTCGGCCGCCACGATCGCATCGAGCCCGGCCGCGACCGCCGAGCCGCTCTCGGCAATGCCCTTCCAGCGTTCCGCCGACGCCGGCGCGACCTCGACAGGTCGAGGCGCCGCTTCAGCGGGACGCGTCGGCAGCGTCACCACCTTGTCGCTCGCCGGGCTGCGCACCGCGTCACGGGCTGAATACGGATCGTAAGGCGGCCGCTCGCGGCCGGTGCGGCGTCCCAGCACGCTGCGAAGCCGCAGGAAAATGAACACTGCGAGCGCCAGAAAGATAATGGTGTAGATATTGTCCTCGAACACGTCTCGTAATCTTTCAGCGTTCCACGTGGTGCTGCCCGGCTTGGCAGGGACGATTCAAACCAGCTAAGCCGCAAAGGAAAGCACGGTTCCTGGGGTTACGGTTCCTGGGGTTAATGTAAGTACGCGCCAGGAACCCTCCAGGGGCCGCCGGAACCACCGTGGCCACCGCGCAAAGCTTAGACGATTGTCCGCGCAAGGCCAAGATTCCAAGCGCCGGCATGCTTACCACTCGGCATGTTTTACCGATTGTGGTCGAATTCAAGTGATCGAGGGCCGGCAGCGACCGAACGGACGGCGCGGTGACGTCCTTTTGGGCACGAACTCGGTGCGTCGCGGGGCGACAACATCCCGCACTCGGCCAAGACGGTCGACTAAGACGCCCGCCAAACGGCGCCATTGTTCCCCGCGTGCCCCTGTGTTAGCCAAGCCGCCTCCGCAAAACCGCGGACCGGAGGCGAGCATGTCGATGACGAACGGCGGTCCCGAGCCGCAAATGGCAATGCCCCAAGTCGGCGTCCTCGCCCAGTACGTGAAAGATTTTTCCTTTGAGAATCCGAACGCGCCGCGCTCGCTCGCTCCCAGCACCCAGCAGCCGGCCATCAATGTTCAGGTCAATGTAGAAGCCGCCCCGCTCAGCGAAACGGATTTCGAAGTGACGCTGAGGATCGAGGCAAAGGGCGAGTCGCAGGGCATGCTGCTGTTCGGCGTCGAATTGGTCTTCGCCGGAGTCTTCCGCATCCAGAACGTGCCGGCCGACTCGCTGCAGGCGGTGGTGCTGATCGAGGGCCCGCGGCTGCTCTTTCCCTTTGCGCGCGAAATCATCGCCACCGCCACGCGCAACGGCGGCTTCGCTCCGCTCCTGCTCAATCCGATCGATTTCGTGGCGCTTTATCGCCAGCGTCTCGCCGCCGCACAGGGCGCACCGACGTCGCAGCCGTTCAGTCTGAGCTAAAGTAGTCGCGCCATATCGCGTTTTCGCCCAGCCCGGCGATGAATTGCCGATGGGCGGCACGCTGCTCTGCCGATAGCCGCTCCGCCAGGGGGTGCGGGCGTTGCCGCACCACGTTGACCGCGCCGGCCGCCACAATGGGCGCCGCCGATTGCGAAAGAATAAGTTGCGCCTGGCGCGCGCCGATCAGTTCGACATAGACCTCGGCCAGCAGCTCGGCATCGAGCAGTGCGCCGTGCTTGGTGCGACGTGAATTGTCGATCGCGTAGCGGGCGCACAAATCGTCAAGCCGGTTCGCCCCGCCGGGATGCTTACGCCGGGCGATAAGCAAGGTATCGATGATTCGCTCGCGATGAACCGCGAGGCCTCCGGCGCGTTCGAGTTCGGCATTGAGAAAGCCCAAATCGAACATGGCATTATGCGCGACAAGCTGCGCATCGCCCAGAAAGGCAATGAGCTCGTCCATTTTTTCGCCGAATAACGGCTTGTCTTTGAGGAACTCGACCGACAAGCCGTGAATCTTGAACGCCTGCTCCGGCATGTCCCGTTGCGGATTGAAATAGGAATGAAAGGTCTTGCCGGTCGGAAAGCGATTGACGAGCTCGATGCAGCCGATCTCGACCAGGCGGTCTCCCTGCATCGCGTCGAGCCCGGTGGTCTCGGTATCGAAGACAATTTCCCGCATCGCTGGCTCAGCTGAGGAACCGAATCATTTCTGTCGGCGCGGCATTTTAGCCGCAGCCCGCAAGATGTCGTGTATCTGCGCGCGGGTGTGGTCAAAACTCTGCGAACTATCCACTACGAAGTCGGCGCGGCGACGCTTTTCCGAATCCGGCATCTGCTTACTAAGGATGGCCGCGAATTTGTCCTCGGTCATGCCCGACCGTTCGAGCGCGCGCTGGCGCTGGACCGCGGCGGGAACGGAGACCACGACCACGGCATCGCACAAGGTCTCGCCACCGATCTCAAAAAGCAGCGGAATATCGAGCACCACGATGGAAGTACCGCGGGCCTTCTCGTCGGCGAGGAACTTGTCCCGGGCACGACCCACCAGCGGGTGGACGATCCCTTCGAGCCGCTTAAGCGCCACACGGTCGTTGAGCACCCGCGCTGAGAGCTTAGTCCGATCGACTTTGCCGCCGTCGGTCGTACCGGGGAAAGCCTCCTCAATGAGGGGCGCAGCTTCACCTTCGTAGAGCGCGTGAACAACGGCGTCGGAATCGTGTACCGGCACGCCGGCTTCGGCAAAGAACCGCGCCGCCGTCGACTTGCCCATGGCAAGCGACCCGGTGAGACAGAGAACGAAGGGATTTTCGCGGTGGCCTGCGGAACCGCTTTCTCCCGCACTCATGGCAGCACACTCATGGCAGTGCAATCATGGCAGAAGACATCCGTGCCGCCGCAGGAAACCCAAAACCTCAATGAGCGGCAGTCCCAAGATAGTAAAATAATCGCCCTCGACGCGTTCGAACAGCTCAACGCCGAGGCCTTCCATCTGATAAGCGCCAACACTTTCGGTCGCCGCCGGGCCGACGGCGTCAAGATAAAGTTCGAGGAAGCGGTCCGAGAACGCACGCATGGTCAACCGCGCCATACTCGCATGGGCGAACAACACCGCGCCGTTCTGCACGAAGGCGATGGCCGAATGGAGTTCGTGGGTCCGTCCAGAAAGGGCGCGAAGCTGCGCGCTCGCCGCCGCGCGATCGGCAGGCTTGGCAAAGCGTCTACTCTCGAGCGCCAGCATCTGATCGGCACCGAGGACGAGCCGGTCAGGGTGATCCCGCGCCACCGCCAAGGCCTTTTCGCGCGCCAACAGCGTGGCAATCGCAGCCGGACCAAGCGCGGGCGCGCCGGCCTCGAGCTTTCTCTCATCGATGTCGGCCGCCTGAACCTCGATCGGGATTCCGGCGTTGGCCAGTAACGTTCGCCGCACGCTGCTCTTCGAAGCGAGCACAAGCGGATCGGCGGCAAGCCAGAGCGGCATCGCTTACGATGCCTTGCGCCGGCGCCGCTCGTTCAAGTGCCCGAGCACCGCTGCCGCGGTCTCTTCGATCGAGCGCTTGGTCACATCGATCAATGGCCAATTATGCTTGGCGCAAAGCCGGCGCGATGCGGCAATCTCTTCGGCCACCGCGACTCGATCGATGTATTGATCGTCATCGCGATGCGCCTTCAATCCAAGCAGCCGATTTTGCCGGATCTGCACAATCCGTTCGGGCGTAGCGAACAGACCGACAACCAGCGGATGCGAGAGCCCCTCAAGCGCAGTCGGCAGCGGCACGCCGGGCACCATCGGCACATTTGCTGTCTTGACGCCGCGATTGGCGAGATAGATCGAGGTTGGTGTCTTCGAGGTGCGCGAAACGCCGACCAGCACGACGTCAGCCTCTTCGAGATCATCGCTCTGCTGACCATCGTCATGCAGCATCGTGTAATTGAGCGCATCGATGCGGCGGAAGTATTCAGCATTGAGCGTGTGTTGAGCGCCGACTTTGTGGGTGGATTCGGCGCCGAGATACGCTTGGAACAGGTGCAGCACCGGACCGAGGATCGACAGGCAAGGTAACCCGAGCTCACGGCATTTGCTCTCCAGCCGTTCGACCAGATTTTCCTCGAGCAGCGTGTAAAGCACTATTCCGGGCGATTCCTCGATCTCGCCGAGCACGCGGTCGAGCTGCTTCTGCGTGCGCACCAACGGATGAACGTGCTCGACAGGCATGACCTTCGCGTATTGGGCCGCGGCAGCCCGCGCGACGGTAATCAAGGTCTCGCCGGTTGCATCCGAAATCAGATGCAAATGGAAATAGCCCGCGTGCGCCATGAGACTGTTCGAGCAAGGCTCCGGATAACCTGTCGATAAGTAGGGAGAAGGCCACGCCTTAAGCGCCCGTGCAAGGGCCGCTGGGGAAAGGTGCCTTGGTTCATCCACATTCGTGTCACGCCGTAGTCGTTATTACTCGAACATCAGGCCCAATGGTGAAATGTGGATGGAGTCTTCGCCCTTATCGGAAGTCACTGATATCAGCGTCGAATCTGTCCACACGTCACACTTTTGCCGGATATGGATCACGGGAAAATGTGGGCGAAGCGTCGATGGAGTGTGGGGACGGATGTATGAGTCTAATCAACGGTCCAACTGCAACAACAGACTCTCTTTAATTAAGATTTGATTTAGGATTGGGGCGTGCCGAATATCTCCCAGACCAAACCTCTGCTCCGCGTATTGGCAGGGGAACGCCTCACTACTCCACCAATCTGGCTGATGCGGCAGGCAGGCAGGTACCTTCCGGAATATCGAAGCATTCGCGCGAAGGCTGAAAGGTTCCTTGATCTTTGCTTCAATCCGAAGCTGGCCGCGGAGGTCACCCTGCAACCGGTGCAGCGTTTCGGTTTCGATGCGGCAATCTTGTTTTCCGATATTCTGGTGGTTCCTCACGCGCTCGGTCAGCGTGTCGGATTTGAAGGCGGCGACGGACCGCGGCTTGATGCT
>DATJTL010000266.1:0-4810 GCA_035503415.1 Xanthobacteraceae bacterium
CACCGGTTCTACGCTTCCGCGCGCGCGTACCTGGCGCTGCAGCGTTTTCCAGTAAAACGTCAGCGCCGCCTTGGGCGCACCGTCGAGTTCGTGCGCCTTGACGCTGCCGAGGTTGGTGTAAAACACAAAGCCTCGCGCATCGAAACCCTTCAGCAGCACCATCCTGACATTGGGCAATCCGTCGGCGTCGACCGTCGCCACTGCCATGGCGTCGGGATTGACCGGCTCGGCGCGCTTTGCCTCCTCGAACCAGGCTGCGAACAAGCGCAACGGCTCGTCGGCCTCGGTGAAGTCACCGCCCGTTAACCAAGTGGGGCGCTCTATGGGGGCTGCGTCGGACATTAGCTTCGGAGCATCCAGGTGGCAGTGTTGGCCGATCGGCAGGCACGGCGCCGGTCCATATATAGGGGAACCGCGGCGTTCCGCCTATGCGGACCCGCTCGCCGGCTCGCGGCTATCGCCGTGCTCTTCGCCGCTTTCGCCTGCGCCGGCTGCTCGTTCCAGCTCGAGTCGATGTTTTCGAAGTCGGACGCCGACGCCGACGTGACCGGCAGTGTGGGACACGCTGGGGCGCCGAAGGCGACCGTCGCAGCCCATGTCAGCGACGCCGACCTCGCCTATGCGCGCGCGGCCGCCGCCGACGCGCTCGCGCGCGGCGGCAAGGCCAACAGCGTGCCGTGGCAGAACCCGCAAACCGGCGTCGGCGGCAACATCACCCCTCTGGCTTCCTCCCACGACGAAGACGGCCTCCCCTGCCGCGATTTCCTGGCGAGCTATGTGAGCGGGGCTTCGCAAGCCTGGCTGCAGGGCTCGGCTTGCCGTACTGCCCGCGGCGAGTGGCAGGTCAAGACCCTCAAACCACTCACCTAGTGGAGCCCGCTAGGGCCGATCGCCGATCAACAGGCGGCGCGCAATGTGCGCCGCAGCGCATTGCGCCCGCGGCGCTTTGCGCCCACATTCGGAACCAGTGCAAAGAGATGGGCGGCCGGGGGCAGCCCGCAATTCGAAAGATTTGGAGTCCTTGGGGATGCGCGATCCCTACCAGGTTCTCGGCGTCGACCGCAAGGCGAGTGCAGCTGACATCAAAAGCGCCTACCGGCGCCTGGCGAAAAAGCTGCACCCCGACGCCAACAAGAACGACCCGAAGGCGGCGACGCGCTTTGCCGAGCTGAACGCCGCCCACGAAATCGTTGGCGACGAGGACAAGCGCAAGGCCTTCGACCGCGGCGAGATCGACGCCGAGGGCAAGCCGAAATTTCAGGGCTTCGAGGGCTTCGGCGCCGGCGGCCCAGGCCGCGGCGCTGCGGGCGATTCGCATTTCGAGAGCTTCCACTTCGGGCCTGAAGGCTACACCCGCTCGGCCCGGCGCGGCGGCGCGGGCGCGGGCGGGTTCGGCAGCTTCGAAGATATTTTGCGCGACGCCTTCGGCGGCGCCGCCGCCGGACGTGGCGGGCGCGGCGGGCGCGCGCAGTTCGAGAGCGAGGATTTCGGCGCCGGCGCCGACGTGCAAGCCGAAATGACGGTGACGCTGCCGGAGGCGGCGAAAGGCGCCACCAGGCGGCTGCGGCTACCGACCGGCAAAGAGATCGACGTGAAGATCCCCGCCGGCATCACCAGCGGTCAGCACGTGCGTGTGCGCGGTCAAGGGATGCCGGGCCAAGGATCGCCCGGCCAAGGCAAGGCCGGCGACGTACTGATCACCGTCTCGGTCGCGCCGCATCATCTGTTCACCCTCGACGGTGCCGACCTCAAACTCGACCTGCCGATCACCCTTTACGAGGCGGCGCTCGGCGGCAAGGTGCGCGTGCCCACGCTCGACGGCCATGTCGAGCTGACGATCCCGCCGTGGACCTCGGGAGGACGCATCTTCCGGCTGCGCGGCAAGGGCTTTCCCGCCAAATCCGGCCACGGCGACCTGCTCGCCACTATCCAGGTGGCGCTGCCCGACAAGAGCGACGCCGAGCTCGAAGCGCTGATGAAAAAGTGGCGGACGGAAAAGACCTACGATCCGCGCAAGGACATGGGCTAGGCGCACCTCAGACGGGGCAGAAGCTCATCAACTCGCGTGGCTTCAGCGGATGAGATCGCGGGTTATGTTGCGCTTGCCGTGCAGGACTCGCAGAACAGTGACGCCCCCGTCACGCGTATTTTCATAGAAGACCAAATAGGGAAGCACGAGCGCAATTCGGACTCGGGATCCGAGCGCCGGACGCGGTGAACCACTCTCGGGGAAGGCCGCAAGACGACGGTATGTGGCTTTGAATTCCGCCCCATAACGCTCAGCAACACGGTACCCGGCTCGCTTAGCGAGGTCGGAAATAATCAGTCGAAGATCACGCCTGGCTTGGTCGGTGACGGCAACCCGCGCCATCAGCGCTTGAGTGTGCCGAGATGAGCATCGATATCGGCTATCGCGTCGTCGAGCGACACGACTTCACCACGTACCGCAGCCTGCCGCGCCTCGTCGAGGTAGGGTTTGGCCCAGCCCAGATCATCGTCCGCAATCTCCATCAGGTCAGCGACCGCAACTGCTACAGCGTCGTCGACCGACGGAAAGCGTCCGGCGGCAACCTGCTCTTCCAGCCACTTCTGCTGGTCGGGGCGAAGGGTAATCGTCATGACACCAATATAGGCTGCGCCCCGGTCTTGTCTCAAGCACCATGCCGCTGCCGAACGCTTTCCAAAATCAATACGGCCGGCAGGTGCCTTTGACCGTGGTGCGCAGCAGGAGCCGCCGCTGGTCGGCGGGAAAATCGGTGCGTGCGTGCATCGAGCAGCGATTTTCCCAGACGATCAGATCGCCCTTGCGCCAGACGTGCGCGTAGACGAATTCCGGCTTCTCGGAATGATCGAACAGAGAGTTCAGGAGCGTGTCGCTCTCCGCCTCTTCCATCCCCTCGATGCGCACCGACATCAACCGGTTGACGTAGAGCGCCTTGCGGCCGGTCTCCTCGTGCGTGCGCACCACCGGATGCACCGCCTGGCTCGAGGCGTCGACCGCTTGCTTGTCGTTGCGCTTGACCGAATTGTAGACGTAATAGTTCACCGCCTTTAAGCCTTCCAGCCGCTGCTTCGTCGCCGCATCGAGCGTGTCGTAGGCGGCGGTGCCGCTGGCGAACAGCGTGTCGCCGCCATGGGTCGGGATCTCCACCGAGTAGAGCAGTGTCGCCTTGTGCGGCTCGTCGCGGTGGATGGTGTCGTGATGAAACATCATCTCGCCGTCGGGCAAGGCGCCGATGGTCTCGCCGTTCTCGCGGATGTTCGAAATCAGCATGATGTTGGGCAGGATTTTCGAAAATCCGCTGGGCAGCGTGTGCTTCGGCCGGCCAAGCTCCGCGAACTCGCCGAAAATGCCGGTGACGCGGATCAAATCCTCCTGCGTCAAATCCTGGTCGCGGAACAACAGCACCGCGCGATCGAGGAAAGTGCGGTAGATCGCCGTCGCCGCCTCGGGCGCGATCGGTTCCCGCAGATCGATGCCTTTGACCTCGGAGCCGATGTATTTGGAGAGCGGTTCAAACTGCGGCACCGATTGCGTGCGCTCATTCGCGCCGGCGTCGATCGTCGAGATCATGCTCATGCTCGGCCTCTTCGTTCGCGGTTGATCCAATGTCGTGGCCAGGAACGATCCTAGCCAACATTGGACCACGATTCACCCGATGTGGCGGGTGGGGACCTATGACCGGCAGGAATAGGCGGATCTCAGCCGCCCTGCGGCGGCGTGTGCGTATCGATCTGGTCGTACGCGGCCTGTGCGATCGCGCGCAGCTTTTCGCGCTCGGCCGGGCCAGTGAGCACGTAGAACAGGTCGCCGTCGACCCAATAATACGCGGCGTTGTGATCGCCGGCGGTATAACGCAACGCTGTCGCCTGATCCTTCGTTTGTCCGCAATAGAGCGTGAAGCGTTCGCCCGACGGGGTCTCGTACATGAAGAACGCGGTGGCCCCGGTCGGCCCTGGAAGCAGCCGACCGCCGACGAGTTTGAGCCCCATCTTCTCCAGTTCGGGGGCGCGCACCGGCGCGCCGACCCGCTTCGACAGCCACTGCACCAGATGCGGCCGCTCGTCGCCCGGCACCTCGACCGGGTGGCGGACCTCCACGACATAGAGCCGGTAGGCGTCGAGCGCCTCGGTGGTAAAGCGCGTCAGGTCCGACGGCGAGGCGCCCTCGGCGCCGCGCACAAACCAGCCGGCGGCGCCACCGGCGAGGAAAGCGACCAGCGCTGCCGCCGCCGCGATCGCCGCCGTGCGCCGCCGCCCGCTGTGCACGAGCCGGGCCACATTGAGCCGCTGTGGCGGCTTCTCGTCGGCCACGGCGCCGAAGCGAGCGCGAATGAGTTCGGCCTGGCTGCGCCAAGCGGCGACGCGCGCCGCGTCGTCGGGATGCGCCGCGAGCCACGCCTCGACCGCGCCGCGCCGCTCGGCCGGCAGCTGGCCGTCCACATAGGCGTGCAATTCGTCTTCCGACACAACTGAGATTTGATCAGACATCGTCTTCTCTCTTGGTCATTTCACGCGGCGCAGCGGCGGACGCTCGCCGTCCAAAAAGGCTTTGATCTGCGCGCGGGCGCGGGCGAGCCGCGACATGACCGTGCCGATCGGCACCCCCTGCACCTCGGCGACCTCGCGGTAGGTGAACCCCTCGAGCACCACGAGAAGCAGCGCCGTACGCGGCTCTTCGGCGAGATCATCGAGCGCGCGCGTAATATCGCGTCCGCCGGATTCCGGCCCGTTGGTGGCGGCGTCGTTGTCCTTGATCGGCGTGAGCGTCGGACGCCGCGACAGCGACCGCAGCCGGTTGCGGTTGAGA
>DATJTL010000267.1:0-7758 GCA_035503415.1 Xanthobacteraceae bacterium
TGGCCGCTCGGCGGCTTTCTCGGCAGTCGGCTTGTGCTGCGCATGCCGTATCGTGTTTCGTCCACGATCGGCGGCATAATTCTGCTGACCGGAACCGCCGTACTCGTATTGCTCCATCCCGGCGCCAATCCCCTGCAGCCGATCATCGCGGTCGGCATCATGGGCATCGGCATGGGCATTACCAACATTTCCTTCGTGGTCGCGATCCAGGCCAACGTCGAGTGGTCTCAGCGCGGCACGGCGATGTCGAGTGTGTTCTTTTCCCGCATTATCGGGCAGTCGTTCGGCAGCGCGGTGTTCGGCGGCATATTCAATGCGGGATTGGCGAGCCGAGGTTCCACCAACGGCAACGAGCTCGTTGATCTGCTTCAGGAAGGGCGCCAGAAGATTTCTGAAATTCCCGGAATTAGCGGCGTTCTCGACACGCTGGCTCACTCGCTGCACAGCATCTATCTCGTCATGGGCCTGATCGCCGTGTTGGTGCTGGCGACCGTTCCGGCTTTCCCATCGGCTCTGAGATTGCGCGAAGATACTTGACGGTGTTCCGCGACGAAGCCCTCCGGCTTTGATAACTGGAGTGCTTCGCCGAACTTGTCATTGCACCGCGCGACTTCGCACGGGTCCGCTGGTTTGCAGTGACTGAGGCGTCAGGCTGAAAGCCGCTCGATCGCCGCGCCGCAGCGGCCGAGTTTTTCTTCCAGGCGCTCGAAGCCGCGGTCGAGGTGATAGACGCGGTTGACGATGGTTTCGCCCTCGGCGGCGAGCGCCGCAATGACGAGCGACACCGAGGCGCGGAGATCGGTCGCCATGACCGGGGCGCCCTTGAGGCGCTCCACGCCCTCGATCGTCGCCTTCTCGCCTTCGAGGTGGATGCGCGCGCCAAGCCGCGCCAATTCCTGCACGTGCATGAAGCGGTTCTCGAAGATCGTCTCGACGATGTGCGAGGTGCCGCCGGCGCGCGTCATCAAGGCCATGAGCTGGGCCTGAAGGTCGGTCGGGAAGCCGGGGAACGGCGCAGTCGAGACTTCGACCGGCGCCAGGCCGGCGCCGTTGCGCGCGATGCGGATGCCCTGATTGGTCGGCGTGACGGTGACGCCCGTCTGCTCCAGAACGTCGAGCGCCGCTTGCAGCAGCTCGGGCCGCGTGTTCTGCAGCAGAATGTCGCCGCCAGCCATCGCCACCGCCATGGCGTAGGTGCCGGTCTCGATGCGGTCCGGCAGCACGGCATGTCGCGCGCCGTTGAGGCCTGCGACCCCGTCGATGACGATGCGCCGCGTTCCGGCGCCGGAAATGCGTGCGCCCATTTTGTTGAGGCAATCGGCGACGTCGGCGATCTCCGGCTCCCGCGCGGCATTCTCGATCACGGTCGTGCCATTGGCGAGCGAGGCCGCCATGATCGCGGTGTGGGTGCCGCTGACGGTCACTTTGGGAAAGACGATCTCGCCGCCCTTGAGCCCGTGCGGCGCGCGCGCCACTACGTAGCCGCCGTCGATCTCGATCTTGGCGCCGAGCCGCTCCATCGCCATGATCAGGAGGTCGACCGGACGGGTGCCGATGGCGCAGCCGCCGGGCATCGACACCCGCGCCTCGCCCATGCGCGCGACGAGCGGCGCCAGCACCCAAAAACTCGCCCGCATCTTCGATACCAGGTCGTAGGGCGCGGTGGTGTCGACGATATTGGCCGCCGAAATGTGCAGAGTCTGGCCGTGATCGGCGGTCTCGCCCGACCGCTTGCCGCCGACCATGATGTCGACGCCGTGATTGCCGAGGATGCGCTGCAACAGCGCCACATCGGCGAGCCGCGGCACGTTGTCGAGGATGAGCGTCTGCTCGGTCAGCAGGCTCGCGATCATCAGCGGCAGCGCGGCGTTCTTGGCGCCCGAGATCGGAATGGCGCCGTCAAGCCGGCGGCCGCCTACGATGCGAATACGATCCATTGTCACCCCTTCCGGCGGTCCCGGACCGCTGTCCCGGAACCGTTATGGACCGGGCGCCGGCCGCGCGCAAAGCGCGAGGCCGCGCACAGTTACCCATTTCTGGCGAAACGCCCCAGTAGCCTAGTCGTTGCTCTGATTGCGGCGAAAGTCGGGAACTTTCCCGATATGCGCTGCGTCGGCCTCCGCCGCGTCGTCTTGCGGCCCAGACGGGGTAGCCCGGCCGCGCGCTTGCGCCTTGCGCCGCTTGAGATTCTCCCGCAGCGCCGCCGCGAGCCGTTCGCTCCGCGCCGCCCATTTCTCGGCTTTGCCGGGCTTGCTCATCGTCCTTAAGTCCGTCACCCTGAGGCGCTCGGCCGGAGGCCGAGCCTCGAAGGGCCCATGCCTCCCGCGCCATCCTTCGAGGCGCGCTTTCAGCGCGCACCTCAGGATGACGATCAACGGTCCCCGCCGCAACCGCAAGGACACGCTTATCGCGCCGGCGCGCTTGCGCCCGGAATCCTCATATGGCAAGGATCGCCGCGTTTCTTCACACAGTCTCAATTTGACAGTACCGGCGCTGCCGTAGCTCAGTGGTAGAGCACTCCCTTGGTAAGGGAGAGGTCGTCAGTTCAATCCTGACCGGCAGCACCAGTCTGTGTCTCTCTATATATGCTGACGATTCTGGCCGATCCTTGATCCTACCCAATTTGGGTTCTATATTTCCCAATATGGGTATGATGACTCCACCGATTATGGGTTTGTCCGACGCGCTGTTTTCGAAGGTACAGCAGCGGGTCCTTGCCCTCATTTTCAGCCATCCAGAGCGCAGCTTCTACACTTCGGAGATTGTGCGAAAAGTTAGTTCCGGCGTGGGCGCGGTGGAACGCGAGTTGGCAAAACTCGAACGAAGCGGCTTAGTGACGATCGAACGCTTGGGCAACCGGAAGCACTACCGAGCAAACCAAGCGGCCCCGATCTTTGAAGACTTGCGGGGCCTCGTCGAGAAAACGGTCGGACTGGCCGAGCCTATCAGGAAGTCCTTTGAGCCATATTCCGACACAATCACGAGCGCCTTCGTGTATGGCTCGGTAGCAAAGGGAGCCGACACGGCCCACAGCGACATCGACCTCATGATCATTGGCGACGACTTGAATTACTCCGATCTTTATACAGCCGCCCAAAATGTCGAGAGAAAACTTCGGCGCAAGGTACATCCTTTATTTGTTTCGCCGAACGATTGGCAGCGCAAAATATCCGACAAAGGATCAGTGTTCGGCAACATAAGTCGCTCGGCGAAAATTTTCATCATTGGTTCCGAAGAGGACATTACCAATGGGCAAGCACGAGCTCGACAATCTGGTTAGGATCGGGAGCCTCAAGATCGAAGCTCCCTCCCGCAGCGAATTCGACGGGATGGTCAAATCGGCACGCCGGGGATTGGTCGACGCCCAAAATCAAAGCATAGCAACCGACAGCCAATTTGACTTAGCATACGAAGCCGCCCACAAATTTTCACTCGCGGCTTTGCGACGGTACGGCTACCGTTCTGAAAATCGCATCACGGTATTTCAAACGCTTGTCCACACGCTGGCGATAGATAAAAGAGACCTTCAAATCCTTTTAAAGGCGCACAACGAACGAAACTTGGCGGCATATGAGGGCCGTGTAGATATTGATGAGAAGCTGCTTGCAGATCTCATCGGCGCAACAAAACGACTCCAGGGCGCCGTGGGCAAGCTAACACCTTCCAAGCAGGCTTAAACACCAAACCGCCTGCGAACCGGAAGTGCGGCGACCCCAGACGGCAACAGGGTCAACCGCACCGCCGCATGATGTAGCGCCGTTATATTATGAGGTCTGTCCGAGCACTGTCACCGCGCGGCGGTTCTGCGCCCAGCACGACTCTTCGTCGCAGACCGCGACAGGCCGTTCCTTGCCGTAGGAGATCGTGCGGATGCGTTGCGCCGCGACGCCTTGAGAGATGAGATAGTCACGCACGATCGCCGCGCGCCGGGCGCCGAGTGCGATGTTGTATTCACGCGTGCCGCGCTCGTCGGTGTGGCCTTCGATCGTAAAATCATATTGGCTGTAATGATTGAGCCACTGTGCCTGCTTGTCGAGCGTCTCTCGCGCTCGCGCCGAGAGCTCCGACGAATTGGTATCGAAGAACACGCGGTCCCCGACATTAACCACGAAGTCCTGCTGGCTGCCAGGCACGCTCGCATTATTCGCCCACGGAGCGCCAGTGGCGTTAGCCGTGTTGAGCGCCGGATTCTTGGCGCACCCCGCGATCGCGAGTGCTGTGAGGATGACAGCGGCGAATTTGACGCCACGGACGATGTTCATCATCTTCATTTGGGACCCTCCATTCACTGACGATCATGCCGGCCCCCTCGAGTGAACCTAGTCGCGCGAGCGTTAAGCGAAGGTTCTGTCAACCTTGATGCAACCTTGCAAAGTGATGTTTCAACCCGCAAAAACCTGGAAACCATTTCGATAGTTACCGAAAGGTAAGCGGCACGAGGCAAACGGCGCGCGCGGATTTAGCTGCTAATGCGCGCTCTCGAGATCGAAGGCAAAATGCCAGCCGTCGTCGCGATCGGCGCGAATGCCGGGCGGCGGAGACTGCAGGTGCGTCACCACGATCAAGCGGTTGACCTCGCCGCGCTGGAAGGCGCGCAGGAACTCCGCATAGTCCTTGAACGAGACACAGCCGAACGACTGACCGCTCGGACCCAGCATATAGGTGTGCGCCAGAATACCGTCGCGCCCGTACATCCTGCTGTCGGCAACCGGATTGAGCCGAAGCGCCTGCACGCCATGGAACAATCCGCTGCGCAAAGTGAGATCGTAGGTGTTCGGCGGCGTCGGGCCGCGAGCTTTGGCGGAGATGTAGTGCGGATCGTCCAGCATGCGGCCCAAGCCGGAATGCGCCTCCAGCCGCTCGCCGTCCGGCATGTAAACTGTGTGCGCCACGATATCGTAGATCGCGGTGTGGCGGTCAGCCGCCGGCGGCGTCTCGGGATTGTTGTAGGCAAGTCGCGAACGCGCATGCGTCGCGGGCGTCTCGATCGAGCCCGTGGTGTCAGGTGCGGCACGCGCCGGAACGGCGGCGGCGAACCGCGGTCTCATTTGCGGTACGGGCGGAGCCGGCCGCACGCGCGGAGCAGCCACTTCCGGCGGCGCTTCATGCGGCTCGACGCTTGCCAGTCGCATTGCCGGGACGGCTGCAGCGGCCGGCGCACGAAAGATCACGGTCTTGACCGGAATTGACTCGACGTAAAGCGGACGCGGCGCCGGCAACGGCACGCTGCCGCCCAGTGCGGCGGTGCGAACCGGCGGTGACGGCGGCGCGCTAATGGCCGGCGAAGCGTCAGGCTCGGTCGAAGCGAGCGTATCCTGCGGCGTCGCCTCCGGCGCAAAGGCGGGATTGGCGGAAGCGAGCGCTCCGCCAAACATATCGGCAGGGTCGGCCAGCCGCTGCGGCGGCCGCGGCAAGCTTGCGGTTTCCAGTGCAAACGGCGCACTGCCGCGGAGCGCGGGATTGCCGGCGAGTGAGCCCGCTACCATCCACGCGGCCGCCACGGTCGCCGTGCCGGCCATGAGCGCAATCGCGCTCACGCTGCCAAGCCCAAGGACGGCACTTCCTATGGCGGCTCGGCCGGCCCGGCGAGGATCGCGGGCTGCAACCGCACGGACGTTATAAGCTGTGACGTTAGGATACGTCGCGGCCCGAGACGGCATGGTACGCGCCACTCAAAATGGATTGACTAACGGGCGAAGTGGCGGGCGCGCTCCGGCTGAAGCCGGGCAGACGATCCTGATCTCTCAAAGGATACGGAACTTACGCTACTCATCCTCATCCCCACCCTCGCGACACCACGACAGGGGAGGACAATGCAACGATTAATCTTAAGCGGGTGTAAATGCGCACGCGGCTGCGCGCCGGCGCCAACTAAACGAGGGGCGCCGGCACAGCGAAGGGCGCTTGTGGTGAGCCGCAGCGAGGCGGCGCTTATTTCAGTTGATCCGCCACCTTGTCGATGCCGGCCTGCGCGCACTTGTCGTCCACGCCGGGCGTGCCGGACACGCCGACCGCGCCGATCACGTCGTCGCCGACCTTGATCGGCAAGCCGCCGGCAAGCGCGAGAATGCGCGAATAGTGCCGCGAGCCGACCGTATCCGGCCGGTCCTGCAGGCGTTTGACGAACGCCGCCGACGGTTGCTTGAACGAAGCCGCCGTGTAGGCCTTGCGATCGCTGCCCTCATTGGTGCTCAAGCCCGCGCCGTCGTCATGCAGCATGACGATCGGAACCCCGTCGCGATCGAGCACTGAAACCGAAATTTTGTATCCCATGGTGCGGCACTGCGCGATCGCGGCGTTGGCGATCTCTTGGGCCAGCGCCAGCGATACGTTCCTTTGGGTGAGGACACCTTGCGCGGCGGCGGGCGACGATACGAGGGCAGCGACTGCGAGACCTGCAAAAATCCTGGATATCGGCAACATGAAACGACCTCTCTGTTGTGAACTGCGTGAGCGCATGCGGATGACGCCTGGCTCGCTCCGGTTGGCTGGACGCCTGTATAAACACCGGACAGCCATCGATTGTGGCATCTGCAATTGTGGCATCCGTCGGTGCGAGAGTCTCGCCCAGGCGCCGATGTTTGGATGAGCCGCATGACGGCTAGTGTGGTGGATTTGAAGTTTGCGCTAAGATCACGGCCGACATTCACTGACGGAGAAGACCGTGCTGGCGCCAGTTGCATCCATGCGCGACCGCATTGCCATGTACAACGGCAATGCCCTCAAGATCGGCCTGTTCGGTGCCAATTGTTCGTCCGGCCGTTCGGCCACCAAAGTGCCGGAGCGCTGGTCGGCAAGCTGGGAGGAGTGTCTCGCTCTCGCCAAGCTCGGCGACGAGGCAGGGCTCGACTTCATGCTGCCGATCGCGCGCTGGAAAGGCTACGGCGGCGAGACCGACTTTCACGGCACAACGCTCGAAACCATCACCTGGGCGGTCGGACTGCTCGGCGCCACCAAGCGCATGACGGTATTCGGCACGGTGCATGCACCGCTGTTTCATCCGCTGATCGCCGCCAAGGAATTCGTCACCGCCGACCACATCGGCCACGGCCGCATGGGCATGAATATCGTCTGCGGCTGGAACGAAGGCGAGTTCGACATGTTCGGCGTCAAGCAGCGCGAGCACGACCAGCGCTACGAATACGCGCAGGAATGGGTCGACGTCGTCAAGCAGGCGTGGACGCGCGGCGACACTTTCGACTTCGAGGGCACTTATCTGCATCTGAAAGCGGCGCGCGCCTTTCCCAAGCCTTACGGCGGCACCCGCCCGCTGATGATGAACGCCGGCTCCTCAGATGTCGGACAGGCTTTCGCGCTGCGCAATTGCGACGCCTTCTTCGTCGCCACCGCCGGCTCGCGCAAATCGCTCGCCGGCAATGCCGCGAAGGTCGCGGAAATCAAGTCGCAGGCCCAAAAGTTCGGCCGCGAGATCGAAGTGTTCACCGTCGGCCAGGTCGTCTGCCGCGCGAACCAGAAGGAAGCCGAGGACTATTATCAGCACGCCATCATCGAGAACGCCGATTGGGGCGCCATCGACGGCATGCTGGCCAACAAAAGCATCACGCCACAGACGATTCCGCCCGAAGAATATTACGCCAAGCGCCGCTACTTCGCCTCCAATGCGGTCGGCGGCTATCCGTTCGTCGGCACGCCCGACAAAGTGGCCGATGAGCTTGCCGTCATCAGCGAGGCCGGCGTGCGCGGGATCGGACTCTCGTTCGTCAATTATCTCAACGAGGTGCCGTATTTTTGCGACGA
>DATJTL010000268.1:0-11239 GCA_035503415.1 Xanthobacteraceae bacterium
GACGGCGGCAAAGAACGCGGCGATGAGTTCGATGCCGTCGATGAAACGGTCCATGGCACTGGGCCGGCGCCCCGCGACCGGCACGCCGTCCGTTTGCGATTCAGCCATGGACCGCTCCGAGATGAACTACACGGCTAATCAAAACCCGGCGTGGTACTGCGCCAACGCGTCTTGCAGCCCCTTGTAGATCGTGTCGGGATCGCCGCCGGCCTTCTTCACGCCGTCCGCCCATTTCTGCTTGAGCGGTTCTGCCGATTGCTTCCACAGGGCAAGCTGCTCGTCGCTGATTTTATAAACCTCGTGGCCCGGCGTGTTGCGCATCTTCTCCAGGCCGGCGTGCTCAAAATCAGCCCATGGATCGGCGAACCTCGCCGCCCATTCGCCGGTGCAGTGTTCGTCGATGATTTTCTGCTGCGCAGGCGACATCGCGGCGTAGGTCGCCGGCGACATCAGCCACTGGAACATCACCGAACCGAGCGGCTCGTCCATGTCGTATTTGGTCACCTTGTCGATGCCGAACAGGAACATCGAGCCCCACGGGAAGGTGACAGCGTCAGCAACGCCTTTGGCGAGAACGTCACGGACTTCCGGTGCGCTCGACTCGACGTTGGTACCGCCGAGTTGCGTCACCCAGGCGCCGATGGTGCCCTGAGCCGGCCTGACCTTCATGCCCTTGATGTCGGCCGGCACGAGGATCTTCTTCTTAGTCGAATGCCATGCCAGCGGATCGAGCACGAAGGAGAAGCAATAATGCACGTCCTTCATTTCGCTCGCGGCATACTGGCGATACCAGGCATCGATTGCGCGGTTGCCGCCTTTGGCCTTGCCGACCAGGAACGGCAGCTCACCGGCAGCGATGATCGGGAAGCGGCCCGGCTGGTAGCCGGGATTGACGTAGACGAAGTCGGCAATGCCGTCCTTCGCCATGTCGTAATGGTCGAACGCCTTGCCGAGCTGCTGGGCCGGATAGATCGTGTACGTGATGGTGCCGTTCGACTCTTTCTTTATGTCGTCGGCCCAATCCTGGATCGCCTTCTGCAGCGGATGCGATGGCGGCACCCAGTGCGAGAGTTTGAGATTGAAGGTCTTCTCCTGCGCCGACGCCGGTCCGGGAGCGGCCGCAAGCGCCAATCCCAGTCCGAGCGCGGCGAGGCCGCAAAGCTTTGCCGAATACGATTTCTCCATGGCGCCCCCCATTTGTTACGTATCTAACTATCGTCATTAAACCGCAGAAATCGCGCCCTGTATACCGTGCGCCATGGGGGGCGCTGTGGAGGTTCCGAGCCTATCGCGGGCGGGGCATGACGCGGGCCGCCGCGCGGCGGCCAAGCGATCGGCGTCCAGAAAAACAGGCGGAAAGTCCCCTTTTCTCGCTCGGGCAATCCATTACAGTGCCGGCCGACAGTCAGGCTCCAGGAGAGGTTTCGCGCGATGAAAGAAGAGGTTGTCAGTTTCCAATCGGCGGGTTTGCGCCTGCATGGCATCGTCGGCGTGCCGGACGGCCTGGGCGCGTCCGAGCGGCGCGCGGCGTTTCTCGTCCTGCACGGCTTCGGCTCCAACAGCTCAAGCCCGACCTGCATCGCGCCGGCCAAAGTCCTCAACGATTTCGGCTACGTCACACTGCGCTTCGACATGCGCGGCTGCGGCAAGAGCGAAGGCGAGTTCGGCCGCGTCATCTGCCTGGAGCAGGTCGAGGACACCGGCAACGCGCTGAACTTTCTTGCGCAACACCCCAACGTCGATCCGGACCGCATCGCGGTGATCGGTTCGAGCTTCGGCGGCGCGGTCGGCGTCTACGCCGGCGGCACCAATCCGCGGGTCGCCGCGGTCGTCTCCAACGGCGGCTGGGGCCACGGCGAACGCAAATTCCGCGGCCAGCATCCGACGCCGGAGGCCTGGGCTAAGTTCACCAAGATGCTCGAAGAGGGCAAGGCCTACCGCGCCCGCACCGGCAAGTCGCTGATGGTGCCGCGCTACGAGATCGTGCCGATCCCCGATCACGTGCGCGCCAATCTGGACAAGCAGGGGGTGGGCATGCTGGCGCCGAACTCGGTGGAAATGTTTCCGGCCGAGACCGCGCAGAGCATGTTCGACTTCCGCGCCGAGGACGTGGTCGGCAAGATCGCGCCGCGTCCGCTTCTGCTCATTCACGCCGCCAAGGATTCGGTGACGCCGACCGAGCAGTCGATCGAAATGTTCAAGCACGCCGGCCAGCCGGCCGAGCTGCACTTGTTCTCCGGCCTCGATCATTTCTTGTTTGCGGAGAAATCCACCCGCGTCTGGAACATGCTCCGCCAATGGCTCGACACTTATTTTCCGGCGGCGAAGTAACGCGTTGTCATCGTCCGCGAAAGCGGACGATCCAGTAATCAATGAGAAAATGGATCTTGTGCCGTGTACGAGACAGTTGTGCAGTGACTACTGGATTCCCCGCCTTCGCGGGGAATGACAATCTTAGTGTGACTGGAGAAGAAACGTGAGCGACAAAATCCTCGTCGGCCACGAAGAGCTGCACCGCTTCATTCGCCACGTGCTCGTTTCGCTGGGCGCGCGCGACGATGACGCCGGCACCGTCGCCGACGGCTTGGTGTGGGCCAACCTGCGCGGCGGCGATGGCCACGGCGTCTCGCGGCTGCCGCGCTATATCGGCATCATCAAGCGCGGCGAAATCGACACCAATGCGCGGCCGCGCCTGATCCACGACCGGCCGGCGACCTTCGTGATCGACTCCGATCACGGCTTTGGCCCGGTCGCCTGCATGCAGGCGGCGTCGCTCGCGGTAGAACGGGCGAAACAGATCGGCGTCTGTTACGGCATCGTGCGCGAGACCACCCATACCGGCGCCATCGGCCGCTACGCGCAGTGGATCGCGCAGCACAATTGCGCCGCTTTGATCATGGGCTGCGGGCCGGCTTTGATGGCCTTTCACGGCACCCGCGTCGCCAGCATGGCGACGAGCCCGATCGCCATCGCGGTGCCCGGCGGCAAAGACGGGCCGCTCGTGCTCGACATGGCAACCTCGACCATCTCCAACGGCAAGATCCTGCAGGCGCGCGCCACCGGTCAACCGCTGCCGCCGGGCACCGTGCTCACCGCCGACGGCGAACCGACCACAGATCCGAATACGGCGGAGATTCTGCTGCCGCTCGGCGGGCCGAAAGGCTCGGGCCTCGGCCTGATGTTCGAAATGCTGGCGAGCATCCTCGCCGCGGCGCCGATCCAGTCGCGCGCGCTCGGCCCGGAGCAGCGCACGCGCCATGTTGCCAACCTCGCCATGCTCGCGCTCGATATCGACAGCTTCCGTCCGCTTGGCGAGTTCGAGCACGATGCCGACTCGCTGGTTGATATTCTCAAATCGCTGCCACGCCAGCATGGCTTCGACGAAGTCACCATGCCGGGCGAACGCTCCAACCGCACCGAAGCCGCGCGGCGCAAGAACGGCATCCCGATTCCCGCCAAGCTGTGGCAAGAGCTTGAGGGCATAGCGCAGACCTACAACGTCAAGATGCCGGCCGTTTCGGGGCAATAAGCCGATGAAGATAAGTCAATGAAGACACTTAGCCGCTTGCTGGCGATGGGCGCCGCTCTGCTGGTGATGGCGTCGGCGAGCGCCGCCGCCGCGCCGGTCGGGGATTTCTACAAAGGCAAGACCGTAACGCTTCTTGTCGGCGGCAGCGCCGGCGGCGGCTATGACACGCTGGCGAGAGCCATCGCCCGCTATATCGGCGCGCATATTCCGGGCAATCCGTCGATCGTGGTGCAGGACATGCCGGGCGCCGGTGGCCTTGTTGCCATGGACTACCTGTTCCACAACGCCGAGCACGACGGCAGCGTCATCGCACTGGTCGAGAACGGTCCGCCGCTCGCGCCGTTGTTCGGTGTTGCGCAAGCGCGTTACGACGCCACCAAATTCAATTGGCTGGGCACGCCGAGCGTGGAGACCGCCGTGACGCTGCTCTGGCACAGCGTGCCGGTCAATTCGCTTGCCGATCTGAAAGCCCGCACCACCACCATGGGCGCGTCCGGCACCAATTCGACGCAGGCGTTCTACACGCGGCTCATCGACGCCCTTCTCGGCACCAAGATGAAGGCGATCAACGGCTACAAGGGCTTGAACGACACGTTCCTCGCCATGGAGCGCGGCGAAATCGACGGCTCGCCGAGCGTGTTCTACAGCGCCATTACCTCGACGCGGCCGCAATGGCTGCCCGACCATCTGGCCAAGGCCGTGCTGCAATACGGGCCGCAGCCGGTGAAAGAGTTGGCCGGCGTGCCCTTCGTCCCCGATCTCATCACGGATGCTGACGACAAACTGCTGATGCACGCGGCATTTGCACCACTCGCGCTCGGCCGGCCGCTGGTGATGCCGCCCGGCGTGCCGGCGGATCGAGTCACGGCCATGCGGCAGGCGCTCGCCGATACCTTCGTCGACCCCGCCTTCGTCGCCGACGCGAAAAAGATCGGTCTCGTCGTCAACGCGCCGCAGACCGGCCAGCAGCTCCAGGACGTGATCGATCAGGCCTATGCCACACCGCCGCGTGTCATCGATCGTCTGCGCGCGCTCAACGAGGGCGCCGATCGCTGATCAACAACACGCCCCGTCAACTGGATCAGTTGCGTAAAGCGCATCCTTGAGCCAGGCGGGCGGCAGATCATCAAAGGTGACTTCGGCCACCGGCTTGAACACTTTGAACCAGTGCCGCTCGCCGCCACCGGTCCAAAACGTCACCACCGTTTCGAGCGGCGGACAGCCCGGCCGGGCGCAGGCCATCTCGGCGACCAGAACCGTGTCCTCGTCCGCGAGCTCCAGGCATTCGCGCGCCCAAACCTTCACCCGCTCCAGCGCGCGCGCCTGCTCGGCGTCTTGCTTGAACGCGCCGATGCGCAGCGGCGCTGTTACCGCCTTTCGCTTCGTTTCATCGTTTCTGGCGACGCTCATTTCACGCATTGACGTAACATAGCTTAGTTGCGCCTTCGAAAGTTGAAACAACTCAACTTCCAAGCCGATGTCCGTTTGACACTCGATAACACGTATTCGCGTCACATATTGCCGCAGAGCGAACCGGTCAGGAACGCAAAAACCTTTTCACGGATTGAGACGACGAGAGGACGGGCGCGCTGCCGGCGGCCGGATAACCGGACGAGGAAGCCGGGCGCGGCGATCCGAGAAGGAGCGGCCGATGAGAAAATTTCTCGCAATTGCTCTGGGCACAGTATTGGTGGGCGGCACGGCACTGACGTCGCAAGCCATGCCGCTGACCCCACTTGGTTCCGCGGCAGACAATGCCACTCCATTGCAGGACGTGCAGTTCTTCTTTGGTGGCCGGCGTTACTGTTGGTATCCGTCCGGCTGGCGCGGCCCCGGCTGGTATTGGTGCGGTTACGCGTGGCGGCGCGGCTTCGGCTGGGGCGGCCCGCGAGGTTGGCGCGGCTGGCACGTTGGGCCCCGGGGTCCGCGTCGCGGCCCGCCTGCTGTTCGTCCGGGTGGCCCACCCGGCCGACCCGGTCTTCGTCCCGGCGGACCCGGTGGTCGCCCTGGCGGACCTGGTGGTCGTCCTGGCGGACCGGGCGGCGGCGGACCGGGCGGTGGCGGACCTGGCGGCGGTGGACCTGGTGGCGGCGCACCGGGTGGTCCAGGTCGCAACCCCTAAGGTATCAGCGCTGTATCGTTGCGCTTAGTAGCAAGCCCGACAGCGGACGTCGGTCGCAACTGCAATCGTGATCGCGTCCGCTTGCGGGGCGGGGATACCGTTCTTACCCGCCTTGATCGTCATCCTGATCGTCAGACTGCATCCGACGCTGTTCCACGGCCTCTCGCATGTCACGAAGGACGACGAACGTCAGGACAGCCAGCCGCCGCTTCTGGTCGTCGCTGAGCGTCTGGTAGAGCGGCTGCCACGCGTCAGCGAGATTCTTGAGATCGGTCGCGCGCTGCGCCAAGGCTTGAGACCGCCGCTGCATGAACGCAACGGGATCACGGTTTTTCAAGTCTTCAATGGGATTGCTTCCGCGCACTTCGCTCGCACGTGTTGCGAAATCCATCAGACGGCCGCGCCGGTGCTCCGCCCTGGCGCGAATCGCCTTGTCTATTGCCGGCCAGTATTTTTCCTGGTCAGGGGTTAGCTGCAATGCGGTCTTGATGACGTTGATCCGCATGTCCGTCAAAGTACCGGTGTCAGCCGCGCTCATGCCCTGCTGATCTCCGGCCTGGCTTGTCTGCGCCAGCGCGAGCGGCGATGCCGTAACAACGGAAAGCGCAATCGTGCCGGCGGCTGCTATCTTCAGCATTGTCTACTCCCTGTGAGTTCTCCGTCCTCGGGCAAAAGAATAACGGCGGCGTGGCCGACGTACCTATTGCTCAAACGGCAATTGTCCGTGTCGCAACGTGTCGGCGGGAAATACTTTCGTTAAGCGCTGGCAGCGTGTGACAATTACGCAAAAACCGCCAACCTTCGGCAAAAACTCGCAAGCGCGAGCAGGATCAGGCCGGCATTTGAGTATGCATCCTCGCATCCGCGCCCGGGCGGCTTAGCGGCGCGCAACCTTAAAGGAACTTGGTCCTTGTCTCGGCTTCATTATCTGTTTGCTCTTTCAGTTCTTTGCGTCGCGATTGTTCTCAGCACCGTCTTCCCGTCATCGTCCGCAACCGCGCGTTATCGTGCCGCCTACGTTGATCCGCCGCTTTATAATTTGGACCCCGGGAATGGCAGCTGTTCGCCGGTTCATCCCCCGCTGTGCAGCAACATTTGCACGGGACCCGGCCCTTGCGCACCACAAGACAGTTGGTGACGGACTTTGAGAACATGGCGGCTCGAAGCATTGCATAAAAGCGGCACAAAGACGGTACGCGAATGGCCCCTCCTGGAAAATCAATCGCGCCTGTGCGTTCCGTTGCGCAGCCAGAAGAAAGCGTAAACTTTCTGTCACGACCGATAAAAATTTCGCGATCCGCGCATTGGTCACAACGACCGTTGGAGAATCGTCTTTCCTGATTCGAAGACAGCAAGCGCAAGGAGAGCGCCGGTCGTCACCATTAAATTTTGGAAAGCTCCCGCAAGGTCACAGACGCGCCCCATCATCGCTATACAGCCGAGACGGCAGTACGAGAATCAGGAGAACACCGTGTGTTCATTTGACGATTACCAAGGATATGCGGCGGAGTGTTTGGATTGGGCACGAAGCGCCACGTCGAATAAAGAGCGCACCATATTTCTGCAAATGACACAGGCTTGGTTGCATGCCGCGTTACTGCGAGTCGATTCCAGTCTGCCGAATCATTTCTCAAACTGCCGTCGGTCGCAGAATGACTGAATGGGAACTTGCTGGTCCCTGGAGAGGCCAGCGTAAAAGCTCGCGATCACGTCCGCCACTGGAGGCGACAAAGCAGCGGTTGAATAAAAAATGGAAATGATAAAGCGCCCTGTCGACCACCGCGGCGCGGCCCCCTCGTGGGCGGCCACCAGCGCCGCCCCTGCGAGCGAGGGTGCCCGCTTAATTCGGAAACGCGACCACAAGATGCGCGGGGTGCGATTCCGGCAACAGCTCGCCCTCCGGCTTCACCGTGACAAGGTAGGTCCCCGCCGCCGCGATGAGTTCCGCCGCGATGGTCGCCTCGATCTCGGTCTTGTTGACGTAGCGAGTCGGCAGCGGCTTGCCGTTGAGCAGCACGCGATGGAACGGCCACATCCCGGGGCCGCGCACTTTCAGCACCGTCGGGCCCGTGCCGGCGACGACGTAGAGCGGCGAAATGTCGAGATCGAGCGGCAGTGTCTGATAGGCATAGAAGGCCGGGATCGGATTCTTGTATTTGGAAAAGCCGATATCGACCTTCTTGCCGTCCATGATCACCATCTTGACGTTCTGGGTCATCCAGATGTCTTGCAGCGGATCACCCTCGATGATGGAAAGGTCGGCCACCTTGCCCGGCTCGACGCTGCCGTAATCCTTGTCCATCTTGAAGGTCTTGGCGACGTTCAGCGTGGCCGCCTGGATCGCTTTCATCGGCGGCACGCCGGCTTCCACATCCATCACCAATGCCTCGTGGAGCAGCATCCCGGCCATGCCCCGCGGCGGGTCTGAGCCTTCCTTGAGAATGCCGCCGGCTGCGACAAAGCGGCGGATGAACTCGTTGGCCTTCTCATAGAAGATCTTGGTGCGGTCGAGCTGCTCGGGTGTGTAGCGTTTGTAGAGCTTCTCGTAGGCAACATCGGCGATCGTACGCACGGCGGCCGGCAGGTCGGCGTCGGGATTGTCGAGGATTTGTCGCTCGCGCTCGCGAAAACGCGGCGCGCTCGGCGACAGCGGGCGCAGCCACTTGGCGATGGTCGGCGTCCAGGCGACGCCGTGATCCACCATCGCCTTGATGACGTCATCAAAATTCTCCGGCTCGTAATAGGAGCCGGCAAGCTCCTGCTCGATGTTGCCGGCAAGGCGCTGTTTGGCCAATTGCCGCCGCCGCTTCACATCGAGGATCGAGCTATAGCCGACCGACCAGATGTGCTCGATGCTATCGACGCCGGCCTTGACCGATTCGATCACATCCCAGCTATGGGCGGTGACTGCGAGCCCGACTTTGTGCGCCTCGTCGCACGCAGCATGGACGAGATCGTAGGAGATGAACTCGTTGAGCTTGATCAGGTCGTAGCCCTGCTCCTTCTTGTCGCGCACCGCCTTGCGCGCTTCCTCCGGAGTTTCGATCGTGATGTTGCCGCGTACCGCGCGCGAGTCCGGCGCGTCGGTCTCGGTGCGCACCCCACCTATTGCCTGGCCGGACGTCCACACGCGCGGTCCCTTGATGTTGCCGGACTCGGTGCCGCGCTTTTGCGCCAGCGTCCAAGGGCCATCCTGAAAGATTTCGATGGTGACGCAGCTCGTGATGCCGAGATGCAGATAAAGTTCGCCGTGAAAATCCTCGAGATGGGCGTGACCGTCGATGAATCCGGGCAGCACGGTCTTGCCCGTTACGTCGATGCCCTCGGCACCGGGCGGCACGGCGACCTCGCCGTCGCGTCCGACCGCTGCAAAACGGCCGTCACGAATCACGATGACCGCATTATCGACCGGTGGCCGACCGGTACCGTCAATCAGTCTGCCGCCCCGCACCACCAGCACTTTCTCGGTCATGTCCCGCAAACCTCCCGCCATCGCTCAGGATCGAAACCCTGACGGCCGCGCATCGACGCTATGAATTTGCCGTGTGAGCAAACGGTCCGAACGGACCGCGCTCGACATTAGCGTTTCAGGCGAGGTGCGCAAGCGACCACCTCAACCTCCGAGGAACGGCCGCGGAGAGCAACGCCAGATGCCGACTGTGCTAATTTCCGAGTAATCTGCGCAATTTTTCAAAAATCATCCGTTCGATCACCCTGTACACATCGGTTGTGGCCGTCGTCGCCGGGCGCATGGCAATTCGCCACATTCGAGGCGGCGGCCGGAGTCGTTGTCAGGAGAGATCGATGATCAACAAGTCAAAACTCGGTACGATTGTCTTCATTGCCGCAATAGGCCTGGCGTCAAGCCTTGCTTCCCCGGCATCCGCGGCTACCCCGTACCCGAATTACGGCCGAGGATTCTACTCCTCGTCGGGATCAGGTGGCGGCAGTGCCGGCTACAATCAAAAATTGGAAACCTATCGCTTGAGGCACCACCATCACACGGCGCCCAGCACAACCAAATGAGATAATGTGAGCTTTACGGAGCGCTTCCGTGAAGCCACGCATGCTCGGCCAAACGCGTCGGCGCGGCGCTGACCAGCCTCCTGGGCTCCGATCCGGTCGAAGTCGTCGCGCCGACCCGATGAGTGATTTAGCCCTTTGACCTGCGCCTCGGTTGGCCAAGAGGCGGTAAAAGACGAGAGCGGCGCCCGTTAATCATCGCGGCGCCTTGAAACGAACACATCTTTGGCCTATGTGGCGTTCGCGGCCTTTATCGGCCTGCTGCGAGCCGCGTGTACGGGACCCCGTCAAACGGCTTCTGGCTCGCTCTTCCCAATTTCACTGACAGCCCAGATCGCGCGGGATGTCTTCTATCACCCGCAAGCACGCCGCGGCGCATCGCCCGCGGCGGATGCAGCGCGCACAACGAAGGCCTATTCATTGACCTCCTTTCAAGACTTCAAACTTAACGACGCAATCACGCGTGCCCTCGCAGAGGAAAAATATCTCACTCCAACCCCGATTCAGGCCCAGACCATTCCGACCGTGATGTCGGGTCGCGACGTCATCGGCATCGCGCAGACCGGAACCGGCAAAACCGCCGCGTTCGCACTGCCTATCCTGCACCGGCTGGCGTCCAGCCCGCGACCGCTCGCGCGCAAAAGCTGCCGGGTCCTGATTCTCAGCCCAACGCGAGAATTGTCCGGTCAAATCCGCGATAGTTTTCGCACCTATGGCCGCCACCTGCGCATCAGAACCGCGCTGGCGATCGGCGGCGTATCGATGGGCGGGCAGGTTCGCACCCTGCTTGACGGCACCGACGTTCTCGTCGCCACGCCCGGCCGTCTCCTCGATCTCGTCAAAGGCAACGGGCTTCGCTTGAACGAAGTCGAATGTCTCGTGCTCGACGAAGCCGACCGGATGCTCGACATGGGTTTCATCCATGACATCCGCAAGATTGTCGCCAAGCTGCCGGCACAGCGCCAGACGCTGATGTTCTCCGCGACCATGCCTCGCGCCATCGCCGAACTTGCCGCGCAGATGCTGCACGATCCGGTCAAGGTCTCGGTAGCGCCGGTCGCTTCGACGGCAGAGCGCATCGAGCAGCGGGTCATTCGTGTCGATCGCGCCGCGAAATCCGCGCTGCTGGTCAATGTATTGCGGAGCGAAACGATCGACCGTGCCTTGATCTTCACGAGGACCAAACACGGCGCCGATAAAGTCGTGCGCGGCCTGGTCCGGGCCGGCATCGGTGCCGAAGCGATCCACGGCAACAAGTCGCAGAATCAGCGCGAACGCGTGCTGGCCGCCTTTCGCAAGGGCGAAATCAGGACGCTGGTGGCCACGGATATCGCGGCGCGCGGCATCGATGTCGACGGCATCAGCCACGTGGTGAATTTCGATCTGCCGGAGGTGCCGGAAACTTATGTGCACCGCATCGGCCGCACCGCACGCGCGGGCGCGGAAGGTGTTGCGATTTCGCTCTGTGACGGCGAAGAAATCGCGTTGCTGCGCGATATCGAGAAGCTTATTCGGATGTCCATTCCGATGAGCGACACCCGCGGCACTCCGCTGGCCGAGGCTCC
>DATJTL010000269.1:0-3346 GCA_035503415.1 Xanthobacteraceae bacterium
GACATCCCCAACCACTTCCAGTCCCGGTGTGTAGGGAAACGGATCAGGCTTCAAGATCGGCCAGTTGCCTGCCCTGATCTCAAGATCCGAGTGATTCACGGCGGATGCGAGGCTTCGTATCCTGATCTCGTCCGGCAGCAGGGGCGAGAGCGCGACGCTTTCGAGGCGGAGCACGTCGGTCCCGCCATACTGCCGCATAACGATCGCGGCTCCTTGGTTGTTTGAACGCATCGGGTTTCTCCGCCTTTCCAAAAAATAGGATCGTCCGGACTGTCGCAATCGGCCGATGACGGTTCGCGCTCGCGCCAGACCGTTACCTCCGCCCCACGGGGGAAACGCACTCGCTAAATGCTTTGGGACCCGCTTACGGCAGCCGCAAAGCCGTCCGTAACCTGGAACGACTCGATGACACCGTTGAGTTCCAAGGGGGCAACGCCCTCGCCGTGCGTGATCAGGCCGCCGGCAATATCGATGTTGCGCGCGGCGGCGCCGGGCTTGAGGCTCAGCGCAATGGCGGCAAGCTTCACCACCACGCCCTTGACCAGCGAGTTGCCGGTGCCGCCATACGTTTCTATGCCGCGTTGAACCTTGATGACGCCGACCGGCTGGCTGATCTGGATGCCGACGGCGCCATCGGCATGCGTGACAATGCGCTCGAACTCCGCCGAATGGACTGTTCCGCTATAGACGTTGAAGCCACGCGCGCCCTGGCCGAAGGTCTCGATCGGCGCGTTGACCTGAAGGACGTTGACGGTGCCGAAATTGACAAAGCCAATGCCGCTCGGACCATGCGAGGTTATTTTCTCGTCCGCCGTCCAGCGGTCGACGACACCCCAATTGTCGAGCACCATGTCGTTTGCGCCATAGGTCGTCACCGGCCCGCGGTTGCGCACGCGGTCCGCGTATGCGCCGTAGACCACGAAGACACCGCCCGCGATGCAATCCGGCGTTCCCGGCGCGATGCCCCCGTCGCTGTACACCGGTCCGGTTTCCAACCGCCGCGCAATCAGCCGGCCGCCGGCATCTCCGGCGCCGCCAATGAAAATACCGCTGCCGCGGACTGGATCGCCGTCGCGGCCGGCGGAGATGCCCACGAGATCCGCGCTGATTGCCGCGTCCTCGTCGCGCTGCATGTTCCAGAGCGTGAAGGCGCCATGCAGCACATAGACGCCGTAGCCGTGCGGACGCTCGCTTTCGGCGCGCGCGTCGGCGGCGATGATGTCGAGACCGTTTACCTCCAGGTGCCCGCTGCGCACCTTGTCGCGCGCGAGGATTTGGACGCGCCCGTGCGTGGTCACGTTGCGCAATACGATGCGGCCCAAACTCGAGACCGTCGTATCGTTGAAAATTGCCCGCCGCTCCGGACTGGCGCACAGATGCACATTATGGACGCCGTTGCCGGAGGTGAGCTCGACGCCGTCGACCCCATCCACAAACGCGATCTTCGAATTCTCGGCGGCGCCGCATAATGACTGTCCCGGCAACAACTGCAGCGATGGCACATTGCTCAGGCATCCGCTGACGACGACTTTGCCGACGCCCTCCTCGATCGCCGCTACCAGCGCTTCGGCGGTGGTGACCCATTTTTCCGCCGCGCTCATTGTAATGATTCGCCTCTGAGAAAGGCCGTCAAAGCGCTGGCGAGCACCGCCGGCTGCTCTTCCGGAACGAAGTGACCGGAATCGGCGACGACGAGTGACGTTATATTCTCGAAGTACGGCTTGAGCGCTTCACCCATGTTGGGAATGGAGTGCTCACCGCCGACGGCCAGCAACCGAACCGGCGACTTCGCCTTGAACTGCCGCTTGTTGAATTCCATGTCGACAATGATCTGGCGGCAATAATCAAACGCCGCGTCCATGCGGCCTTCGCCCGCATAGGCCCGCGCATAAGCTGCCGCATCTTCCGCCGCGATCGCGCCCGGCTTGTAGACCTTGTTCTTGAACCACCAGCCGACATAGACGTCCTCCTTGCCTTTGGTGAACTCGACCGGCAAATCCGGAAGCATCTGGAAGATGAAAATCCATTTACGCTTGTAGTCGGACAGCTGAACGTCCTCGGTCAGTGTGACGCCCGGAATGCCGGCGTCGATCAGCGTCAGCGACTTGAAATCCTCCGGGAACAAGAGCACCCAGCTGTAGGCCACCCAAGCCCCGAAGTCGTGGGCAACAACGTGCAAGGGCGTGCCGAGGCCACGGACAAATTCATGGAAAATCCTGCCGGCGTTTTCCGTCGTCGCCGGCACGGGAAGCAATCCGGAATCGCCGAAGCTGGGCAGGTCGGCGGCCACAGTGCGGAAATCTTTCGACAGCAGCGGCACGACCCTGTTCCAGGAGCGCCGCGTCTGCGGAAAGCCTGAAATCAGCAGTACGTCATCACCCTTGCCTGTGCGGTCAAACGCGATCCTGTTAGCTTCGGCTTTCGGATCGAAAGCAGAGCCCGGGGCCGGAGCTGCGGCCCCCAGCGTGGCCCCCATGCCCAAAGCGCTGGCAATCACGCCGGCGCCCTCCAGAAGCGCCCGCCGGTCCAATACTCCGCTGCCCGCGAAGTGAGCCGTTTGTTCCGCCTCGCTACAAGCCATCGCGTTCATGATCCTGCTCCTGGTTCAGTATCGTTAGCGCCGGGCTTGATGGCGGATCTCATTCAACCCGCGACGCCCATGCAAAACTCCGGCGGCGGCTGACCGCCCCTCTCGGGTTTACCCGCTTCACGCCGGGTTGGTGGTGGAGAAGCTGTAGCGGGCGATCCGCCATTTGCCGTCGTCGCTCTTTCTGAAAATGAACAACTCCTGGTTCGCTTCGGAACTGGTCGCGCCGGTAGCATTGATCTTCTGGGTGCCTGCCGAATTCGTGCGAACGAAGGCCCATTGCGGCGACATCATCACGACTTCCGCGATCGCAAACTTGACCTTGAGCGTGATCGCTTTGAACACCGCCTCATAGGCTTGGCACACCGCGCTCCTTCCGATCACCGACGGGGCGTTCTGCGGCATGAACACGCCATCCTCGGCGTAAAGCGGCATCACGGCCTGCGTGTCTGATGCGTTGAGCGCGATTTCATAAGCCGCCATCACGTCCCTGATCGCCGTCTCGTCAGCCGAAGAGTTACCTGACATTGCCCGCTCCTCATGGCATTATCTCCACACGGCAAAACAATACATGGATGCGTTTTCTGGTTTCACTGGGAAACCCGGAAATCAGATTTCCAGAAATGGAAAGCCGATGACCGACCTCAATGCGCTGGCCATTTTTGCCAAGGTTGTTGAAGCGAAGAGCTTTTCCGAAGCGGCGCGGCGGCTGCGCATACCGGTCTCGACGGTAAGCCGCCGCATTTCAGAGCTTGAGGA
>DATJTL010000270.1:0-45324 GCA_035503415.1 Xanthobacteraceae bacterium
GTAGCTGCAAAATCGTCGAGCACTCTGGCGTGCAAGGCGCGCACGAGTATCTCTGCGAGCCGCGCGTAGAGATCGCCGGCCTGCTCGGCGGAAACCGAACCCGACAGGATGCGCGCGCCGATCAGGAACATGTGCTCCTGACCGAACAGCCGGATGGCGTCGAGAAATTCCTCGTAGCGCGGTGCGCCGCCGACCGCGCGGCCCAGTTCGTTCGCTAACCGACTCTCATCCGGCAACGCGCCGAAGAATGTCGGATCAATCAGCAAGTCGATCAGATGGGGCTGTTGCGCGAGTGTATCGGCGAGCCGCGGCGCGACGCCGAGGATGAGGGCGACGAATTCGACGATTTGCGGATTGCTCCGTAGCAGCGAGAGAAAGCGCCCACCTGCCCGCAGGCCGCTGAGAAACCGGTCGAACGCCGCGAACGCGGAATCCGGGTTTTCCGCGCCCGACATCTGATCGATGATCAGCGGCAGAAGCTCGGTGAGATTGTCGCGCGCCTGTTCGCCGCGCAGCGCCCGATAGTGCCCGGCCTCCCATTGGCGCACCGTCTCCAGCACCGCGGGGGGATGCGCAAAGCCGAGCTGCGCCAGACGATCGAGCGTTTCGCTGTCATGTTCCGGCGACGCGAACGAAAGATTATGCCGGCGGGCAAGGAGTGCGGGCTCGCCCTCGAACAACCCGACATAATGGCGCTCGACTGTACGCAGCTGCTCAAGCAGATGCGTGGCGAAGTCGTCGCGACCCACATAGCCGAGGAAGCGGGCGAAGCGTTCCAGCGTCTCCGGATCGGACGGCAGCGAGTGAGTCTGTTCATCCGCGACCATCTGCAGGCGATGCTCGACGCGACGCAAAAATGCGTAAGCGGTTGTCAATTCGTCACGCGCGGACGCATCGATCCAGCCGCCAGCGGCAAGCGCCGCGAGAGTCGCGATCGTACCGCGACCGCGCAATTCGTCATGGCGGCCGCCGGCGATGAGCTGCTGGGTCTGGACAAAAAATTCGATCTCGCGAATGCCGCCGCGGCCAAGCTTGATATTGTGGCCTTCCACCGCGATCTCGCCATGCCCGCGATAAGCATGGATGCGGCGCTTCATGTCATGAACGTCGGCGATGGTGGCGTAGTCGAGATACTTCCGCCACACGAAGTGCGAAAGCTCGCGCAGGAGCGCGTCTCCGGCGGCGAGGTCGCCGGCGCAGACCCGCGCCTTGATCAGCGCCGCGCGCTCCCAGTTCTGTCCACGGCTTTCGTAATAATCGAGCGCCGACGGCGTCGATATGGCGATCTGGGTCGATGACGGATCGGGACGCAAGCGCAGATCGACGCGGAACACGTAACCGTCCTCGGTGCGCTCTTGCAATAGCTTGACCAGTTCGCGCGTCAGCCGGACATAGAAGCCCGTCGGCTCAAGGTCGGGAGAAAGTCCTGTGGCGGCCGGATCGAAAAACACGATGAGGTCGATGTCGCTTGAGAAATTGAGCTCGCAGCCGCCCAACTTGCCCATGGCGACTACGATGTAGCCGGAGCCCGTTTCGCGATTGCTCGGATCGGCGGGCGCAAGCCGGCCACGCCGCTCGGCGTCGGCAAGCAGAAAGCGGACGGCGATACCGAGGGCGGTGTCGGCAAGATCGGTGAGTGCCTGCGTCACCCGCTCGACCGGCCAGACGCCGCCAAGATCGGCGAGCGCGATGAGCAGCGCCGCCTCCGCCTTCAAGTGGCGAAGCCCGCGCATTAGCGCCGTCGATGTGCGTGCCGACGCCGCAGCATGGCGCGCCTTTGCCAGCAGCGCCGCGAACTCTTCGTCAGGATCGCTGCCGAGCAACCGCAGCAGGCGAACCGGATCGGCACAGGCTAGATCCCAGAGATAGGGCGCGGCTTCGCCGATGCCGCCCATGAGCTGCGAGAGAGCCGGGTAGTCGGAGACCAGGGAGGCGAGCTTCAGGCCTGCTGGATTGGCCGCCACGCTCACCAGCCAGGCCGGAACACGCGGAGAAGGTTGCGAGGGAGCGAGCGGCAATCCAATTCCGCCGTCCGGCGGGAAGCGCGCGGAGCTAAGCCGCCGGATCAGCGCCGATTCGGGCAAGCTTGACGGCAGCGAACGATTGGACCTTTTGCCAGCCCCGGGCCGCTTCATCCCGCGCCTGCCGGTCCGGCGCGGGGCAGCGCGATGGTGCTGCGTAAACCGGGATCGTTGTCCTCGAGCTTAAGCTCGCCACCGTGCAGACGCGCGATTGCCGAGGCAAGGCTCAAGCCGAGACCCGAGCCGGGTTCCGACCGGCTCTTTTCGAGACGCACGAAGCGTTCGACCACGCGGGAGCGATCGGCTTGCGGAATTCCCGGTCCGTGGTCCTCGACGGTCAGCATGATGCGTTCACCCTCGTCGCCGGCTTTGACCAGGATTTCGGCCGGCGCACCGTTGAGGTCACCGTCCGGCCCGCCATATTTGATCGCATTGTCGACGAGGTTCGCGAGCGCCTGGCTCACCAGTTCGCGGTTGCCGCGCACCTTCGCCACGAGCGGCGCCTCCACCTTTAACGCGAGACCTTTCTCCTCGGCGAGCGGCTCGTAGAGTTCGCCTACGTCGCGCGCAATCTCGGCGGCGTCGAATTCGGTCATGTTGTCGCGCGCATGTCCGGATTCGGCGCGCGCGATCATCAGCAACGCGTCGAAGGTGCGAATAAGCTCGTCGGATTCCTCAATCGTGGCCTCCAGCGCGGCACGATAGTCGGCATCGTTTTTGCTGCCGCGCAGCGCCTGTTCGCAACGATTGCGCAGGCGCGTCAGCGGCGTCTTCAGATCGTGCGCGATATTGTCGGAGACCTCGGACAGCCCGTGCATGAGCGCCACGATGCGGTCAAGCAAGGCATTGAGGTTGTCAGCAAGGCGGTCGAGCTCGTCGCCGGTTCCGGCGACCGGAAGCCGACCGGACAGGTCGCCAGCCATGATGGTCTGCGCGGTTTCGGTCACCGCATCGATGCGTTTAAGCACCCGCCGGCTGACGAAAAAGCCGCCGGCGATGCCGAGCACGACGACGAGCGCGAACGCCCAACGTCCGGCATTGGTGATGATGGCGTAAAGCCGCTCGCGCTCCTCAAGGTCGCGTCCCACCAGGAGACGGAAACCTCCGAACCGAACGACATCAACCAGGGCGCGATGCTCCACGCCCTCGGGCGCGCCTGGCATTTCAAGACGGCGATAGGAGGTTTCGAGCCACCCCTGGTGATCGAGCGCGCCGACCTCCAGCGCGCCGATGTTGCCGGCGAGCCCCTCCCCTGCCGGCGTCGTCAGCAGATAAAGGTTCGATCCCGGACGGCGCGATCGCACGTCGACAGCGGCTTCGACGCGCCCGATGCCACCGCGTTCATACTGGTCGGTGAGACCGTTGATTTCGGTTCTGACCGTGTCGGTGATCTGCTCGTTGATCAGGCGTCGGGTATTGAGCGCAAAATAGGCAAGAAGCGCGGCGGCGAATAGTATGAAGATCAGCAGATAGACGAGCGTCAGCCGAAACACCGTAGTACGCAGAAGTTTGCCGAGTGCCGCCACGGAATCTCTCAGCTTCGCACGGCCAATTCTTTTTCCGAGAAGTCGTCTTCCCAGAATTCGAATGATCCGCGCTCGCTGCCCTGCTTTGCCGCTTCAGCCCGCCGCAGCTCGACGCGCCGAATCTTGCCGGAGATGGTCTTTGGTAGATCGGAAAACTCGATCCGTCGCACCCGTTTGAACGGCGCGAGCGCAGTCCGGCAATGCCGGAAAATCGACAGCGCCGTCTCGCGGTCCGCGGCACGGCCCGCAGCGAGCACCAGAAATGCCTTCGGCACGGCGAGCCGGATCGGGTCCGGCGACGGCACCACCGCCGCTTCCGCCACCGCCGGGTGCTCGATAAGCACGCTCTCCAGTTCGAAAGGGCTGATGCGATAATCGGAGGCTTTGAACACGTCGTCGGCGCGCCCGACATAGGTCAGGTAGCCCTCATCGTCGACGACGGCGACGTCGCCGGTGCGATACTCGGATTTGCCTGCCGGTAGCAGGTTGCCACCCTCGCCCTGATAGCCTTGCATCAGCCCGGTCGGGCGCGGCTCGAGCTTCAGGCATATCTCGCCTTCCTTTTGTGGCATGCCTTCCACATCCAGAAGCGCGACGCGGTAGCCTGGAAGCGGACGGCCCATGGAGCCGGGTCTGAGCTTCTGTCCCGGCGTGTTGCCGGCGAGCGCCGTGGTCTCCGTCTGGCCATAGCCGTCGCGGATGGTGAGACCCCAGGCGCTCCTGACGCGCTCGATGACTTCCGGATTGAGCGGCTCGCCGGCGCTGACGAGCTCCTTGAGGCTTACCTTGAAGGCCGACAAATCCTCCTGGATCAACATGCGCCAGACCGTTGGCGGCGCGCAAAACGTGGTCACGCCACAACGCGCGATCGTGTCGAGTAGACCACGTGCGTTGAAGCGGCGCTGATTGACGACGAAGATCGCTGCCTGCGCCGTCCACGGTGAAAAGAAACAACTCCAGGCGTGTTTGGCCCAGCCTGGCGATGAAATGTTCAGATGCAGGTCGCCCGGCCGCAATCCAAGCCAATACATCGTGGAAAGGTGGCCGACCGGGTAGCTCTGATGACTGTGCAAAACCAGCTTCGCTGTCGCCGTGGTGCCGGAGGTGAAATAGAGCAGCAGCGGATCGTCGGCGCGCGTTTCTCCATCCGGGGTGAAGTCCGCAGGCTCCTTGTAACAATCCTCGTAAGCCACCCAGCCCTCGACCGGCTTGCCGATGGCGATCCGCGAATAATCGCCCGGCAGGTCGGCGAACTTCGCTGCCGCATCGGCGCCGGCGATCACGTGCTTGACGCGGCCGCGGGCAAAACGATCGGCAAGATCATTGCGGGTGAGCAGTGTTGTCGCCGGCACGACGACGGCACCGAGCTTCATCGCCGCCAGCATACATTCCCACAGCGGCACGACGTTGCCGAGCATGAGCAGAATCCGGTCGCCGCGTCGGACGCCGAGGCGGCGAAACGCATTGGCGACGCGGCTCGAGCGCTCGCTCAATTCGGCGAACGAGAGCTTCACTTCTCCCGCGTCCTCGTCCACCAGCCAGAGCGCCGGCTGGACGTTGTCGCGCGCCATGACGTCGAAGTAATCGAGCGCCCAGTTGAAGCGGTCGAGGCTCGGCCATTGAAACTCGCGGTAGGCGGTCTCGTAGTCTTCGCGATGGCGCAGCAGGAAATCACGAGCCGCGAGAAACGGCGCCGCGTCGCTTGCCGTCATAACACTCTCCAGTTATTTCCCCCGATCGCGGGGACGCCAACCCATTGTATCCCAAACTGCAATCGCGCGAGCGCGCCGCCGGGGCGCGCGGGGTAATCAGCGCGCACCATCGCGAATCATATAACCGGCGCCGCGCACGGTATGCAGGAGCGGCGGTGTGAAGCCTTTGTCGATCTTTGAGCGCAGCCTGGAAATATGCACGTCGATCACGTTGGTCTGCGGATCGAAATGGTAGTCCCAGACATTTTCCAACAGCATGGTACGGGTCACGACCTGGCCGGCGTGGCGCATCAGATATTCGAGCAGGCGAAACTCGCGTGGCTGCAGCTGCAGCTCCTGCCCGGCGCGGCTCACTTCGTGCGACAGCCTGTTGAGTTCGAGGTCGGCGACCCGATAGACAGTCTCCTCGCCGCGGCCGCCGCGGCGGCGGCCCAGCGCTTCGACCCGGGCCAGCAATTCTGAAAACGCGTAGGGCTTGGCCAGATAATCGTCGCCGCCGCTGCGCAGGCCTTTGACGCGATCATCGACCTGGCCGAGAGCGGAGAGAATGAGGACCGGCGTTTCCACAGCATTGGCGCGCAATGCAGCAATGACGGACAAGCCATCGCGCTTGGGAAGCATGCGGTCGACGATCAGCACGTCATATTGACCGTCCTGCGCGAGTGCCAACCCCTCCTCGCCGTCGGTCGCCGGATCGGCGATGTGGCCAACCTCGCGAAATGCCTTGACGAGATATTCGGTCGCGTCGCGATCGTCTTCGATGACTAGAAGGCGCATGGCTCAATGCCGCTGTCACAGGAAGAGCACCCCGGCGCGCCGCGCGGCAAAACCTGCACAGCGGCCCGCTCGCTCTAACATATTGCCCCGACGAGCGCCGCCGGCAATATGGTGCACCAAATCCGGACCAGGCGCGGGCCGCTCGGGCCACTGCTGCAACGCAGCAGGCATCTCAAGGACTCGCCTGCATTGGCGCTGCCATGCCAGCATGGCGGCGAGCAAATGAAGGGGTGGCGGGCTCCGGCCCGCCACCCCCTCTACCAACTCCACCCCGGCGGGGGCGACGGATACCGGGTGGCAGAGTTGGTATTCGGCGGGGACGGGCCTTTCGGCCCGTCCCCAGGGAACGCCCGCCAGCGGGGGCGACAAATGCCGGCGGATCGCCCCATTACTCAGGCGCTGCCGAGCGGCAGGGCGACGAATTTCGTGTCCCCGCCCGACTTCACCCGGAATAGCACCGTGTGCTTTCCATCTTTGCGCGCGTCGGAAAGCCCCTTGTTCACATCGGCCGGCGTCGAAACCGGTTTGCCGCCAATATCGAGGATGACGTCGCCGACCTGCAGACCGTGATCGGCGGCAACGCCGCCCTCGGCGATCGCTGTGACCACCACGCCATCGGCGTCCGCCCCGGCGACCTTGCTGGCGGGCGCCAGCGAAAAGCCGAGCTTCGGCACGTCGATATCCGAGCCTTGGTCTTGATTCGAACTCGGCTCGGCGGACGCCGTCTTCTCGTTCGGCAACGTGCCGAGCGTCAGCGTCACGGTCTTCTGCTGCCCACTATGGATGAGATCGAGCGTGACCGTGGTGCCGGGCGCCATGGTGCCGATCATCCGCGCCAACTGGCGGGCGTCGCGAACCTCCTTGCCGTTGACGGAGGTAATAACGTCGCCGCTCGCGATTCCTGCTTTGACCGCTGGGCTGTTAGGCTGCGGCTCGGCGACGAGCGCACCGGCCGCCTTCTTCAAGCCCATGCTGTCGGCGATATCTGGCGTCACAGGCTGGATCTGCACGCCGATCCAGCCGCGCGTGACGCTGCCTTTCTCGCGCAGCTGAGCAATCACGCTCTTGACGGTGTCGGCGGGGATGGCAAACGCGATGCCGACCGAACCGCCCGAGGGCGAATAAATGGCGGTGTTGACGCCGATGACGTTGCCGTCGACGTCAAAGGTCGGTCCGCCGGAATTGCCCTTGTTGACCGGCGCATCGATCTGGATGAAATCGTCGTATGGACCGGCGCCGATGTCGCGGCCGCGAGCCGAGACGATGCCGGCCGTCACGGTGCCGCCAAGCCCGAACGGATTGCCTACCGCGAGTACCCAGTCGCCGACGCGCGGCGTGTTGTCGGCAAGTTTCACGTACGGGAAGTTCGATCCTTCGACTTTGATCAGCGCGAGGTCGGTGCGCGGATCGGTACCGATCACCTTGGCGGTGTAACTCTTGCCATCGTCGGTGGTGACTTTGACGCTCTCGGCGTTTTCAACCACGTGGTTGTTGGTTACCGCATAGCCGTCGGCAGAGATGAAAAAGCCAGATCCCTGGCCGGTGATCACCTCAGGACCGTTCGGCATGTTGGGCATGCCGAAACGCTTGAAAAAGCGTTCGAACGGCGAATTTTGCGGGAACGGAATCTCCTGTTCGTCGTCGGAATGCGAGGCGGCTGGGCGCTCCATCTTGACCCGAACCGATATGACCGCCGGCTTGACCTTCTCGACTATATCGGCGAAGCCAACGGGCTTCTGCGCAATCGCTTGCGCCTTCTCGCTCAAATTCTGCGCGTGAGCGGGCGAGCTGAACAGATCAAATTTTGGCGCCGCGTTCGGCAGTGCCAACAGCGCCGCGGCGCCAAATCCGGCGATCGTGGTCGCGAGTAACGCGAGACGCCGTGCCGACAGGCCGCGGCGCCGCTGTAAATCGTTTCCGTCCATCCATCCGTCCTTTGATGCTTGATCGGCCGCCGTCCGACGCGGCACTGCCGAAGCCAATCGGTGTGAAGGCGCAACATGAGACAGGCCGCATTACCGGTTGCTGTCGGTTAAATTAAACATTGGTAATGTGGAAGAAACCGAATTCTTGTTGCAATACAATGTGTTGCCGCGACGGCGCGGCATTGGGCGGAGATCAGCCGAAAACGGCCGCCGCGAGCTATTGGGTGGTTCCGCCGTTAAGGATTTGGGAAAGCCGCGCTTCCTCGGTGGCGCTGAGTTCGGCCGCTTCGGCGGCCGGGCGGGCCGCCCGGCGGCGGCGCTCGACGGCGACAATCATCGCAATGCCGAAGAGCAGGAGCGCCGGCGGCGCCCCCCACAAGGCCAGCGTATTCCACGACAGCGGCGGCTTGAGCAGGACGAATTCGCCGTAGCGCGAGACCAGGAAATTGATGATCTGCTGGTCGCTGTCGCCCGCCATGATCCGCTGGCGCACCAGTACGCGCAGGTCGTGGGCAAGCGGGGCTTGCGACTCATCGATCGATTCGTTCTGGCAGACCATGCAGCGGAGCTCTTCGGAAATCGCGCGCGCGCGCGCCTCCAAAGCCGGATTCGACAACATCTCGTCGGGCTCGACCGCAAAGGACGGCGCGGTAGCCAACAGCGCGAGTAACAACGTGAGTGCATGCAGATATTTCATCGGCTTCACTCGGCCGCCTGCAGCGCCGCCCTTGCTTTCGGTGGCCTAGCCTTGGCCGGCCGTGGCGCGCCGACGCGCAGCCGCCGATCGGACAACGACAGCGCACCGCCGAAGAACATGAACACGGCGCCGAGCCAGATCAGCAAAACATGCGGCTTGAAATAGAGCCGTACCGCAATGCTGCCGTCCTTGCTCGGATCGCCGATCGACACGTAGATCTGGCTGACCCCGCGTGTCATCAGCGCCGCCTCGGTAGTGGCCATCTCGCGCGCCGGGAAAACGCGGCGGCTCGGCTCCATGACCCCGATCAACTCATTGCCGCGGCGCACGGTGAAATGGCCGACGAGGTCCTGATAGTTCGGACCGGCACGATTGAAGGTGCCGTCAAGTGTCAGCCGGTAATGAGCGATGTCGAGGCTGCCTCCGGGCTTGACCTCGGCGATCCGCTCGCTGCCCCAGGCGGTGACTGCGACGATGCCCAACAGCGTCACGCCAATGCCGAAATGCGCAAACGCCGTCCCCCACACAGAGCGCGGCAGTCCGATTGCGCGGCGAAGCGCGGCGGCGGGCGGCAGGCGCAGAACCATCGTGCGTTCGACGATATCGGTGAGCGCCCCGGCCATGACGAAGACCGCGACGCCGGCGCCGAATGGCGCCAGCACCGGACCACCGCGGGCGACCGCGAAAGCTGCCGCGATCGCCACGGCTGCGAGTACAGCGGCCACGCATAGCCGCTGCGCCGCGCCCAGAAGATCGCCCCGCTTCCACGCCAACAACGGCCCGAACGGCATCAGGATCATCAGCGGCACGAACAGCGGTCCGAAGGTCGAATTGAAGAACGGCGGGCCGACCGAAATCTTCTCCCCGGTCAGCGCTTCCAGTGCCAGCGGATAGAGCGTGCCGATCACAACTGTGGCGCAGGCGGTGACCAGAAACAGGTTGTTGAAGACCAGCGCGCCTTCACGCGAGATCGGCGCGAACAGGCCGCCCTGCTTGAGCAATGGCGCACGCCAGGCATAGAGCGAAAGCGCGCCGCCGATGAAGGCAACCAGGATCGCCAGAATAAACACGCCGCGTCTGGGGTCGGTGGCGAAGGCGTGGACCGAGGTGAGGACGCCGGATCGCACCAGGAACGTTCCCATCAGCGACAGCGAGAAAGCGAGGATGGCGAGCAATACGGTCCAAACCTTGAGCGCCTCGCGCTTTTCCATCACCACTGCGGAATGCAGCAGCGCCGTACCGGCGATCCATGGCATCAGGGACGCGTTCTCGACCGGATCCCAGAACCAGAAGCCACCCCAGCCAAGTTCGTAATAGGACCAGTAGGAACCGCCGGCGATGCCAAGCGTCAGGCACATCCACGCGACCAGCACCCAAGGACGCACCCAGCGCGCCCAGGCCGCGTCGATGCGGCCCTCAAGCAGTGCGGCGATCGCGAAGGAAAAGGTGATCGAGAAGCCGACATAGCCGAGGTAAAGCATCGGCGGATGAAAGGCGAGGCCGGGGTCTTGGAGGATGGGATTGAGATCGCGGCCTTCAAACGGCGCGTTAGCGATGCGCGCGAACGGGTTCGACGTGGTGAGAATGAACAGCTCGAAAGCGGCGGCGATCCAGCCCTGCACGGCGAGCGCGTCGGCTTTGAGCGCCGCCGGCAGATTGCCGCCGAACAGCGCCACCAGAGCGCCGAAGAAGGCAAGGATCGAGACCCACAGCATCATGGAGCCTTCGTGGTTCCCCCAGATGCTGGTGAGCCGGTAGATCAACGGCATCGCCGTGTTCGAATTCTCGTAGACGTTGAGGACGGAGAAATCGGAGGCGACGTAGCACTCGGCCAGTGCCAGAAAGGCGATCGCAATAAAGGCGAATTGCGCGAGCGCGGCGGGCCCCGCCATGCTCATGAGCGCGGCGTCGTTGGTACGCGCGCCGACGATCGGCATCGTGCTCTGAATGAGAGCGATGCCGAACGCCAGCATCAATGCGTAATGGCCGAGTTCGGGAATCACTTTTCCGCTCCGCTCACCGGCAGCGCCGCGCGCGCCGCGTAGTCGTCTTTCCAATGCCCCGATTTCTTCAGTGCATCAACGACCTCTTTGGGCATGTAGGTGGCATCGTGCTTGGCCAGAATCGTGTCGGCGACGAACGTGCCAGAGCTGTCGAGTTCACCCTCCGCCACCACGCCCTGCCCTTCACGAAACAGATCCGGCACCACGCCATGGTAGGTTACCGGGATCTCGTTCTTGCCGTCGGTCACCTCGAAGCGGATGCGCAGACCGTCCGCACGCACGAGGCTGCCGGTCTTTACCAGACCGCCGAGCCGGATGCGCGTGCCTGGCTCAACATGCCTTTCCATTACGTCGCTCGGCGAATTGAAGAACACGATCGAGTCGCTGAACGCGTTGAGCATGAGCGCCACCGCGACCGCGAGCACGGTCAGCGAGCCGCCGATCAGAACCAGGCGCCGCTGCTTGCGCGTCATTGGCATCCTCTGCCGGACATCGCTTTATCCTTCGAGACCGAGACTTTTGGCGAGATCGTCAATGCGCTTGACCTCTTCGGGACGTTCGGCCAGCGCCCGCTTGGCATCGGCGGCCGCATCCCTGGCCTTATCCTGATCGCCGAGCACCGCGTAGGCGCGCACCAGGCGCACCCAACCTTCAACATCGTTTCCGTTGGCGTGCAATTTGTCGGCGAGCTTTTGCACCATGCCGCGGATCATCTCGGTGCGCTGCGCCACCGGCATGTTCTGCACGGCCTCCATTTCCTGCTGGGTCGGGTCCACCCCGGCAACAGGCTGGCCAGTGACCCGTGCCAGCGCCTGGCGCACGAAGGCCGCCCACGGCGCACCTGCGGGCGCGCCCGCGAGGAGCGCGCGCCACTTGGCGGCCGCGGCGTCCTTGTTGCCGTCCTGCTCGTCGGCAAGGCCAAGGAAGTAAAGCGCCTTCGGATCATGCGCGTCGAGTGCGACGGCGCGCTCGAATAGCTTCTTTGCCTCGTCGGTCACGATGCCGTTCGCGGCGGCGACCAGCGCCTCGCCGAGATCGGCATTGCGGGTCGCGGTTTCGCCGTTGAGCGCGAGCGATTTGCGCAATGCTGTAACGGCGTCATCATAGCGGCCAAGCCGCATGTAGACCGGAGCGATCACTTGCCAGCCGGCGCCGTCATCGGGATTTTTCGCAAGGTGCTGCTCGACCTGACCGATCAGGGCGGCAATCGATTCGTGGTCCGGCGGCAGCGAGACGCGGGCGTAGGCCGGCTGGCCCGGGATGCTCGGCGATCCGAGCGCCATGTAAAGGCCGAGCGGCACCACCAAGATAACAACCAGCGCGGCCACCGCCGCGGCACGGCGGCGCCACAATGGCTGCAATGAGGGCTGCTCCGTCTTCATATCGGCGGCAGCCAGAAGCCGGCGCGAAACCTCGATGCGCGCCGCCTCGGCCTCGGCCTCCCCGATCAGTCCGGCGTTGCGGTCGCGGCCGATTTCCTCCAACTGGTCCTGATAGACGGCAAGGTCGTTGCCGGCACCGGCAGCGGGCGGTTTGCGGGAAAGCGGCCATAGAACGGCGAGTACAGCCGCGGCGCTCATCAGTGCAATAATGATCCAAAGCATCGTGCCGTTATTTCATTATTTCTTTGCCGATTTCCAGGTACCGTTTCCACGCCTGTTTCCGAGTACCGGATGCGTCCACGGCAGCGACGCCAACGCGGGCGCGAACCCGGCCGAGCCTCGCGCCGGCCGTTACATCACGGCGCAAATGCGGCTGCAATGGGAACGCCAGCGCGGCAATTGCGCACTGCGTGCCGCCTTACGCCCGTGCCGCCGACTTGCGCTCAACCGGCGGGCTCTGCAGTGCGACATCCGCAGCCTTGGCCAGGAGACCGGCATAGTCGGGCCCGAACACCGTCCGGCAAAAGCGAACGGCGGCGTCGACCTGCGACTGCCGGAACGGCCGCTCGGCATCGCCGGCGTGGCGTAAAGTGTCGAGCAGGATTCTGGTGCCGGTTTCGAGATATTGCGTGAGTTCCGAATGGGTGCGCAACGTCACCTCGCTCGCAGCGAGCTCGCTGGCGTAATGCCTGCACACGCCGACCAGTTCGACTCGCGTCTCCACCTCGTGCACGTCCAGGGCATCGAGCAGCGAGCCCGGCACGATTTCCTTGGCCGGACGCGGCCGCAGCAGACGGCGGACTCGGCCGGGGGTCGTTTCCAATTCCGCGGTCAGTAGATTCGATGCCGCGCTGCGGATCGCGGCAAGTTGGCGGCTCCACGGCGAATCGACGCTGAGATCCATTTCGGTGCGCATACCGCGCGCGCCGTCGTGAATGGCCTTGAGCAGCGAGGCGACCGGCCGGCCGGCCTTCAGCTCCACGCGCAGTTCGTCCACCATGGATTCAAGGTCGCTCAGCACGATGGTGACTGCCATCGCATAGGGTAGTCCGGCGATGCGGGCGGTGTCGTCGCTCTCGGCTGCATGTGTGGCGATGCGAATGAGCTGCCATGGTGCCGCCAGCCGACTGGCGACCACGATCAGTCCATAGAGAAGGAGGTCGGACTTCGCAGCGACGCCTTGCGGCGACGTCTTCGGGACGGCCAGACTGTCCAGAAGCGTCTTGACCTGATCGATCTGGTCGCGTTCGAACGCGCGAATATGGTCCGGCAGTCGCCGCGCCAAGTCGGCGAGCGCGTCGCGAACAGCCAGAATGCGCATCAAGGTCGTGACGTCCTCGACCGCTCGCGGCGTGCCAACCTCCACGGAAAAGCGCCGACGCGCTTTCTCGTTCGAACCGAGCGCGGTGAGACCCTCGTTCATCCGCTGAACCGCGCGCTCGTGCAAGGCACGGACTAGCTGCTCGACCTTGACAGGGTCTTCGGCCAGCAAAGCGCGGTTGATATCGTCGCTCAGCGCCTTTGTTTCGGCGGGCATCAGGTCGCGGCCGATCCACTCCCAGATCGGCTCCAGCGACACGCGCGAGAAACGCCCGACCCGCTTGTGATCGGCAGGGCCCTCGATCAAAAACGGCTCGAGCGGCATGAAGAAGCGGCGCGCCGCATCGGCGATACGCGCTGCCGGTTGCGCCTCGGCACGGATCGAGCGCCGCAATTCCTGCAACACCAGCTCACTGCCGGCGATGTTCTCCTCGCGCAACATGGCGCGTTCGAGCTCGGCGATCAGCATCGCCCGGGCTTCCGCCGAGAGGGATTGCAGATATTCCCGCAGCCGTTCGATGGACGACCCATCGCTGGTCATGGGCACACCGCGTTAGCTGCACCGCACCGTTGCCGTTCTAAGCGCGCGGCGATTAAGAAGGAGTTACGTAAAACGACGGCGATTCAAAGCGCTAAGCGCCTTTTGGGCGTACTGGCGGAGCCAACCCGGTTTGACTAGGGTACGGCCTCAGCCCGTCGCGCAAGTGCGAGCCGAAAAGGCCGCACACCGTCGCCGCTCAGGAACGCCACAAGGGGGAGCCATGCGCCGCCATTCGTATCGATACATTCATCTCTCGGCCGCGGCGCTGGCGCTGGCGGTCATCGCCGCGCTGGCGCTCGCCGGGCCATCGGCGCTGGCGCAGGACTTTCCGACGCACGTGGTCCGTATCGTCGTGCCCTACCCCGCCGGCGGCACCGCCGACGTGATGCCGCGCATCCTTGCCGACTGGCTGTCGCACAAATGGGGGCAGTCGGTCATCATCGACAACCGCACCGGCGCCGGCGGCAATATCGGCGCCGAGGTCGCCGCCAAGGCCGAGCCGGACGGTTACACGCTGCTCGCCTCGCCGCCGGGACCGCTGGTCATCAACCAGAACCTTTATCCGCACCTGGACTTTGATCCACTGCAGTTCGTTCCGATCGTGGTCATGGGCCACGTGCCGAACGCGCTGGTGGTCAACCCCGACAAGATCAAGGCAAACACGGTGAAGGACTTCATCGCCTATGCGCAGGCAAATCCCGGCAAGGTCACAGATGCCACGCAGGGCAACGGCACCACCTCGCATCTGACCTCGGAATTGTTTCAGCTGATGGCAAAAGTGAAACTGCAGAACGTGCCGTATCGCGGCTCGGCGCCGGCGCTCAACGACCTCGTCGCCGGCAATGTCGACGCGATGTTCGACAATCTCGGCGTATCGATGCAATTCGTCAAAGCCGGCAAGCTCAAGCTGATCGCGGTCGCTTCGCCCGAACGCGTGTCGGCACTGCCCAAAGTTCCCACCATCGCCGAGACCTTGCCCGGATTCGCTTCAGTGACCTGGTATGCGCTGGCCGCGCCGCCGAAGACGCCCGCCGCGATCGTCGAGACGATCAACGCCGCGGTGAACGAGGCGCTGCGCGATCCCGGCGTTCGGGCGCGCTTTGCCAACCTGTCCGCCGAACCGGCAGGCGGCACGCCGCAGGCGACTGCGGCCTACTTTCACGATGAGGTCGAGCGCTGGAAGAAAGTGATCGTTTCGGCCCACGTGACCTTGGATTGACGCCAACATGGCCGCGAATTCAAGTTCGCCGCATTCACGTTCGCAGCATTCACCTTCGGCGCCGCTCTCGTGGAAAGACGGCGCGCGGGTCGTATGGACCGCCGTCGCCATTCTGCTCGGCGGCACCGCTGCAAGCGCGGCGGCCGAACCCTATCCGACCCACCCGATCAGGCTGGTCGTCGGCTTTCTTGCCGGCGGGCCGACGGATATTCCGGCGCGCTTTATCGCCGACCGCCTGAGCACGCAGCTTGGCCAAAAGGTTTATGTCGAGAACAAGCCGGGCGCCGGAGGCATGATCGCGCTCAACGACGTGCTGGCGCAGCCACGCGACGGCTATAACCTCTCTTTCTGCACTTATTTCGACGCGATCAACACGCTGCTCTATCAGAACGTATCCTACAAGCTCGCCGACATCGCGCCGATCACCATGGTCTCGAAGTATTATTATCTCATCGCGCTTGCCAAGTCGGTTCCGGTCGACACGTTCACTCAATTCGTCGGCTATGCCAAGGCGCATCCGGGCGACATTCTCTACGGCACGGTTGGCGCCGGATCGACGCAGGAACTCGTCGCGCACGAACTGGAAAAGACCGCCGGTATCAGCATGACCAAGGTGCCGTTCAAGGGCGCTAACGAGATCACGCAGGAAATGGTGGCCGGCCGCGTGCATTTTCAGGTCGGGCCGCCCATCGCCATCGGCCCCTACTACAAGAGCGGCCAGCTCAAAGTGCTGGCGACGACAAGTCCGCAGCGCCTCGATAGCTTTCCCGACATCCCGAGCCTCACCGAACTGGGTTACAAGCTGACACCATACGGCTGGCTCGGCGTCTGCGCCGGCGCCGGCACGCCGCAGCCGATCGTCGATCTGCTCAATCGGCATATCGTCTCCATCACGAATTCCGACGAATATCGTCAATTCATGGAAAAAACCGGCAATATCCCGGTCGCCATGACACCCGAGCAATTCGGCCGCGCCATCACCGCGACCGTCGACGACGCCGCCCCCACGATCCACGAATTCCACATGCAGATCCAATAAGTCCATGAAACACAGCACCGATCGAATCCTGACCACCCATGCCGGCAGCCTGCCGCGGCCGGCCGACCTTCTGACGCGCGTCGAGCGCGACGGCGCCAACGCGTTCGATGCGCCAGACGCCGCCGCCGAGCTGCGCGCTGCCGTCTCTGGCATCGTGAGGAAGCAGGCCGAACTCGGCATCGACGTGGTCGACGACGGCGAATATGGCAAGCCGAGCTTCGTCAGCTACATCAACGAACGCCTCGGCGGTTACGAGCTCGATACCGCTGCCGGGCCACGCAACCAGTGGGCCACTTCGCGCGAGGGGCAGTCCTTTCCGGACTTTTACGCGCAGACCCACGCCGCCTCTCGACACGCCCATATGGTCTGCACGGGACCGATCACCTACAAGGGGCATGCACGGCTTCAGCGCGACATCGACAATTTCAAAGCGGCCCTCAAGGCGGTGCACGTCGAGGAAGCGTTCATGCCGGCGATTTCGCCGTCCAATATCGAGGACTGGCAGCGCAACGCCTATTACAAGTCGCAGGAGGAATACGTCTTTGCCATCGCCGAAGCGATGCGCGAGGAATACAAAGCCATCATCGACGCGGGATTGTTGCTGCAGATCGATGATCCGCGGCTCGTCACCTATTACATCATCCACCCCGAGGCGAGTATCGCGGACTGCCGCAAATGGGCGGAAATCCGGGTCGAGGCACTCAACCGCGCGCTACGCGGCGTTCCCGAAGAGAAAGTACGCTTCCACACCTGCTACGGCATCAATATGGGGCCGCGCATTCACGACATGGAGCTCAAGGATATCGTCGATATCATTCTCAAAATAAACGTCGGCGCCTATTCGTTCGAGGCGGCAAACCCGCGCCACGAACACGAGTGGAAGGTGTGGAAGGATGTGAAGCTGCCGGACGGCAAGGTACTCATCCCTGGCGTGATCTCGCACTCGACCGTGCTGGTGGAACACCCCGAACTCGTCGCCGAACGCATCGTGCGCTTTGCCAGCGTGGTCGGGCGCGAGAACGTGATCGCCGGCTCCGATTGCGGTTTTGCCACCTTTGCCGGCTCCAAAGAGGTGCATCCTTCGATCGTCTGGGCAAAGTTCAAGGCGCTTTCAGACGGCGCGCGCATCGCGTCGAAGGAATTGTGGAATTAATGAGCGCAGCGGCCTGGCACTTATCGAACTATTAGCCGGCCGGCAGCGCCAATTCGGCGCGCAAGCCTCCGATCGGCGCGGTACCGAGCGTGAGCACCCCGCCATAAAGGCCGGCGAGCTCGACCACGATCGAGAGGCCAAGGCCCGAACCCGGCTTGGTTTCGTCGAGACGGCGGCCGCGCAGCGCCACCTGCTCGCGCTCGGCGGGCGATAGGCCGGGCCCATCGTCATCGACGATAATCCGAATGCGCGATTTCTCGCCGTCCGCACCGGTCTCGCTCTTTTGGCTGCGCGCGCCTTTCTCGGCATCGGCTGCCGCACGATCGGCTATCACCTCGATGGCCACACGCGACTGCGCCCATTTGCAGCCATTGTCGACAAGATTGCCGATCATCTCTTCGAGGTCCTGCTGCTCGCCGCGGAAGTAAGCATGCCCGGGCACATCGACGGCGATCGCGATATCACGATCGCGATGCAGCTTTTCCATGGTGCGAGCAAGCGCGGTAACCACCGGAGGAACGTCGGTCAGCGTGCCGACCACGGTCGGCCGCGCCGCGAGCCGCGCCCGCTCGAGCTGGCGCGCCACCTGATCGCGCATGATGTTGGCCTGCTCGCGCACCTTTTGCGCAAACGAATCCCCGCCGCGCGCCGCCGCCTCGTTGACGATGACCGACAGCGGCGTTTTGAGTGCATGCGCGAGGTTGCCGACATGGGTGCGGGCGCGCTCGACAATTTCGCGGTTGGCCTCGATCAACGCGTTGGTTTCGCGCGCCAGCGGCGCGATCTCGCGCGGGAATTCGCCCTGGAGCCGTTCGGCGCGGCCGGAGCGGATCGCCGCCAACGCCTGCGAAATGCGGGTCAGCGGGGCAAGACCGAAGCGCACTTGCAGCGCCGTGGTCAACAGCAAAGCCAGCGTGAGCGCCCCGAAAGTGCCGCTGATGGCGCCGTCGAAACTGCGCGTCTCGTCGTCGATCTCGGAAGCATCGCCGGCGACCTCGATCAAATATTTGCCATCGTCGCCAAGGTCGATATTGCGCTCGACGATGCGCAGCTTCTGATCCTCGGGCCCCTGCGCGTAGCCCTGCCGGTATTCGGCTGCGGCCGGCGACTGATCGGCGTTGAGCTTGGGCAGCGCGGAATCCCACAGCGAGCGCGAGGAGCGCACTTCGGGCTTCTTGGCATCGAGACGCGTGACCTGCCAGTACCAGCCCGATAGCGGCAGCTCGAACAGCGGTTCGCCGATCGACTGCGGAAACTTTTCGCCGCCCTCCTCCGGCGAAGCCACGTCGGCGACCAGCGTGCGCAGGTAGACGTCGAGCCGGCGATCGAAGGCCCGCTCGACCGCGTGGCGATAGAGCGTGGAGAGCGCGACGCCGGTGACGATGAGGATGACGAGCGTCCATGCGGCCGCCCACAGAAACAAACGCAGAGCAAGCGAATTAGTGCGCATCGGGCGGCGTAAGCAGATAACCGAGGCCGCGCACCGTCTGGATCACATCGACACCGAGCTTCTTGCGGATGCGGCCGACGAACACTTCGATCGTGTTGGAATCGCGGTCGAAGTCCTGATCGTAAAGATGCTCGACCAGTTCGCTGCGAGACACCACGCGACCGCTGTGATGCATCAAATAGGAGAGCAGCCGGTATTCGTGCGAGGTGAGCTTGACCGGGTTGCCGTCCACGGCAACGCGCCCGGTTCGCGTGTCCAGGCGCACCGAGCCGCAGGTGAATTCGCTCTTGGCATGCCCGGCGGAGCGGCGCAGCAGCGCGCGCACGCGCGCCAGCACCTCTTCGAGATGGAACGGCTTGGCCACGTAATCGTCAGCGCCGGCGTCAAACCCCTGCACCTTGTCGCTCCAGCGGTCGCGCGCGGTGAGAATCAGCACCGGCATCGTACGGCCCGCGCGCCGCCATGACTCGAGCACCGAAATGCCGTCCATTTTGGGGAGACCGATGTCGAGGATGACCGCGTCGTAGGGTTCGCTGTCGCCGAGGTAATGGCCTTCCTCACCGTCGAAGGCGCGATCGACGACATAGCCGGCGTCGGTCAGCGCAGTCGAAAGCTGGCGGTTGAGATCGGGATCATCTTCAACGACGAGAAGGCGCACGGAAATCAAGCTCCGCTCAGCGTTTGCCGATCAGCGTGCCCTTGGTGGCATCGACGGTCAACCGCGCTACTTTGCCATCGCGTGCCAGAACTGTCAGCACGTACACGAGTCCATCCTTACCGTGGCACAGCCGCGCCCGCACAACGCTGCCCGGCATCCGTTGTTTGGCGGCAAGTATGGCGGCGGCGAGGCGGACCACCTTTCCGCTCTCGTTTGCCGCCCGCCGCTCTTTCTGATCAAGGCAAGCCCCCACCGCAGCGGCGCCTAGCTGCGGCCGCACGGGTCCTTCCGCGCGCGCCGATACAAGTGTAAGCACGGTCAGCGCAATAATCGCCGCTCGCACAGTGCGACCCATGATTCGATCTAAGCGCCGCCCCGCTGAACTGTGCCTGAACGGCTGTTTCAGGGCAAGTTAAGCCAACGTAATCCGACAATTCCGACCCATCGGCTGGCGCACACGCATGAGAAAACGAGCAGAGACGGTCCCGACCGGCACTCGCGCCGCCGCATTTCTTTGCGCGACGCTTGCGGCAGCATCCGTGGTGACGCGCGCGGCGGCAATGGTTGGCGGCGCTCCGCCGGCCGGCCAAGGCGCCGGCCGCTCGGTGGTCATGATCCTCGGCTCCTACGGCACCGCCTGCACGGCAACCGCGATCGCGCGCGATCTCTTGCTCACGGCGGCACACTGCGTTCAGCCGGGCGCCGACTACAAGCTCGCCGATACGTGGTCCAGCCCTACGCCGACGTTGAAGGACATCACGCGCATCGAACGCGATCCGCAATTCGAAATTAAGCGGCTGTTCGCCCATCTCGCCACCGCCGACGTGGCGCTCGCCAAACTGGCACAGCCGCTGCCCGGCAGATTTCCGCCCGTTCCGCTGGACGATGCCACCCAACCGATCTCGGCCGGCGATACGTTCGTAGTTGCAGGCTATGGCGTCACCGTGCGCGGCGACGGCCGCACCGGTGGAACGGTGCGCGCGGCGACGCTCATCGCCACCGGTACGCCGAATTCGCTGCAGCTGCGTTTGGTCGATCCGCACACCAACGATGAACGCCCCGGTCTCGGCGCCTGCGCCGGCGATTCCGGAGCGCCGACCTTCCGCGAGACGGGTGGCAATTACACCATCGTCGGCGTAGTGAGCTGGTCGACCGGACCGAAACTGTCGGGCGGCTGCGGGGGACTGACCGGTGTCACGCCACTTGCCAGCCATCGCGCGTGGATCGTGGAAACCGCCCGCGCGCTCGGCTCGCCGCTCGCACCGTAACGCCCAAACAGCCAGCGGACCGGCGAGAAGCCATCCGGAACGGTAGCGAGCTCTAACCGGCGTCAAAAGCCGATCAGATCAAGCTTCGTCAGCGTCACCTGATTACTGATGCGAGCGGCGTTGGCGAGGTGCCAGGCCGTGTAGAGTTCAGGGAACAGATCGTCCGCCGACATGGCGTCGACCGGTACGATCACCTTGAAGCCGCGCAGGGCCGCTTCGCCGCCGGTGTGCAGCACCGACGTCTGCGCCTGGGTGCCCATCGCCACTACGGTCTTGATGCCCTTATCGTGGAGCGTCTTTTCCAGATCGCTGTTTATGAACTTGTCGGGACCAAGCGGCGGCAGCACCTCTTCGCCCGCCGCCGGCGTCAGTTCCTTGAGAATGTCGGCTGCAACCGACTTCGGAACGGCGACGCTGTAGATGATCAATGCGCCTTTGGCGCGCGCCTCCTCGACGAACTTTTTCACCTTCGGCACCGAGGCGGCGCAGCGCGGCCGCCGCGCCGGTGTGCAGGTCTGTACCGTGAAATCCATCACCAAAAGCGCCGTGGTCTTCGGATCGATGGTGACCGGCTTAAGTTGCGGCGGCGGCGGCAGCTTGGCCTGATACCATTCATCGATGATGGTTTGCGCAGATGCCGCTCCATGCGAACCGACAATTGCGAACAGAGCGACGGTCATCACTATGCAGAAGCGTCCCATATATTCCTCCCGGCTTGACGTAGTCTTGCATACTTTTTCTTGCGGCGGTTTATCGCATCACCGCCGGCGCCGCTACTTCGCCGGCACCGACGGTTCACGCGCGGCGGGTTGCGCGAGCACTGTGGTTCGCAACGGCCGCTCTTCCATGAAGATCAGCGAGACGATGCCTATCAAAAGAAACAGCGCCCCCACTGCAAATATATGGCTGAACGTGCGGACGAGATGATCCATCGAGACGTCTCCCGCCACCGTGACGATGGTCGACGACAGACCGCCGCGCTGCGGGGCGGTGCCGAGATGGGTGAGCATGATCGCGCCCATCACCGCGACCACGAAGGCGCTGGCCAGTGCCCGGAAGAAGTTCATCGCTCCCATGGCGATGCCGATCTGCCGATGCGCCACTGCATTCTGGATAGAAACGGTCACGACCGGATACGAGCTGCCAGTGCCCATGCCAACGAGGCCCGTGACCAGGGACACGACCCATACCGGCATGAGCGGGTGGACGGCGAGCAGCGCCACCGCGAGCGTGGCGATCGACAGCATCAGGATGGGGAACCACTTGTAGCGATTCAAATAGAGCATGCAGCGCCCGGAGAGGAACGAGCCGGGCGTCGTCATGATCACGATCGGGATGAGTGCGAGACCGGAATCGCTTGCCGACAGTCCATGCACAAGCTCGTAATAGAGCGGCACGAAGATGGTGAGCCCGATGGCGACGCCCTGCGAGCACGCTGAGGTGAGGCTGCCCGCACGCATGACCGGGTTTTTCAAGACTGCGATCGGTAGGAACGGCTCCGGCGCGCGCAGCATCCAGAAAACGCACGCACCCGAAAGCCCGAGCGCCGCGGCGAACAGCAGAGCGATCTGTTGTGACAGCCACGGGTAGCGCGTCCCGCCCCAAGTCAGCGCGAGCAGGAGCGTGGTCGCGGCCGCCATCATCAGCGCGGCGCCGGTGGCGTCGATCTTATGCGCGCGCTCGTGGACCGGGACGAGCTTTAACTGCCGATGGGAGAGAAAGGCCGCCGCCAGGCCGAGCGGCACGTTGAGCCAGAAAATCATCGACCAATGCAGGTGCTCGGCGATGACGCCGCCAAGCACCGGGCCGGCAGCGCCAGCGATGATCCACACCGAACCGGTATAGGCCTGATAGTAACCGCGCTCGCGGGGCGGCACCGCGTCGGCAAGAATCGACTGCGCCAGCGGCACGATGCCACCGCCGCCGATGCCCTGCAGGCCTCTGCCAACGATCAGCATCAGGATGCTCGGGGCGGCGGCGCTCGCGGCGGAGCCCGCTATGAATACACCAAGCGCCACCAGCATCATGCCGCGCCGGCCGTAAATGTCGCTGAGCTTGCCGTAGAGGGGAGCGACGACGGTCGATGTCAACAGATAGGCGATGACCACCCAGGACAGATCGTCGAAATCGTCGAAGGAGCGCCCGATTGTGGGCAAGGCTGTCGCCACGATGGTCTGATTAAGCGCGGAGAGAAACATCGCCAGCGCCAAACCGCCGATGATGCCAACCACCTCGCGCCGGCCAAGCTTGTGTTCGGCGGAGGGGCCTGCGGCGCCCTCCCCTGCGGCGGCATCTCCTGCCTGTGGCATTGAGCGCGGCGCCGCTGCGGGTCCCAGATCTGGCGATGTTGTCACCGACACGCTTGACCGCCGCGCTAAGAAAGTCCCCTCGTAGCTTTGCGCCGCGCCGGGGCCGACGCAAGACGGGTGGCGCGGGACAGCTATGCTCCGGAACTTTACTCGGCCGCGGTTTCGGCAGCGCGGAGCGGCCCATGCAACGGCCGCTCCTCCACGCCCAGAAGGCTCGCAAACGAAATGCCGAGACAGACCGCTGCGGCGATAAAAACCCAGTGAAAGGCGGCGGCGAAATCGCCGTGTCCCGCCGTGAGATTGTCCACCGTTGCGGCCGATGACCCCCCACTCACCCCACTGAGCACGATCGCGCCGAAAACCGCCACCACAATCGCGCCGCCAAGCGTGCGGAAGAAGTTGAGCGTACCGGTGGCGGTGCCGAGTTGATGCGGCTTGACCGCGTTCTGCATGACGATCGTGCTGACCGGGTACATCGGACCAAGGCCCAAACCGAGCACTCCGAGAAGTCCGACGACCTCGGCAAGCGTAAGCCCCGCTGGATTGACAGCAAGCACCGTAAGCGTGGCGACAGCCACAACGAGGCCGCCTAGGGGCACGCGCATATAACGTTTGATGCGCACGATGTAGCGCGTTGATACCAGCGAGCCCAGGGTGGCACCGCCCATATAGGCGATGAGCGCGAGGCCGGAGAGGCTCGCGGAGACGCCGAGCACGGTCTGACAATAAAGCGGCATGTAGATGGTCACGCCGATGATCGTGCCTATTGAGAAGAATGCGGCGATTGTCATGGTCGAGGTCACTCGTCCGTGCAGAATCGCCAAGGGAATGAACGGCTCGCGCGCGCTCAGAAGCCGCAGTGCGAACAGCCCCCAGAGCGCCGCCGATGCCGCGATCAGGCTGAGCAGCCGCGCCGAACCCCATGGGTAATGCGACCCGCCGAGGCTAAGCGCCAGCATGAGCAGAATCGCAGCGCCGACCATCAACGCAGCGCCGATGACGTCGAGGCGATGCGGCCGGTCATTGCGCGGCAGACGGCGCAGCGCCCGCTCGGTCATCACCAGGGCGACAAGGCCGAGCGGCACGTTGATCCAGAAAATAAATGACCAATGCAGATGATCGGTGAGAAAGCCGCCCAGCACCGGGCCGAGAATGCTGGCGCTCATGAACATGATCGAGGTGCGGCCCTGTATCACCGGCCGTTCCCGCGGCGACAGCAGGTCCGCGATGATGGTTTGCGCGATCGGCAATAGGCCGCCACCACCGATGCCTTGCAGGGCGCGGGAGAGCACGAGGACCCAGAGCGTCGGCGCAAGCGCGCAGGCAATCGAGCCGAGGATGAAGATCGTGATGGCGAGCATGAGCACGGCGCGGCGGCCGTAGATGTCCGAGAGCTTGCCAAACAGCGGCGTCGTCGCCGTGAGCGCGAGCAGATAGGCGGTGATGACCCAGGACAGATCGTCGACATTGCCAAGACTTCGGCCGATGGCCGGCAGCGCCGGCGCCACGATCGTCTGCTCCAGCGCAGAGAGGAACATCGCCAGCATGATGCCGGCGACGATGGCGCGGACGGTGGCGTGGTCGAGTGGCGCTGCGGTGGCGGGCTGATGCGCAGCTTTCTCCGCACCGCGCGGTTCCGCCACCACAGGTCGTGCGGCGCGCATCGTCGCGACATCGTCACCCAATGGCTCGATGACCACGCTCGAGGCCTCTTCGCGCGTTGCATTGTATGTCACGTCAGAAAACCATCCCATCGAAATCAGGGCGGCAGTGCCGGCCTATATCTCACGCGCCACCACATAACCGGCGGCCGCATGGCGTCCGCGCCATAGGCAACCCGCATCACTTGGCTTGCGCCACTTGGCAATGCAACCGCCCCCCTCGCAGAGCAGGGGTGCGTATAACCGATCGGCGCGAAATGCACGCTTTTCGCTGTGGCCGCGTTAGTCCTGAGGTCTCCGCCGCGCCCGCTTAGGCAGGCGAAGCGGCCAACTCACGATGTAGTCCTCAAGGTCCTCGTCGGGCACGTCACGCTCGCTCGCGCCTACCCTGCCGCGCACCGAGACGCCCGCCGCATGCACCGTCTCCGGGTCGCCGGACACCAGCGGGTGCCACCAATAAAGGTCCTTGCCCTCGTCGAGGAGAACGTAGGCGCACGACGGCGGCAGCCAGGTGATGGTTTTGAGGGTCTCGGGCGTCAGCCGCACGCAATCGTCAATCTGTTCCAACCGGTGCGCGTAATCCTGGCAGCGGCAGGTCTGCCCATCCAGCAGGCGGCAGCCGACGTCGGTGTAGAAGGTACGGTCCGTCCCTTCCTCCTCAAGCTTGTTGAGGCAGCAGCGGCCGCAGCCGTCGCAGAGGCTTTCCCATTCGGTATCGGTCATTTCCTCCAATGACTTGCGTTGCCAGAAAGGGACTTCGGTACGACCGCTTCGCCGGTTATCGTCAGTTGCCATCTTGTTCTCCCGGCCGCCAAGGCGTCTGCCCACGCCGCGCAGGCAATTCGCGGCGAATATTTTGCGGTATTTGAGCCACTAAGCCAAATTTGCCCCCAATTTCCATTCACCCTGTGGCTCGTGCGGCATTGGCCCGCGCCGCCGGGTGAGCTAAAGCTTGACCGGCCAGAGGCTTGATGGCCAGCCGTTCTCCCGCCGCAAGGGCAAATCGCGCGGGTGAGGCCTGTTCCCGGAGCGTGCAATCGTGACCGACATTTTTCCCGATCCCGGCGAAAACTGGCGGCCGAAGCTTAAGCGGCTCCTGCTCGATATCGACTCGCGAATCGATTTCGCGGTTTTTGCCAGCGGTAAATGGACGCGCGAAATCTACGAGCGTTTCACTGCCGGCATGGACCGGTTCCACGTCTCGGGATGGCGGCGCTGGCTGATCGTAGAACCGCTTGCCGAGATGGCCACGATAGGGGCCGGCGTACTTCTGCTTTTCCTTTCCTTGTCCCTGCCGGCTTACCGGCAGACGTCGGATAAGGACTGGCTGAAAAAATCCGACCTCGCGGTGACGTTCCTCGACCGCTACGGCAACAAGATCGGCAGCCGCGGCATCAAGCACAATGATTCGGTGCCGCTCGATGAAATGCCGGATAACCTGATCAAGGCAGTGCTGGCGACCGAAGACCGACGCTTTTACGAACATCTCGGCATCGACGTCCTGGGCACGTTCCGCGCAATGCTGACCAACGCCGAAGCCGGCGGCGTGGTGCAGGGCGGCTCCACGATCACCCAGCAACTCGCCAAGAATCTGTTTCTCTCCAACGAGCGCACCTATACGCGCAAGATCAACGAGGCGTTTCTCGCCGGCTGGCTCGAAGCGCATCTGACCAAGAACGAGATTCTCAAGCTCTACCTTGACCGCGCCTACCTGGGCGGCGGCGCTTTCGGCGTCGACGCTGCAACGGAATATTATTTCGGCAAGTCGGTGCGTGATGTCACGCTGCCCGAGGCGGCGATGATCGCCGGCATGTTCAAGGCGCCGGTCAAATATTCTCCGCTCGTCAACCTGCCGGCCGCGCGCGCGCGCGCCAACGTCGTGCTCGATAATCTGGTCAATGCAGGCTTCATGACGGAGGGGCAGGTCTACGGCGCGCGGCGCCATCCGGCGACGCCGATCTATCACACCGAAGACGAAGCGCCGAACTATTATCTCGACTGGGCCTTCGACGAGATGCGCCAGCTCGTCGAGACATTTCCGAAGTCGGTCACCGACCGCTATTTCGTGGTGCGCACCGCGCTCGACATGGATCTGCAGCGCTACGCGGATCACGTCGTCGACGCCAATCTGCGCGATTACGGCCACCAATACGGAGCGAGCCAAGCCGCCGTCGTAATCGCCGACCTTGACGGCGCGGTACACGCCATGGTCGGCGGGCGCAATTACGACGAAAGCCAGTTCAATCGCGCGGTCGACGCGATGCGCCAGCCCGGATCATCGTTCAAGCCCTACGTCTACGCCACCGCGCTGGCCAACGGGTTCACGCCCAATTCGGTCGTGGTCGATTCACCCGTGTGCATTGGCAATTGGTGCCCGCACAATTACGAAAACAGCTATTCCGGTGCGGTGACGCTGATCGAGGCGCTGACCCGTTCGATCAACGTCATTCCGGTCAAGCTTTCGATCGCGTTGGGCGACGGGAACGCCAAGATCGGCCGCGCCAAGATCGTGCAGACCGCGCGCAATATGGGCATCGTCACCCCTCTGCCTGACACGCCGTCGCTGCCGATCGGCGCCGACGCGGTGACCCCGCTCGAACACGCGGTGGCTTATGCGACGTTCCCTAATCTCGGCAAGGCCGTGGTCCCCCACGCCGCGCTCGAAGTACGCACCGGCACCGGCAAGCTGGTGTGGCGCTTCGACCGCGACGGCACCCCGCCGCGACAGGTGATCAGCCCCCAAGTGGCCGTCGAGATGATCAAGATGATGAATTCGGTGGTGGACAACGGCACCGGCAGGCGCGCAGAGCTCGACGGCATCCCGACCTGCGGCAAGACCGGCACCACCAACGATTGGCGCGACGGATGGTTCGTCGGCTACACGGGAAATTTTGTCGGCGCCGTGTGGATGGGCAACGACGACTTTTCGCCCACCAATCATATGACCGGCGGTTCGCTGCCGGCGATGACGTGGCACGACATCATGGCCTATGCACACCAGGGCGTCGAACTGCGCCAGCTGCCGGGCATGCCCGCTCCGCAGCACACGACGGTGGTCGCCGAGGGCGCGTTCAAGGCTAGCGACGAGCCGCATCCGGCATTGCTCACGCACAAAGCGACCGAAGCGCTCGTTCATGTCGAACAGGTACTGGATGACGCCGACCACGCGCTTGCCGCGCAGGCCTCGCCGCCGCCGACGCTTGGCGCGCTCGATCGCAATACCGGGGGCAATGGCAACGGCGGCCAGGATTATACCGACACGGTCGCAGCGGCGGTGGCGGACCAGAAATCCTCGGCGGCCCCACGCGGCGACTGACCGCAGCCGGACATGCGTCTACTTTTTGGTTCTTTTTTCACGTTTCTCCTCGCCGCAGTGATCGGCCTGGGCGCAACTTGGTTTACGCTCACGCGCGGCATCGCGTTCGGCTCGTTGACGATTGGGGCGTGGACAGCGTGGCCGAAGAGCGGCTCGCAGGACATCGATCCCTATGCGCACGCCGCGATTTCCCGCGACGGGGAACTGCCGGTTGGCATCGGCGACGGCGTTGCATTCATTGCCAAGACCGATGATGCCGGACACCCCCTCGACGGGCGCTGCACGTTTTTGTTGAACGGCATGACGCCGCCTGCGCGCTTTTGGACCGTCACACTTTACAGCCCGACGGGCTTGCTGGTGGCGAACGCGATCAACCGCCACGGCTTCACCAGCGAGGAGATCGTGCGAGGCGCCGACGGCCGCTTCACCATCGCGCTGGCGCCGCAGGCACGGCCGGGCAATTGGCTACCGACCGGCGGGATCGAGCATTTCGTGCTGGTGTGGCGGCTCTACGACACGCCGATCGGCGTGGCAGCGACCACGATGAAAGAGGGGCCGATGCCCGCGATCGAGCGAAAGGGCTGTTCATGATTCGCTGGCTGTTATGGGCTCTCGGAGGGATTCTGCTCGGCGGCATCGTGCATCTGGCGACCGTGCTGGCGATGCCGCGGGCAGCGACGCAGGACGCCTATTCGAGGCTCGCACCGATCACACCGATCAACGCCATGGTGGCGCTTCCCGCCCCTACCGCGCAGGCCTCCATCATGCCCTTCATGGACCCGGCTTTCGCGGCGGCGGTATGTCGTTACGATCTTTCCAGCGGAATCATCAAGCTCAACGCGCCGGTGAGCGAGGCCTACACGTCGGTCACGTTTTATACACGCGAGAGCGTCGCCTATTACGCGATCAACGATCGTGCAGCCGGACGCCGCGCGATCGAACTCGACCTGATGACGCCGCAGCAGCACGCACAGATTCCCGAAGACGAGGACGTAACCGCCGCCGACCGGCTGATCATCGATTCGCCGAGCAAAACCGGCCTCATTGTCCTGCGCGCGCTGGCGCCGGAGCCCGGATTGATGCCGATGGCGCGTGCCGCGCTTGCCGGCGCGCAGTGCCGCATCGCGCCAGTGCAGTAAGTTACCGCGCCGCCGCGACGGGCGCGGCAGCGAACTGCGGCTCGGGTACCAGACTGGCACTGGCGGCGATCTGTTGTTGCAGTTCGGTAAGCACCCGATCGACGTCGGCGGCCATGCTGTCGGGCTCGGCGACCGCCAGATGCTCGAGCGCGAAACGATAGCTGGCGCAGCGTTCGGTCAGCGAATGCTGCACCCAGGCAATGGTCAAAGCATTTTCACCCACGCGCGCCCTCGCACTGAGGCGTTCCGCGGGCGTAAGGTCGGCGACCGCCGCCATGCTCGCCTCGCGCCGCCGGTCGAGGTCGACGACACGCCGCGCGACCGCAAGGAACGGCCCGATGCGCACGATGTCATTGCGGATGTCGTCCATCAACTGGCTGTAGCGGCCCGCTGTCGAGCGATGAGAGCTTTCCTTCAAATGCATGTAGTAGGCGGTCGGATCGTCGATCCACAACTCGCGCCGGAACGCGCGATCGAACCCATATTCGTAGACGACGGCGTTCCAGCGCTGCCGGTCATAAGGCGGCTCGATCAGTGGAAAGGCGAGATCCCGCAACGTGCGTTCGTCATCGGTGAGATTGTTGGTCGAAATCGGCGCCCCGGCTTGCCGCGCAGCCTCTTGTCCGACCCAGTCGTGGATGTCATCGCTCACGAGGTCGGGCTGCACCCTGCCGAAATCGCCGATACTGGTGCAGCCGGTGAGCGCGAGCAGACCAAGCAGCGCTAGCTTGGCCGGTGCAGTCCTACAGCTTTGCCGGTTGGGCGGCATCGATCGAGCCGCCGTCTATCGGCGCCTCATCCGTCGCCGGCCGCCATTGTCCGCCGGCGGACGCGTACGCGGTTCGGCGCTGTCCGCCGGAACCTCGCTATAGCGTTCGATGCGGACGACCGGCAGAATGATGATCGTCGCAGACTCGTCGCCTTCCGCGCTGCCGAAGCGCACGATGCGCCCGTCGTCCGGGAATTTGATGACGTTGCCCACCAGCCACTTTCCTCTGACGGCCGGCGCGGACCCCTCAACCCAGATCCGCTGAAATCGGCGTCGGCGGCGATTAAGCCGCATGCAAGGTTAACGCTCCGCTAACGCGCAGAACTTAGGCTCGGAGCCAAATCAACCCCCTGTAACGCACCGCGATCGAGCGACGCACAATGGAAATGCCGAGCCTGTCCGGCCTCGAAGGCCTCACCGACATCGGATTGCGCGACGGGGTCGACATGCGCCCGACCCTGCTGCGGGTTCTTACCGACCTCTACGTGCAGAAGCTGACGCACACCGCGGACGAAGAGCGTCATTACACCGAACTCGCCTCGCGGCTTCTCGACTCCGTGGACGTAAAGACGCGCGCCACGATTGCGGCGCGGCTGGCTCATCATCTGTCACCGCCGGCTCGCGTGATCCAACGTTTGGCGGCCGATTTGCCGGAAGTCGCCGCCGCGCTGCGCGCGGAGCGGCCGACCAAGCCGGATGGCGTAACGGGGCCGGCCTCCACCTCCGCTGTTCCTGGAGAGGCCTCCTTTCCTGAACCGGAGCACATCGCCGTGTCGGCCGGGATCGGAGCCGATGTCGCCGGCGAACTCAACGAACTGTTTTTTGCCGCCGACGCCAACGAGCGGCGCCTTATCTTGCGCAACCTCGATATTGTCGCGTCCGTTCCAGCCGAGCGATCCGGCGTGGCCCGCGATCCAACCATCGGCCGGCGGCTGGAAGCGGCTGCGCTCGCCCGCAAGCGTGAAGAATTCGCCCGCGAACTTGCGCGCTCCTTGCGCCTATCGCGGGAGCAGGCGCAGCGCATTGCCGGCGATGAACTGGGCGAGCCGATCGTGGTGGCTGCCAAGGCGCTGGGAATACCCCGCGATCTCCTCCATCGCATCCTGCTGTTCGTCAACACGGCCGTCGGCCATTCGGTCGAACGCGTTCACGCGCTGGCGGAACTCTACGATGAGATGAGCCCGCAGGCGGCGTTGGATTTGGTCGCGGTCTGGCAGGCTCTCAACGCCGGCAAAACCGACCGTGCAGCCGCGGCGCATCGGCCGTTTTTGGCCGACGACGAGCAATGCGCGCAGCCGCCTGCGGACGCCCAGCGTTCGTCGCTCCAGCCGCAACGGTTCGGGCGCCGCGAGGCTTCCTGAAACAGCGGTGCATCAGCCGGCCACTACGTCAAGAAGATTCCGTCCGGCGCGGTCCTCCACCTCGACGATCCAGATATCGGGATCGAATTTGATCTCGCGGGCGAGATAGGCCTCGACATTCACGTCCGGCGCGGGCTGCGCGGCAAGACTGGCGCTGAATGCGCGGTCAGCTTCGACAACGGCGTCGAATGCACTTTGCGGCGCCGGCCCGAAGAGGTCCGATGTGCCGTCGAGCCGGCTCACGCGCACGAACACCGCGCCAGCTTCCTCGGCGCCGCGCCTGCGCAGGACCGCGGGCATACCCTCGATCTGACAGCGGCGCAGATAGGCGGCGACCCACACTGCGGATTTAAGGCGCATGTCCGCCCTCACAGAAGAAAAATTCAGGCAGAGCGGATGTGAATCGCTGCGACGCCCAGTGTCTCAATTCCGAAGTTCGCCCGATTGTCCGGCGCACATGCTTGAGAATTTGGAGATCAGACTAACGCAAATCCGCGCATCACTCCAGCGGATGGCCGGCCATCACCGCAAGCTCATTCATAAGACGGTCGGAGACTGTGCCGTCGACCGGCAAGTTATGCTCGCGCTCAAATCTTTCGATCGCCTCGGTGGTCGGCCGATCGAGGACGCCCGTCTGTCTGATTTGACCATAGCCGTAATCGGACAGCACCCGCTGCACTTTCATGATGCGGGAAGACATGTTGATGAGTTGACCAATCGGATCGTTACGCGGCGCGGCAACGCCGGGCGGCACGCGCGTCGGTTCAGCCGCATGCGGTGGCGGCGACGGGAGCGGCGGGAGCGGCATAATGGCGGCGGGCGGAAGGAGCGGCGCATTGGCGAGAAACGGCGCCGAGCGCGAACCGGACTGCAGAATGACCGCATTGACGACGATGGTCAGGCTCGCGGCAACGGCAACGACGATGGCAACCGAATCGACCGGACGGCGCGCGGCCCTCGCCCATACGAGCCACAGCAGCGAGCCGGCGAGGCTTGCAGCGCCGAGCGCTATTCCACGATGATCGTTGCGGCGCTTACGCACTTTTCTTCACCAGGATTTTGATGTCACGGCTCAGTGGCGGGCTATCGCGGTCGGCGAACGGATCGGGCAAGCGGGCCGCGCCATGGTGCACCGCCGGCACGACGATGTTGTTGGTGGCGGGCGCCACGCCTGCCTGCTCCGATGCGGACGATTGCTGCATCCGCCGCACCTGCTCGCAATCGAGCGGCAGGCGCACTGCGACACGGGTGCCCTCACCGATGCGGCTGCGGATCGACAATTGGCCGCCATGCAACCGTACCAGGCCTTTGACGATGGAAAGCCCAAGTCCGGTCCCGCCACGGCGGCGATCGTAGGAGGCGCGCGCCTGGAAATAGGGCTGGCCGACCTGCGCCAGATCCTCCTCGCTCATGCCGATGCCGTCGTCGTCAACGGTGAAGATGATGGCACCGGCCTCGCTGCGCGCGCCGATAACAACCTTGCCGCCGCGGTCGCTGAAGCGGACGGCATTCGACAGAAGATTGAGCAGAATTTGATTGAGCGCGCGCCTATCCGCTATCATCTCCGGCAGATCATCGTCCACCGACTTTTCAAGGCGAATGCCAGCCTCGCGGGCGCGCAGCGCCACCAGTTCACAGCAGCCGGCGACGACCTGCGCCGGCGCGAAGGGCTCCGCCGTGATCTCGAAATTGTCGGTTTCGATTTTCGACATGTCGAGGATACCGTTGACTACCGACAGCAGGTGATGCCCGGAATCCCTGATCAGGCTCGCGTATTCGCCGCGGCGCTTTGGATCGAGCACCAGCACTTGCTCCTTCATCAGCATTTCCGAAAAGCCGATGATGGCATTAAGCGGCGTGCGTAATTCGTGGCTCATGGTGGCGAGGAAACGGGTCTTGCTGGCATTAGCGCGCTCAGCTTCGACGCGCGCCTCCTCCAGCGCCTGTTCGTGCTGTTTGCGGCGGCTCACGTCGCGCAAAACTGCGACCACTTCGCGGCGATCCGTGACGCCCGCGTCGGCAGGCGCCCGTTCGAGCGGCCGGCAACGCATCTCGATCCACACGAACTGCGCCGCGTTCACCCCTTCGTCATCCGCACATTCGCGGCGAACGCGGAACTCAACGGAGCGGCTTTCTGCCAAAGCCGCAGCATCACCGAGCGCGGTGAGATAAGCCGGCCGATCGGCAACGTGGACGCGCTCGAACAAGCCGTGTCCATGCAATACGCCGACCGGAACGCCAAACAGCGTCTCACCTGCCGGCGACATGAATACGACGGCGCCATCGCGACCATGCCGCGTGATCACATCGGTCATGGTGCGCGCCAACAAACGATAACGGTCCTCTTCAGCGTAGAGCAGCCAGAAGCTGGTGCGCGCCAGCGCCTCGGCGCCGAGCGCGAGACCGGTGGCGTAAAGCGCCGCCGAGACGATGCCCAAGGCGGCGAGCGCGGCCTGCCCGCCCGCCACCGGCGTCGGCAGCAGATGCGCGGTACCGAGAAGCACCAGAAGGCCGGCGGCGGCGAGCGCCAAGGTCGAGGCAGTAGCGACGACGCGGCGCGATGCCGAGAGCGAGGCCTCGAGTGGCACGACCACAAGCCAGATCGCGGCAAATGAATCGATCCCGCCGGTAGCCGCCGCCACCACGGTCACGAGCCCGGTCAGCGCCAGCGAGGAGAGCACGTGCGCGCTCTCGTAACGCCCGGTGCGCGACAGAAAATAGGCGGTCAAGATCGGCGCGACGAGCCAGGCGAACACCAAGAGTTCGATCCCACTCGGCGTACCGCGGGCGATCAGATAGAGCGGAAACGAAGCGATCGCCGCAATGCCGCCGATAAGCCGCGGCGCGATGAAGGCGCGGTGACGCGCCGCGGCCAGCGCGTCGCCGAACACCGACGGGTGAACCAGCGTTGCGACATAATCGCGGATCGGTGCGAAGACACCCACGTTCCCTGTGCACGTCCGGCCTGCAGACGCGCTCCCCTTTTTGTGAAGCGGGATCGTGTCAGACGCCGCTTAAGCGAACACTAAGGACGCCGCCATCGAGGGAGCGGCTGCGGCCATGGGCCGCCTTGGCGTGCATCACTGCGGCGAATTCATTCGACATGGTGAATCGGCCGTTGCCGCCCGCACCAGGTATTCTTTGCGACAAAGCCGGATGCGGTCGCAGCGCCGGATTCAAAACGATAGGTAGCGCGCGAATTGTCGTTCCATGGCTTTCGCTCAAAATTGGCATTCGCTCAAACTGGCATTCGCTTAAACTGGCATTCGCTCAAATTTTAGGTAAATAAATTTTAGTCTCAATTTTTATCAAATTGCTCGAAAATTTGCGGCGTATTCTCTTCAATTATGGGCAAAAACAATCCCACCCAACGAACGCAGCTTTCAGCGCTGCCTGCTAGCTTGCCCCGTGCTACGGTAGCTTTTGCCGCGGGGAATACGGGACTCATGTTCTTCCTGTTGCGAATGGCGTTCTGGCTCAGCGTCGTGCTGATCCTGTTGCCGAGCGGCGGCGCGCAGCGCAGCCCTTCGACAAACGCAGTCGGCGCGGCGGACGCGCTCTCGGCGGCGACGGAAACCGTGCATGACCTGCGCGGGTTCTGCGCACGCGAGCCGAACGCATGCACGGTGGGATCGGAACTCGCCACCACAATCGGCTATCGGGCGCGGGCCGGCGCCAAGATGGTTTATGATCTCCTTACCGAGGCCCTAGCGCCGCAGGATACCGGCTCACTCCCCGGCGGCGGCGCTCGATCCGAACCCGCGAAGCTCTCATTGCGTCAAGCGTCGCAGAACACGCTTACTCCGGCGGACCTTGAGCCCGTCTGGCGCGGTCCGTCGCCACACAGGGTTGCAGGCCATCCGGCATAGTAGAAGGCGTAATCCCCTCCGGCCGCGCCAACCACGCGCACCGGGAGATACGCGGAACATCGACCACGGCCGCACCACGCCCTATATAAGGGCAGGACGCGGGATATGTGAGCGATGCCTGGCATTGACGAGATCGTCGACAATTTTTCGGTCCTGGACGATTGGGACGATCGCTATCGCTATTTGATCGAGCTCGGGCGGCAACTGCCGCCGCTGGCGCAATCTGCCTATACGGAGGCCAATAAGGTTCAGGGGTGCGCAAGCCAGGTCTGGCTCGAAACCGACGTCCGTCCAAACGGCGCCTCGGGGCCCGTCCTCACCTTTATCGGCGACAGTGACGCTCATATCGTGCGCGGACTGATAGCGATCCTGCTCACGCTGTTTTCGGGCAGGGCCGCGAAGGACATTCTCGACACCGACGCACTCGCGGTGTTCGAAAAAATCGGTCTGCGCGAGCATCTGACGCCGCAGCGTTCGAACGGCTTTCGCTCGATGGTCGAACGCATTCGCTCGGAGGCGCGCACGGCGCTGGCTACCGCCGCTGTCTGAAGCGTCCCGATTGCGCGCATTAAGCACGTGTCGCGTCTAAATGCTGTGGACGGCTCGCCCGCGCTATTTGCGGCGGCGGCGCTGCTGGCCGAGCCCCATCTGCTTGGCGAGTTGCGAGCGAGCGGCCGCATAGGCGGGCGCCACCATCGGATAGTCGGCCGGCAGCGCCCATTTCTCGCGATATTGCTCTGGCGTCATGTCGTACTGGGTGCGCAGATGACGCTTAAGCGACTTGAATTTCTTGCCGTCTTCCAGACAGACGATGAAGTCGGAATTGATCGAACGCTTCACCGGCACGGCAGGCTTGGCGGGCTCGGCCGGAGGCGTTGCCTGACCGCCCGAGACACGCCTGAGCGCGGCGTGCACCTGACCGATAAGATTGGCAATTTCGCCGCTCGGCACGGTATTGTTGCCGACATAGGCGGAAACGATTTGCGCGGTCAGCTCGATGTAGCTGCTCTCGCCTGGATTATCGGCCATGGGCTGTTTGCCCTTTTTCGCTCGCCGCGCCGCCGCCGGCTGTGTCACGCATCGCTACGAAATCTATGCGCGTGCCGACTCTATACTACACCTAAAAAATAGAAGCAATAAAACCGGGGACGAAGCCCACCGACTTACACTCAAGACTGTTGGCTATACAGAATAGTGCACCAAAATCGCCGGCGATGGCGGCCGAAGCCGGCGACAGCCGGCGGTTGTTAACGACATATGCACTGGATTTTTCGCGCTTGCGCTTGAGTCTCCGGTTAGCCGCGGTAGCGTCATCTTGGCGACATTTGGCCATGACAATTGGCTAAGGTACTTGGCTAGAACACTTGGCTAAGACACTTGGCATGAGCTCAGCAGGGAGGTCTCGATGAGAAAATTCGCCGTTCTGTTCGCCTTTGCAGCATCACTCGCTCTCACCGGAGCTACGATGTGGAAGGCCGAAGCGGCGCCGGCGGCCGGCGCCGCCCCGGTTGCGGTCAGCGCCTGGACCATCAACAACATCATGCACGCGGCCTGCAGGGGTCGCGGCGCACATTGCCCGCACGGATGGGTGTGGAACGGCCATCGTTGCCGTCCCTGCTGATCACAGCCTCTGCGGTCGATCTCGATCCGACGCTGATGCATCAGCAATCGATGATACGTCAGCAGTTTCTGATACGTGAGGAGTCTCTGATACGCGGGCAGTCCCTGTCCGTCGGCTGAAACGCCGCCGGACAGGGACCGAAGTTACGGGCAGCTTTGCGTGGCTACCCCGCGTGTGTATTAGCCGTTCTGTTCGATGTGACTGCGCAGCTCGGTAATGGAACCAAAGCGCAGCATGCCACCCGGCAGCTGTGCTTCAATCGAGCCGTCGGCGTAGAGCGTATAGGCCATGCCCTCAACCACCCCGGATTTGAGGACAGAAGCGACGGCGGGTTGAGGCTGGCTCGTAAGCCGGACGGGCACCGTTGGCTCTCCGGTTTCCGCGCGCTGGAGAGCGGGTGCCGGCGCCGGCGCAACAACCGATGCGGCCGGCGTTGCTTTTAATTCGGGCGCTGGCCGCTGTGTCTTCGGCCAAAGCGAATCGAACACCGAAATTTTCTGTTGCTGCTGCGGCGGCGGACCTGCCGGACGGACGGCAACCGCGGGAGCCGCTTTGCCGTGCGCTACGCCATTGGTTCGGACTGCGACCGCTGGGGCGATCTCGCGCTTATCCTCGGAACGAACCGGCGCCCCTGGCAATAGCGACACTTCGTTCTCTTCCACCATGACAGCGCCCTCAGCACGCTCGGCGGCAGGCATATGGGTTTGTACCGGCGTGACACCTTCGACAGCAGCGCTACGCGCGGGCGGGGTCGGCTGCGGCCGCGGCGCCGCTTTCGGCTTAGGCGGAAATGGGATGCGCGAGGTTTCGACCGCTTGGCTTGGTGCGATGGCAGCGCCGAGCGTTTCGCCAGCGCGAACCGCGCGCAGCATCGGTCGAGCGATGAGCGCCTGCTCGACCCGCAACAGCGCGCGAACGACCATGGCGAGTCCGATCAGGAGAAGGCCGCCAATGATTGCAACCGTTCCCGGCGTAACGTTGCTGAGGTCGAACGTATGCTCTTGGATGGATATGCCAGACGCGACCAGCGCCAATCCCGCTGTCGCGATGACAGAACCCAAGACTAGTAAAAACGCATACATACAACTGTCCCCGGCCACCCAAAGGACGCAAGGCGGCCACTTTTTTGGCTATTTTGACCGTCCTGCAGGATTGGCGCAAGCGCAAAGATTGTAGCCAGCCGGACCGACCCTCCGGCGCGGGTCTTCAAAGCACTCGGAGTCGCCTCAGACTTTGACTTCCTTGGCGCGACCAGGGTCGCTAATTTATTGCAGAATCATGACAATCCGCCCACCGGCAGACGCACAGCGAGACCTTTGAGCGCGCCCAAGCGGAGCCCAGTCAATGCAGGCCGATGATCCGACCACCTGTGCCGGGACGTTGCCGAATCCCCTTCGATGGGCCTATTTAGGGGAACTATTCTCTCGTCCCCGCGGTTTCACCGCCACATCCCCCGCCCGGTTCGGCTTCACATTGAGGAGTTACGTCAATGGCATTTACTCTGCCCGAGCTTCCCTATCCGTATGATGCGCTGGCCCCGTACATGTCGCGCGAGACCTTGGAATTCCATCACGACAAGCATCACCAGGCCTACGTGACGACCGGAAACAATCTCGCCAAGGGAACAGAGTGGGAGAACAAGTCGGTTGAAGAGGTTTTGCAGGGCACGTTTGGCAAAACTCCCGGCCTCTTCAACAATGCCGCCCAGCATTACAACCACATTCACTTCTGGAAATGGATGAAGAAGGGCGGCGGCGGCGACAAGCTGCCCGGCAAACTTGAAAAGCAGCTCAGCTCCGATGTCGGCCCGCTGGCCAAGATCAAAGAGGACTTCGCCCAAGCCGGGGTGACCCAGTTCGGCTCCGGTTGGTGCTGGCTCGCCGTCAAGGACGGCAAGATCGTGGTCATGAAGACGCCGAACGGCGAAAATCCGCTTGTGCACGGCGCCAAACCGATCCTCGGCTGCGACGTATGGGAGCATTCTTACTACATCGACTATCGCAACCGCCGGCCGGACTATCTCAAAGCGTTTCTCGATAACCTGGTCAATTGGGACTACGTCGCCGAAATGTACGAAGCGGCGATGAAGTAGCCGAGGCGCTGGCGATGCGCGCAACGAGCGGGGCCATCGGCCCCGCTTTCCGTCTGGCGCGCCGCCCAAGTCCGCCGTTTTGACACATTGCCATTCTCAGAAATGCCGGCCATGTGTGGAGGCTCCATGAGCCGAGCCTAGCGCAAGACACAGGTTGAGAGCCGGGACGATTGTGCTGCAATCGACAGTGAAGCCAATTACGCTGCGCTGGGGCACCGTCGATGTCGCGCGGTGGATCGATACGCTTGCGATCATCGTGCTGGCGGTGGTCGCAGCGATCGCGGTGGCGACTTTTCGCGACTACGGCCTTGGCTGGGACGATTACACGCAATCCCAGTATGGCCAGCTCCTTGTCTCGCTCTATTCGTCGGCGTTCACCGACAAGCGCGCGCTCTCATTCGTCAATCTCTACATGTACGGCGGCGGCTTCGACATCCTGGCCACGCTCGCCGCAAAGGTCCTTCCCTTCGGCCTGTTCGAGACGCGCCGGCTCGTCGGCGCGGCCGTCGGCATCATCGGACTGTTCGTTACCTGGCGGCTGACCCGCCGGCTCGGCGGTCCGCGCGCCGGCCTGATCGCGCTGATCCTGCTCGCCGTCTGCCCGCTCTACTACGGGAACATGTTCATCAACTGCAAGGATGCCCCGTTCGCCACCGCAATGCTGATCGCGCTCTACGGGATCGTGCGCGCGTTCGAGGAATACCCGCGGGCAAGTCCGGCGACGATCGCGCTCTGCGGCATCGGCGTTGGCCTCGCGATCGGTGAGCGTGTGCTTGGCGGCTTCGCTGTGTTGGACGCCTTTCTGCCGCTTCTGCTTATTTTTGCCATCCGCGCGCGCGCGGCCGGGATAAGGCCGGCAGCCAGCGAATGCGGCTGGTTCCTCGTTCCATTCGTTCCGGCCGCAATCCTTGCCACTCTCGTTATGGGACTCATTTGGCCGTGGAGCGTGACCGCGCCGCTTAATCTGTTTCACGCCTTGAGGTATTTTTCCCAAGACTTCGAAAAACCGTGGCGGGAGCTGTTCGACGGTCAACTGATCGAGATCATCGCCATGCCGCGCAGCTATGCGCCGACGCTTCTGGCGGTGCAGTTGCCGGAGCTTATGCTCGCTCTCGGCATCGGCGGGATTGTCGGCGCCATCATCGCCACCGTCCGCAGCAGCAACGCCATCGGCCGCCGCGCAGCCTTGCTGGCGATCGTGCTCGCCGCGACGCTGCCGGTTTTGATGACGATCGTCATCCGGCCCTACATCTACAATGGCGTCCGTCACCTTCTGTTCATAGTGCCGCCGCTTGCCATACTCGGTGGATTGGCAGGCGGATGGATCGCGCCCCGTCTCGCAGAGTGGAGCCGCGTGGCGGCGGCGACGGCCGCTATCCTCTTTGTCGCGGGCATTGCCTCGCCGGTCGTCGACATGGTGCGGCTGCATCCCTACGAATATACGGATTTCAACCATATCGTCGGCGGCGTCAGCGGCGCGCGTCCGCTGTTCATGCTCGACTTCTGGGGGCTTTCGTTAAAGCAGGCCTCGCAGCATCTAATCGCCTATATCGCCAGTCACAACGAGAAGCCGGGCAACGGCAAATGGCGGGTTGCGGTGTGCGGACCGCATCCGCCGGTCAGCGTCGCGCTCGGCCCAGATTTTGATATCAGCTGGGATCCCAAGGGCGCCGACTTCGCCATGCAGCTCGGCGAATTCTACTGCGCCAAGCTCGATGCACCCCTGCTCTTTCAGATCGTGCGCGACGGCGTCGTTTACGCGCGCGTTTACGACCTCCGCGGCCGTTCGATCCAGACGCTGCTGACCGTGCCCGGGATTTGAGGTAAATACGATCAGCCGTTGGTCGCGTGCGCGTATGCCCAGTAGAGTTCGCGCGCCTTGCGATAGAACGGGCCCGGCTGCAACGGTCGCTCGTCGATACGGGCGACCGGCGAAACCTTGCTGTAATTGCCGGTGGAGAATATCTCGTCCGCCGTCTCAAAATCGCCGTAACGCAGCGTCTTCTCGACCACCGTAGTGCCGGCTTGCCGCAACAGTGCGATCACCCGCGTGCGCGTGATGCCGGCGAGGAACGTCCCGTTGGCGATCGGCGTGAACACCACCCCGTCCTTCGCCATGAAAATGTTCGCGGTGGCGAGCTCGGCGACATTGCCGAGTGCGTCGCAGGAAAGACAATTGTCGAAGCCGCGCGCGCGTGCCTCGATCAGCGCGCGCGCGTTGTTCGGGTACAGGCAGCCCGCCTTGGCCTCGACCAGCGCGCTGTCGGGCGTCGGACGGCGGAACGGCGAGAGCGTAATCGCGGTTCCTGTGGGTTTCGGCATCGGCACGACGTAGAGGGTCAAGCACCAGCGTGTGGTCTCCGGATCCGGCCGCACGGCGCCGCTGGCGGCATCCTCGGCCCAGTACATCGGCCGGATGTAAAGCTCAGCATCGCGCTCGAAACGCTTGCGGCCCTCGTGAACGAGCGCCAGCCAGGTATCGGTCGGCACGACCGGCTTGAGGCCCATCGCCGTGGCGGATGCGTTGACCCGCGCGCAATGCAAATCGAGATCGGGCGCCACGCCCTCGAAGGCACGGGCGCCGTCGAATACCGAGGTGCCTAGCCAGGCCGCGTGCGTGCGCGGGCCCATGATCGGCACGTTACCCTCGTGCCAATCGCCCTCGAAGAATGTCAGGGTTTTCGACCAGGCAACGGCCTTGCCCATGACAATGTCCTTCCGCGGGCTCGCAATGTGGCGCAATGTTGTTCGCCAAGCTTAACGACCGGAGATCGGAAAATGATTAACGCCACGGCGGACGCCTATGTGTTCGATGCCTACGGCACGTTATTCGACGTTCATGCAGCGATCGGGAGGTACCGTGAGCAGGCCGGTCCCGAGGCCGAGCGTTTCTCCGAAATCTGGCGCACAAAGCAGCTCGAATATACCTGGACGATGACGCTTGCCGGCCACTACGTCGATTTCTGGACGTTGACCGAGCGCGCGCTCGATTACGCTTTCGCCCGCATAGGCTCGGTCGATCGCACGCTGCGGCCAAAGCTGCTCGAAGCCTATCTGAACCTTGATGCCTTTGCCGACGCCCGCAGTGCGCTTGGCGCGTTGAAAGCGCGCGGGCTCCGGCTCGCCATTCTCTCCAATGGCTCCCCGCCCATGCTCGATTCCGCGGTAGCGGCATCGGGAATCGGTGGACTTCTTGATGCGGTGCTGTCGGTCGATGCGGTGCGCGTCTACAAGCCGCGGCCGGAGGTCTATGCGCTCGTCACCAAGCGATTTGCCATAGCGGCGGAACGCGTCGTGTTCGTCTCGTCGAACCGCTGGGACATCATGGGAGCGGTCGCGTTCGGTTTTCGCGCGGTCTGGGTCAACCGCGCGCGCATGCCCGACGAATATTTCGAGCATGCGCCTATGCAGGTCGTGAGCGAACTTTCCGCCCTGCCCCAACTGGCCCACTGAGCGCGTCTGCCGCAAACCGCTGCAGCGCTAGGCGGCATCGCCGCGAGCCTCGTTTGACTCCGGGTGATTGAGAGCCGCGACGATCTGCTGCTTCGTCAGCCGTGTGCCGTCGTCGCCCTCGATCAAGAGCGTGACGCGGCCGCTGCTGTTGACGTGGCGCGCCCAGCCCATCGCCTCGTCGAGAAGGGTGAACTCCTTGAACAGCTGGCGATCCTTCTCCGCCGGGGAAACGGATTGGGAGCCACGTGGGCCAGAGTAGACGCGATAAGTCATGGCCGTATCTCCTGATAACGCGAGCGGTCATCATCAACGCGCAGCAGCCGACAGGGTTTCATCGTCGATTTGGCGTCGCGTTGACGCGGCCGAAACCGCATCGTTAGGATTGCACATAAAATCGAAAAGCGAGGGAGGAATTCGTGCGCATCGCTTCATGCATGGCGCTCATCGTGGCGTTGATGGCGCTCACGTTCGCGCGATCAGCTCATGCGCTCGGCGGCGCCGTTTATGTCGCCACCTATGTCGAGGCGATGCCAAACTCGGTCGCGTCCGCCGACGCCCTGCTTCGGCGTTACCGCAATGCAAGTCGCACAGAAGACGGTAATTTGCGCTTCGAGGTGTTGGCCGAAATCGCGCGGCCCAACCGCTTTGTCATCATCGAAGCCTGGAAGGACAAAGCGGCGTTCGCAGCGCACACGCAATCGGCCGGCGCTGCGCAGTTCCGCGAAAATCTCGAGCCGATTCAGGATGCGCCGCCGGACGTGCGCATCGACAATGCCCTCTATCTGGCACGAGGAGAAAGCGAGGGCAAAGCTGGCGCGGTATATGCCGGCGCGGTATATGTGGTGACACATATCGACGTCATTCCACCTGGTACGCAGGCCTGCATAGCAGCGCTGCAAGCGATGAGCGTCGACACGGCCAAGGACCCCGGCAACATTGAATACGAAGTCCTACAGCAGGCCGACCACGCCAATCATTTTACCGTCGTTGAGGAATGGACGGATCGAGCGGCCGTCGACGCTCACGCCATGGCGGCGCATACCCGCGCCTTTCGTGAAAAGCTCATCCCGATCCGCGGCGCGCTTTACGACGAACGCCTCTACAGCACGCTCGACTGATCAACCGTTCAGTCGGCTCGCGGTCGCGGCGATCACTTCACCGGCTCGAAGACCTGGTCGCTGTAGGGAAGCAATGTCGGCCGCTTGATCACGATGAAGGCGTGATCCAGCAGGTGGTGGCACGAATTGCAGCCGGCGCTGAGGCCATCGAAGGCTGCCGGAAAAGCCGCGCGGTTTTTGTCGTCGACGACTTTCTGCAGATCCTTGAGCGGAGCGCCGACCATCTTGTCGACGGTGCCCCCGCCAAGGAGCTTGTCGACATCATCAAAACCTTCGTTCAACTCGCCGATCTCGTAATTGGCCAGCGCCCAATTGCCGGCGTTGCCGGCGAACCAGAGTTTCATGTGGCGTAGTTGCTGCAGCGTCATGATCTCGCCGAGGCCGGGCACGTCCGCCGGATTGGCCGCCGGCGCAGGCGAAGAAGTTTTCTGCGCGCTGGCGGCCGGCGCTGCGAGACTAAGCGCGGTTAGACCAAATGCTGTGATCAGCGCTGCAATCGATGGCTTCATGGACTTCGCTCCATTCATGCGAGCCGGTGATCTACCCGAATCGCCAACTCGCCACCCGCGCAAATCACCCCATCGGCGCAAGCGTCGCGCCGCAAGCCTTGGGATAGGCGGCCCGACACGCGTGGTAAAGCGCCGGGCAAGCCTTCGCCGCGGCGAGGGCAGCGTCGATCGTCTTTTCCCGATCTCCCGCCGCGCGTGACTGCGGATCGTAGGTCAGGATCGCGTCATCGCGGCCAAGCCCGCGATCAGTGCGCAGAAAAGTCTCGGCGGCGGAAAAATACGCGGTCGCTATGCTGATCGCCTCGTTGAGCTTCTTGGTATACTCGGCATTGGCGTGCGGATCGGGCTTGACCACGCGGGCGCGCACCGCGGCGTCGGTATAGAGCACGTTGAGCTTGAAATAGATGCCGCCGCATTCGGCAAGCGCCAGCCAGTAGGGCCGACCGCTGAAGGCGCCCGGGGCGGCGACGATGCTGTCGCGCTTGTCGACCGATACCGGGGGAGTTGCCGGTTCGGCCGCGCGTGGCTCGCGCCGGCGATGGTGCTGCGCTTGCGCGCTTGTTGCGGCGAGGAGCACCAGAGCGACCAGCGCCCACTTTGCCAACGGTCCCGGCATGGCGCGATTATAAGCAGGCCAATGTGAACTCAAAGTGTCTGGACCATCAAAACGTCTCGACCCTCAAAACTTCTCCACCCACGGCCGCAGCTCGATCTCCCAGGCCCAGGCGGAACGGTCCTGGCGAAGAAGGCCGAGATAGCTCTGGGCGATGGCGTCGGGATCGAGCGTGCTATCGGGCCGCTCCGGCGGATCGGAGCGGCGAGCGCTGCGGATACCGCCGTCGATGACGATGTGGGCTACGTGGATTCCCTGCGGCGATAGTTCGCGCGCCATGCTTTGCGCCAACCCGCGCAGCGCGAACTTGCCCATGGCAAAAGACGCTGATTGCGCATAGCCCTTGACGCTGGCAGATGCACCGGTGAACAGGATCGCGCCATGGCCGCGCGGCAGCATGCGCTTGACCGCCTCCTGCGCCACCAGAAAGCCGCCGAACGCGCTAACCATTATCGACTTGGCGACTTCGTCGGGATCGAGACCGACGAATGGCCCCCGCGTGCGATAACTCGCATTGTAAACGACTACGTCGGGGGCGGCGAGTTCGGTCTCGACATCGGCAAACAGCTTCTCGACCTCGGCGCGGTTTGTCGCGTCGCAGGCAAAGGCCTTGCCTCCGGTCTCTTTGGCGAGCGGCGCAAGCTCGACCGCCCGCCGCGCGGCAAGCGCGACTTTCATGCCCGCGTTGGCGAAGATCCGCGCCAGCGAAGCGGAGAGCCCCGCTCCCACTCCGACGATGAGCGCTGTGTGATAGACTGGGTCGTTCATGCGGTCCTCCGCTCGGCTTGCAAGCCTCAACGGCG
>DATJTL010000271.1:0-8812 GCA_035503415.1 Xanthobacteraceae bacterium
TTCTGGTTTCTCAGGAAGAACGTGCTCTAAATTTATTGCGCTCTTGTCGTCATTCGGAATGTGCCACGGTTCGGGCTCGCTCTTTGCGGCAAGTTCCATGGAACGCAAATAATACCGAGCAAGTTTTCTGTTGGAGACTGAGGCGTTCTCAAAGGCCGCAGTAAATACACCGTCGGTTGGGGTTAGGGCTTTTAACGCTGCCTTCAACGTTGCTGCATCATTGGTTTTGCCATCAAAGATGCTATGCGCCGCATTAGCGATGCCTTCCTCCACGCTGCCAGTGCGCGTACTCCCGGCGATCATCAGGCGCACGCTAAGGGATACGCAAAACTGGAAAGCCCTTTCAGTTTCCTTTTCGGAGAATTTTTGCGCCACGGCGAGCATCAGTGGGCGTAGAGGCTTAATGTCAAAAAGATTTAGAACTTCAATCGCTCGCCGCGTGGCGTCTGAATATTTGTTCCATTTCTCATGTTCTGAATTGTATGTTGCCGCATATGCGTGGGCCAACATTTCGAGTTGATTGGCGAAGGTCACAACTGGTTGCGGTGCCTTCGCCAGGTTTTGAACCGTGTCGTAAACTTGGGTCTCTCGCACCACGCCGTTGATAATAGTCAGCGCATGCCGCAGAAACGTAATGGTAATATCTTCATCCTCGATGCTTTCCAGAGCACCGCGCATGAAGGCCCATTTCTGCTGTACCTCACTAATGCGGTCGCCTGATCGTCCGAGCAGGTAGTTTTTGACTAGGTCTGACTGAGAGGTTCGCAATCCACGGTCGTTCAGCGTTTCAAACATGCGATAGGCGTCGGCATCATTCGGAACGCGCAAAAGAACAGCGAGGGCACTCGCTTCCATGAAATTGATCCATCGGTTCAGAATGTCCCCGTGGTCTTTCCCGTCATAGCCGCTTACGATTTTTTCGACTTGCTGCCGCGCTTCGTTGAACGCCGCATCTAGTAGCTTATGTGAGGGCTTGGTGACTGGCGGCACATCGGCGGCCCCTGTGAGCCGCGCCCGAAAGTACTCGTTGTCATCCAAATTCAAACGCAGTCGTGGAACACGGGCGCGACTGGCCCGATCGATAACCGTCAAAAATTCCGAGTCGATTGATTCGGCTATCATTGCATCGCGTTTGCGTAAGTAATCGCGAATTGCAGACAGCATGATCGCGGTCGTAGCTAATCGTTGTTGGCCGTCCACGACCTCTAAAGGTCTGTCTGCACGCGGGATGGTGACGATGGTGCCGAGGAAATAACTGCCGCCGCCCTCGGCAATTGCCTTTGCAAAGTCCTGAAAAAGGGTTCTGACCTCTTTTTCGGTCCACGAATATTCCCGCTGGTTAGGGGGAACGGCCAGTTGGTTTTGCTTCAAGATGCTAGCTAATCCGAGCTGCGCAAAACCAATTTCGGATTCAGCCATTTTTTGTCCCTCTCAACGGAATTTGGTCAATGAATGGGACTGACCTTCCTGCGCCCTCCAGCTCCCTGATGGCCGCCGTCCGTAATCGCTCGCGTACCCAAGCTGAGAGGGCTATCCCTGACAATTCCGCAGCGATTTCAAAGGCTTCCTTTTCCATCGGCTGCAAACGAATTTGGAGCGTTTCGGTTTTCATAATCGAAATGTAGTGCAAACGTATTGACAAGTCAATATGGCTCATTTAGATGTAGTGCAGATGTGCTGACATATGGTGCAGTCATGAACCGCCTTTCACTCGCCCGCCGAACCCAAGTCATTAACGCCCTGGTCGAGGGCAACTCGATCCGTTCCACCGAACGGATGACGGATATTCACCGCGACATAATCATGCGGCTTATGGTCGAGGTCGGGACCGGCTGCGCCGCGCTCCACAATGAGACTATGCGCGACCTCGATTGCCGACGCATTCAGTGCGACGAAATCTGGACGTTCTGCCGGATGAAGCAGGCGCATATCCCCAAGTTCACCGACCGGACCAAGATCGGCGACCAGTGGACGTTTGTGGCGATCGACCCGAAAACCAAGCTGGTCCCGGCTTACCGCATCGGCAAGCGCACACGGGAGACAGCCGTCGCCTTCATGACCGATCTTTCGGAGCGGCTGACCAATCGCGTGCAGATTTCGTCGGATTCGCTGGCGTCATACGTGGATGCGGTAGAGCGGGCCTTCGGCGCGGATGTGGACTACGGGCAGATTGTTAAATTTTACGATGCTGAGCCGATCGGACCTGGGCGGTATGCCCCTCCGCGAGTGACAGGCGCGGAGCGCACAGTGATCGCGGGGCGACCTGACCAAGCCCACATTTCGACCTCGCATATCGAGAGGCAAAACCTCACGATGCGAATGAGCATGCGCCGATTTACCCGGCTTACCAACGCCTTCAGCAAGAAGTTTGAGAACTTGCAAGCGGCGGTTGCCCTGCATTTCGCGCATTACAATCTCGTTCGACTGCACAAGACTTTGCGTGTCACGCCAGCAATGGCCGCTGGCGTGGTCGACCGGCTTTGGACGCTTGAGGAATTGGTGGACCGGACCTCAAATTAGGACACTACCAGCATGCCGATTTCCTCGACCACGCGCGTCGGATGGTAGTAGGGCAGGACGACTCCCATGACACCGAGACGAAGCTTCTTGGTGCGCGAGGCGAGTGCAGCGATCAGGAGATTGGGTGAGGGGGAGTAGGATCGGCCGAAATGGTGTTCGCTAAAAAATATACCTTCGAAGCCGAGGGCTTCGTCACGGACCCATAGATCAAGATAACGCGCGACGAGCGCCGTCACGTCGCGCGGATCCGGTTCAACGCCCGGGCCGCCCAGTTCAGGCAAGAATTCAAACAGCCAGGGTTTGATCATTGCAAGCTTCCCCCCAAAATCGTTCGAGCCGTCGTTGTTCGAGCCATCACAATTCCCTGCTTATTTCTTTCGCAATGGCCTGCGCCGCTCGCCGCAAGGCCTCGCGAAAGTCGGCCTCTCGGCTCGGCGTAAAACGTGCCGTCGGTACTGCTAGATTGATGGCGCCATAGAACTTCAATTCGGTGCGCACAGCCGTGGCGATGGCTGTAATTCCCAACGTGAACTCCTCTCGGGAATAAGCGAAGCCTGTCGCTTTGATCTTCTGAATCTCTTTCTTCAGACGGCCCTTGGACCGAACCGTGTGCGGCGTCACAGGCGCGAACGTGACGCGATCGAGATATCGGCCTAACTCTTCCGAAGGCAGCTCCGACAGCACGATCTTGCCGGCCGAAACGGCATAGAGCGGCGCATTCATGCCGACCTTCATGGTGTAGGACAGCGCCTGCGTGCTGATTGCGGAGGCGACAACCTCGACCGAGTCCCCAACCTGGACATAAAGGCCGCAAGTTTCGCTCATCTCGAGGCTAAGTTGGCGCAGGAACGGCGTGACCTGATCGCTCAATGACGGCCTTCGCGCCTTCCTGGCGATCGCAACGACCTCCGCACCGAGGCGATATCGATCGGTCGTCGAGTCCCGCTCCAGAAAGTTCCGTGACAGCAAGTTTGTGAGCAGATGAAACAGGCTGCTGCGCGGGATGCCGAGGCTTGCCAGCAATTGGGAAAACGATGGCGGCTCCGAACAGCCGGCCACATATTCGAGAATGTCGAGCCCGCGGTCGAGCGACTTGACAGTGGGGGGAGGGCTTAGTTTCATAGCGTAGATAAGTTCACAACCATGAACTTAAGCAAACCTGCCTCATGTTGGCAAGGGCCTCCATGCAGCCGGGACCCAGCGCCCCGCCTTAGGCCAAGGCGACAACATCAAGGAGATCCCCATGGATCGCGTCAGGAGCGAGGACGCCATTGCGGAGAAGGGCAGGCCCTTCACCGGCGCCGAATATTTGGAAAGCCTGCGCGACGGCCGCGAAGTCTATGTCTACGGCGAGCGGGTCAAGGACGTGACCACACATCCCGCGTTCCGCAACGCCGCGCGCTCGATTGCGCGGCTCTACGATGCGCTGCACGATACGAAGACAAAGCCGCTGCTCACCGCGCCGACCGACACCGGCTCAGGCGGCTTCACACACAAATTCTTCCGTGCCGCGCGCTCGCGCGAGGAACTCATTGCCCAGCGCGACGCCATCGCGCAGTGGGCGCGCATGTCCTACGGCTGGATGGGCCGCTCGCCGGATTACAAGGCGTCGCTGATGAACACGCTCGGCGCCAATTACGACTTTTACGGCAAGTTCGCCGGCAACGCGAAGGCCTGGTACCGGCGCGCGCAGGAAAACGTGCTGTTCATGAACCACGCCATCGTCAATCCGCCAGTCGATCGCGCGCGGCCGGTGGATCAGGTCAAGGACGTCTTCATCACCATCCAGAAGGACACCGACGCCGGAATTTACATCTCCGGCGCCAAGGTGGTGGCGACGTCGTCGGCGCTCACCCACTACAACTTCCTCGGCCAGAACGCGGCGGTGCCGCTGCACGACACCGATCTCGCGGTGATGTTCATTGCGCCGATGAATGCGCCCGGCGTGAAGCTGTTCTGCCGCACGTCCTACGAGATGACCGCGAGCGTGATGGGCACGCCGTTCGATTACCCGTTGTCGTCGCGCTTCGACGAGAACGACGCCATCTTCGTGTTCGACAACGTGTTCATTCCGTGGGAGGACGTGCTGCTCCATCGCGATCTGGAAAAGCTGAAAGTCTTCTTCCCGCAATCGGGATTTCTCGCCGGCTATCAGTTCCAGGGCTGCACGCGTCTTGCTGTCAAGCTCGACTTTCTGGCCGGCGTCATCGCCAAGGCGTTGCGCGCGGCGGGCTCGGACGAATTCCGCGGCAATCAGGCCATGCTCGGCGAGATTGTCGCCTGGCGGCATCTGTTCTGGGCGCTCACCGACGCCATGGCGATGAACCCGACCGACTGGGTGAACGGCGCGGTCTTGCCGAATCTGCAATCCGGATCGAGCTACCGCGTGTTCGCCGGCGACGCCTACGGCCGCGTCAAGGAGATCGTCGAAAAGATCGTCGCCTCCTCGCTCATTTATCTCCCGTCATCGGCCAAGGATCTGAAAAATCCGGAGATCGACCGTTATCTCGCCCGCTATGTGCGCGGTTCGCACGGCATTGGCCATCGCGAGCGCATCAAGGTGATGAAGCTGTTGTGGGATGCGATCGGCACCGAATTCGGCGGCCGTCACGAACTATACGAACGCAACTATGCCGGCAATCACGAGGACATCCGCATCCAGGCGCTATGGAACACGCGCACGACCGGCATGATGGACAAGATGACGGCGCTCGCCGACCAATGCATGGCCGAATACGACGAAAACGGCTGGACCGATCCGGCGTGGCTCAATCCCGATGACGTCGCCTATCCGGGGTTGTCGGAAGAGAAGCGGGCGGCGGAGTAGGGCTTGTCATGCCCCGCGCAGGCGGGGCATCCAGTATGCAGCGCGCTCATTGCCTATATTCGTGGGCAAGTGGATACTGAATCGTACGCTCGCTATTGCGGACGAGGACAGCGCAGAGAAGCCATGAGCTGGATCGACCAACGGCCGGACGATGCGATGGATGGCGCCTTCACGGCGGTCGCGCCCGAGCCGCTGATGAGCGTGGACTCGCCGGCTTTCCGCGAGGCCATGAGCAGGCTCGGGGCGGCGGTTCACGTCGTCACGTCTGCGGGGCCGGCGGGCAAGACCGGCTTCACCGCGACCGCGGTCTGCTCGGTGACGGATTCGCCGGCAATGCTGCTGGTGTGCCTCAACCGGCGCAGCAACTCAGCGCCGCTATTGGCGCAGAACGGTGTGTTCTGCGTCAACACGCTGGGCGCGGGCGAGTCTCATCTGGCGGACATGTTCGCGGGGCGTAGCGGCGTGCATCTGGAAGAGCGCTTTAGCGTGGGCGAATGGACGACGCTGAAGACCGGCTCGCCGGTACTTGCTTCCGCCATCGTCGCCTGCGACTGCCGTATCGCCGAGATCAAGGTCGTCGCGTCGCACAACGTGATATTCGGTGCCGTCGAGGCTGTTCGGCTCGGTCCGGCCGGCCCGGCGCTGGTCTATCACGACCGCGCCTATAAGCCCGTCTGACCCCGCATCAGTCGCTTGCAATTTAGGCACTCTGCGGTTCCGCGGTGCCTCTACTTCTCTTTATTTTTCAATGTATTGCCAGTTATTCGGGCATTCGTAACCGGGAACGAAAGAGGGTTGTCTCGCATTATCGTCTGAGCTGGGCGGGCATCGCAAACCCCTAAATGTTGGAGGATGTCCCATGTCGAACGAGCAACGGCAGAGCGACGAGCAACAGCGCCAGAGCAATCCGCAGCGCGATCAGCAGCAAGGCGGCGGCGGACAGCAGCGGCCGGGCCAGCAGCAACAGCAGCAGGGCGGTCAGAACAGACCGGGACAGGGAGGACAGCAGCGCAATCAGGGCGAGCCTGGAGGTCAGCACAGCGGTAATCGCTGACGCTCGGTTTTTCGCGATCCGGCAGCCCGCCCGGCCGCGGGCTGCCGGCTTTTCGTCCGCTGTGCAAAGTGGGCGCACGCCGTGCGAGCCCCTTCTTCTTCCGTGTGATCGGCTTATGCTGGCGGCATGGCCACCACGCTCGCCAGCGCGCTGCCGCTCTTTCACCTTTATGGCGATCCGCCTGACGATCAGGCGTTCGATTTTATTCATATCGAGACGATCGCTTCGCGCTCCTCGATCCATGATTGGACCATTCGCGCGCACCGGCACCGCAATCTCTTTCAGATATTGCTGATTGAGCGCGGCGGCGGCGCGATGACCTATGATGCGGCGACGCTTGCTTTCGCGGCCCCGGCCGCCATTCTCGTCCCCGCCACCATCGCCCACGGCTTCCGCTTTGAGCCGAACGTCACTGACGGCTGGGTGTTGAGCTTCACCGAAGATGCCGCCGCCGGCTTCGCCGATCGCGCCGGCGAGGCGCTGGCGCGGCTGCGCGCGCTTGCCGTTCAGCCCATCGTGCCGATCGGGGAGGAGGCCGAGCGGGCACGGCTGTCGCGGCTCTGCGCGGAACTAAACGAGGAGCACAGCCTGGCGCGCGAAGGCTATCGGCTGGCGATGCGTGGCCTGTTGGTGCTGGTCGCCGTCGGCGTGGCGCGGCTCGCCGCGAGCCACGCGCGCACCGGCGCGGTGACGCTCAAGCCCGCCGATGCCACCGTCGCGCAACTGCGCAACCTGGTCGACGAATTTTTCCGCACCGAACGCCTGCTCGGCTTCTATGCCGAAAAACTCGGCATGACCGTCGACCGGCTCAACGACCACGTCAAGCGCGCGACCGGCGTCACCGCCGGTCATCTCATCCGCCAGCGCGTGCTCACCGAAGCCAAACGCGCGCTTGTGTTTACCGCGCAGCCGATCCAAGAGATCGCCCAAGAACTCGCCTTCGCCGACCCGTCCCACTTCGCCCGCTTCTTCCGCAAAGCGACCGGCACCACGCCGCACGAATTCCGCGATCAGCGCGGATGACGGGCGATACGGTACTCTGCGCCCGCCATCGCATGCTCTCAATGAAAGAATAGCCTCATGCCAATCAGCCAAAAGCTTAGAGCCCTCATCAGATCAGCCTGGGACGACGGCGCACCGTGCCTGGTCGCGACGCAAGGGCCGAATGGTCCCAACATTTCGCCAAAGGGCAGCATGGTGGTCTTCGACGACGAGCATCTGGCCTATTGGGAGCGCTCGAAGAAGCAAGCGCTGGAAAACCTCGGCCACGACAAGCGCGTTTGCGTGATCTACGCCAACTTCAAGGCCCAGCGCGACGACGTTCTCGAGTCGGGCTTTTTGCGATTCTACGGCGTGGCCGAACTGCACGAAAGCGGACCCGTCCACGATGCCATCTTCAAGCTGCTTCTGCCGCGCGAACAAACCCATGTCGGCGCCGACACCGGCATCGGCGTGTTGGTCAAGATCGAGAGCGCGGCGGATATTCGCGGTAAGCCGCTGCCCTAAGCTCCGATCCGTCAGTGCTTGACGTTGCGGTTCCAGTAATCGGTCGCTTCCTGCAGATGCGCGTTATAGAGGCCCCAGTTCGGCGAATAGAGCTTGCTCAGATCGGCGTCCGATGACGGCATCGTCTGCGCAAGCTTGGGATAAGCGTCGAACACGCTCTTGAGCGTGGCATTGCTCGGTCCGTACGCCATTTCAATCGCCCAGCCGAGTTGGCTAAGCGGATCGATCTGCATGTTGATGAATTCCTGCGCCTTCTTGGGATGCGTGGTGCCCGCCACCATGTCGACGGTGTCGATGCCCAAAACGCTGCCCTCCTTGGGAATGACGTAGCCGAGCGGATAGCCTTGATTGATCATCGCCCAGGCACGGCCGCTGGTCCAAACCGATACCCAGACGTCGCCGGAGGCGAGCTGCTGACCGAGAGTGTTCGATGAGGTGTAGTACGAATTGGCCTTGATCTGCGCGATCTTCGCCAGGCCCGGGATCAAGTTGGCTTCGTTGCCGCCGTTGAGCTGCGCCATCTTCATGACGAAATCGGCGCCCTGCGGCAGCGAGATGTCGGGCACCGAGATGTGGCCGGCGAGCTTGGGATTCCACAAATCCTGCCACGAATCAGGTTCAGCGATCCCGGCGGCTTTCAGCTTGTCCTTGTTGTAGACGATGCCGATCGAATAGAGGATGGCATAGGGGCCGTAACCCTGCGCATTGCGGGCGCGCGGATAGAGTTCGTTCAGGTTCGGCACCAGCGCCGGATCGAGCTTGGCCAGCACACCGGCCCTGATCGCGGCGTCCTGGACGGCATCGTCGAGCAGCACCACGTCAAACGGCGCCGCGCGCCCGCGCGCCGCCAGCATCTTGGCGAAGAAATCGCTCGGATTGCCGTGCGTCCATTCGATCTTGACGCC
>DATJTL010000272.1:0-8343 GCA_035503415.1 Xanthobacteraceae bacterium
CGCGTTTCCGGCGCCGCCGCCCGATCCCCCACATCCGGCTCAGCCATTGAGACGCGCGGCCTTCACGCCCTCGCGCGACAGCATGGCGGCGGCAGCGGCCTGTTCGGCGGCGCGCTTGGAGCGCCCGGTGCCCTCGGCCGCGGCGAAATTCGGAAGCTGCACCGCCACGCGGAACTCTGGACTGTGATCGGGGCCGGAGCGCGCGACTTCGCGGTAGGCGGGGGTCGGCAGGCCGCGGGCCTGGGCCCATTCCTGCAGGACTGTCTTGGGGTCGCGTAGCGGCTGCGTCTTCGCCCGCATCCGTTCCTGCCAAAGCCGCTCGACCAGCGAAGCCGCCGCCGCATAGCCGCCGTCAAGATAGACCGCGCCGATCAATGCCTCGCAGACGTCGGCGAGAATGGCAGGGCGCTTGCGGGCGCCGGCGTTGACTTCCGACGAGCCGAGCTTGATCGCCGCACCGAGCTCGATCGAGACCGCTATCTCGGCACAAGTCTCTTTGCGCACCAGATCGGCCAGGCGGCGCGACAGCTCGCCCTCGTCGGCCTTGGGAAAGCCACGGAAAAGCATGTCGGAAATGACGAGGCCGAGCACGTGGTCGCCGAGAAACTCCAGTCGCTGATAGGAGCCCGCGCGATTGCGTGGACCTTTCAGCGCCGAAATATGGGTGAGAGCGCAGGTGAGCAAGGCGGTGTCGCTGAAGCGATAGCCAATGCGGCCTTCCAACGCCGTGCCGCTTCGGCGGCTGCGCCGCGGCTCCTTCTGCCCGTCGCTCTGCGGCTTGTCCGCCGCGCCATCATCTGCGGGAGGCGGTTGTTGTTGCGGCTCAGCCGCCGGTTTGCTTTTGCGTCGGCCGCTCATCGCACCAGCGTGAACAACCGGCTCCAGCGCACCGCCCAGGGCCAGTCCCAGATTTCCCAGGCCGAGGTGCCGTCGGCGATCGAGAAAAAGATGATTTGCGCCTTGCCGATGAGGTTCTCGAACGGCACGTAGCCGACCGCGCTCAACACCCGGCTGTCGGTCGAGTTGTCGCGGTTGTCGCCCATCATGAAAAATTCGCCGGGCGGTACATGGAAGACTTCGGTGTTGTCGAGGAAGCCGTTGTCGGTGAAGTCATGGGTGATGTAGGTCACCCCGTTCGGCAGTGTCTCGCGGTAGCACATGACCGGCTGGCCCACGTCCTCGTGGGCGACGCAACCTTCGGTAACGCGCTCACGCTTGACCGGCACGCCGTTGATGTTGAGCACGCCGTGGAGCACCTGGATGTTGTCGCCAGGCAGCCCGACCACGCGCTTGATGTAGTCGATCGTGGGATCCTTGGGCAGACGGAACACGACCACGTCGCCGCGCTTGGGTTCCGAGCCAAAGATTCGGCCTCTGAACAGGGGCGGCGACAGTGGTAGCGAGTAATGGGTGTATCCGTACGAGTATTTGGACACGAACAGATAGTCGCCGACGAGCAGTGTCGGAATCATCGAGCCAGACGGGATGTTGAACGGTTGGAATAGAAAGGTGCGGATGACAAGCGCGATGATCAGCGCGTGAATGATCACACGGATCGTCTCGCCCAAGCCGCCCTCTTTGCGTTTGGTTCCGCTTTGCACGCTCATCCGCCTAATGTCCCAAGCCCGCTGTAAAAATCGCCCCGCGTGCGCCCCGCGCCCTTGTAGCCTCTGCGACAGGAGCGCGCAATTGCACGCGGGGAATAGTCGCGGCAGCCGACCGTTCGGGGTTACCTAGACATCCCATAGGCTTATGGCGAGGCTCGGGTCCGACAATCTTTCCATCCCCGAGATTCGGAAAGCGGATGGCGGCTGGCGCCGTCATATGGTGCCGCTGGCGACGGCCGAGATTATGACAAAGGCCTGCGCCATTGGACCTTCATCGGTGATGGTCAGGTCGATGCGCGCTTCGTGGCCTTGCGGCGTTATCGCCTCCAGCCGGCGCTTGGCGCCGCCAGTCAATTCCATGGTGGGCCGTCCCGACGGCAGATTGACCACGCCCATATCGCGCCACCAGACGCCCGCGCGCAGACCGGTGCCCAGTGCCTTGGCGCAGGCCTCTTTGGCGGCGAAGCGCTTGGCGTATGTTTCGATCCGATTTCGCCGCCTTTCCGCACGCGCGCGCTCGGCCGCGGTGAACACCCGATCAAGGAAGCGGTCGCCGTGACGCTCGATCACCTTGGCGATGCGCCGTACGTCGGTGATGTCGGAGCCGATGCCGAGAATCATCGCGCAGTACCGGTTAGCGACGAGATCTTGGCCCGGCCACGATCCATTGCCGCACGCATCCGCACTATAGCGGGGCCAAGGCCCTCGAAAATCGCTTCGCCGACAAGAAAGTGGCCGATATTCAGTTCGACGATTTCGGGGAGCGCCGCAATCTGCTCAGCGGTGGCATAGTCGAGACCGTGTCCGGCATGGACTTCGAGACCGCCGCTTTTCGCCAATGCGGCTGCTCGCACGATCCGGTCGAATTCGGCCTCGGCGGCCGCAGCGCCAAGAGCCGTCACGGCCTCGCACCAGGCGCCGGTGTGAAGCTCGATGACCGGGGCACCAAGTGCGACGGCGGCTTCGATCTGCGCCTCATCGGGGGCGATGAAAAGCGAGACGCGGACGCCGGACGCGGCCAACTGGCGGACACAGGCGGATAGCATCTCGCGCTGGCCCACGGCGTCGAGGCCGCCTTCGGTCGTACGCTCGGCGCGCCGCTCGGGGACGATGCAGGCGGCATGTGGGCGTACTCTCTGCGCGATGCCGATCATCTCCGGCGTTGCAGCCATTTCCAGATTGAGCGGTTTTGTGATCTGCGCCTTGAGCCGTGCGATGTCGTCATCGACAATGTGCCGGCGATCCTCGCGCAGATGCGCGGTAATGCCGTCGGCGCCGGCCGCAATGGCGATATTGGCGGCGCGCAGCGGATCGGGATGGTTCCCGCCGCGCGCGTTTCGCACGGTAGCGACGTGGTCGATGTTGACGCCCAGGCGGATGGGAGGGGGAGACGGCATTTCTGATCTGCGCCCCGTCACCCGTTAACGCGCTCGGCGTTGGCCACGACCTTCTTGGCCCGCAACTGCGAGATGATCGAAGTCAGGTGCTTGAGATTATAGACTTCGAGATCGATGGTGAGCTCGGTGAAGTCCGGCGACTGCCGAGTCATCTTCACGTTGTCGATGTTGCCGTCGTGTTCGGCGATCACTTGCGCGATCTGGGCGAGCGTGCCCGGCTCGTTGACCGAATGCACCGCAAGCCGTGCCGGAAAACGCTGCGGCGCCTGGTCGTCGACGTCCCAGCGCAGGTCGAGCCAGCGCTCCGGCTGGTCCTCGAAATCCTTCAGTGCCGGCGAATGGATCGGATAGATGGTGATGCCTTCGCCAGGTGTCATGATGCCGACGATGCGGTCGCCTGGCACCGCGCCGCCGTTTGGCGCAAAGCGCACCGGCAGGTCGGTATTGATGCCGCGGATCGGGATCGCGGCGCCGTTCTCGTTTTCGGCGGGGACTTTGAACTTCACCGCCTTGGCGAACTTGAGTCCGAACCAGCCGCTCTCCGCCTTCGGCGCGGCGGACGTGACGCGTTCGTCCTTGTAGTCGGGATACATGGCGCGCACGACGTCGGATGCGCGCAGCTCGCTGCGGCCGACCGCCGACATCACGTCGTCGATCGAGGCGCGCGCAAGCCGCGGCAGCGCGCCTTCGAGCTTTTCGTCGGAATATTCAAACTTCGCGCGCTCGCACAGACGTTCGACGATGCGCCGGCCGAATGCAGAATACTGGCTGCGCACGGCTTCGCGCGTGGCGCGGCGGATGGCGGCGCGCGCCTTGCCGGTGACTACGATCGATTCCCAGGCGGCCGGTGGCGCAGTCTGCGCCGCGGAGGTCAGGATCTGCACCTCGTCGCCGTTCTGCAGCGGCGCCGAGAGCGGGCCGATCTGACCGTTGATCTTGGCGCCGATCGCCATGTTGCCGACATCGGTATGCACCGCATAGGCGAAGTCGATCGGAGTGGCGCCGCGCGGCAGCGCGATCAGCTTGCCCTTCGGGGTGAAGCAGAAGACCTGGTCGTGGAACAGTTCGAGCTTGGTGTGCTCAAGAAATTCTTCGGGATTGGAGCCCTCGGCCAGAAGCTCGACGGTGCGCCGCAGCCACGCGTAGGCGTTCGATTCGCGCGAGAGCATTTCCGTCGGCGAGCCCAGCGCATCCTTATACAGCGCATGCGCGGCGATGCCGTATTCGGCGATCTCGTGCATCTCGCGGGTGCGGATCTGCAGTTCGACGCGCTGCTTGCCCGGCCCGATCACTGTGGAATGGAGCGAACGGTAGTCGTTCTGCTTGGGCGTGGAGATATAGTCCTTAAATCGCCCCGGCACGACCGGCCAGCTGGTATGGACGACGCCGAGCGCCTGGTAGCATTCGGCGACTGTTCCGACCAACACACGGAAACCGATGATGTCGGAGAGCTGTTCAAACCCGACGGCCTTGCGCTCCATCTTGCGCCAAATCGAGTAGGCGCGCTTCCCCCGCCCGATGACCTCGGCGCTGATGCCGCGATCGGCAAGCTTGTTGGTGAGCTGCTCTTCGATCTCGGCGATCCAGCCGCGCGAGCGCGCGGCGAGCGCTTCGAGCCGCTCGGTCATGACCTTGTGGGCCTCGGGATTGAGCTCGCGGAACGACAGGTCCTCGAGTTCCTCGCGCATCTCCTGCATGCCCATGCGGCCGGCCAACGGCGCGTAGATGTCGAGCGTCTCTTCGGCGGTACGCCGGCGCGCTTCCGGCGGCCGGTGGGCGAGAGTGCGCATATTGTGCAAGCGGTCGGCAAGCTTGACGAGCAGCACGCGCACGTCGTCGGCGATGGCGAGCAGGAGCTTGCGCAGGTTCTCGCCCTGCTTGGCCTCCCGCGATACCAGTTCAAGCTTTTTCAGCTTGGTCAAACCCTCGACCAAGACCCCGATATCGTGGCCGAACAGGCGATCGATTTCAGCCCGGGTGGCATCGGTGTCCTCGATCGTGTCGTGCAACAGCGCCGCCGCGATGGTGGCGTCGTCGAGCTTCAAATCGGTGAGGATCGCGGCCACCTGCAGCGGATGCGAGAAATACGGGTCGCCGGAAGCGCGCTTCTGCTCGCCATGCGCTTTCATGGCATAGACGTAGGCGCGGTTGAGCAGGTCCTCGTTGGTCTTGGGATTGTACTGTCTGACCCGCTCAATCAGCTCGTATTGCCGCATCATCTGCGGCTTGCGCGGCTGCGTTTGGGGGACCCCATCGTGGGGACGGAGCCATAAGCTACGCGCCAGCGGCCCCCGTGGGCGGGGCTGGTTCTGCATCCGCGGCAGATCGATCGGCGAGCGCGGCATTTCTTGGCCTTGACGATCCCTCGGGCGATTGAGCGGCGCCGCCCGCTTCGCGGCCGCGCCTTGCGCCTTTAAGGATATCATGGAGCGCCGCTCGCGCTACAAGACGCAAGCGACGTTCGGCGCATGAAGGCGCCTGCCAAGCCTAGGTGGAAAGGCGAAGCTTTTGGTTAATGCGTCGGCGCACTCCGCCGAACGCGGCCAGCCGAACGTCCTATTCCTCGTCGTCGCCGGCTTCGGGCTCCGGCTCGGCCTCGGGCGGGGTGAGCCCTTCGAGGCCCTTGAGCAACTCTTCCTCGCTCATGCGGTCGGTGGTCACGTCGGTGTCGTCGGCATCGACACCGGTTCCCGGGGCGCCAATGAGTGGCACCGCCTCGGGCTCCGGCTCGTCGACTTCGACGTATTTCTGGAGCGAATGGACCAGCTCCTCTTTGAGGTCCTCAGGGGAGACCGCCTTTTCGGCGATCTCGCGCAGTGCCACAACCGGGTTCTTATCCTTGTCGCGCTCTACCGCGATCTGGGCGCCGGAAGAAATCGTCCGCGCCCGGTGGCTGGCAAGCAGTACGAGATCGAACCTGTTTTCAACCTTGTCGATGCAATCTTCGACGGTCACGCGGGCCATTGGCTAAGCTCCTGGAATGGGCTTTCGACGGTCGGTTCCGGCCGAACGTTCCGGGCAGCACACCTCGCGGGGGTTCCCGCAAATGGAAGTTGCCACAGTCCGCGCCTACGTATCGTCGGCAGCCGGCAAACGCAAGGGCCGCTAAAGCAAGCGCCGGCGGCGGAGCAAGCCATTCTTAACTTGGCCGCCGCCATCCTGTTTTACCGGACGCCTGATTGCAGCGTTCCGATTCTTCGCTTTCGAGATACCGCGACGGCGTGCCGCAGCGTTCTGTCGCTGATGCTCGCACGAGTTCGCACTTGCTAGCGCAGCGTTGGCCAAAGTACCCTTGTCCCCAATGCGGCGGTACCTCGCATGCCCGAATGATTCGGATTGCGGCAAAACCGTTTTAACAAGACGCTGGAAGGGTCGGCTGCGTTGCGGCCCGTTCGGCTTTATCACGAGAACAATCGCGAGAGACACCATGTCGGCTCAAACAGAAAAAATCGCGCTGTTCATTGACGGCGCCAATCTTTATGCCACGGCAAAATCGCTCGGCTTCGACATCGATTACAAGCGCCTGCTGCGCGAATTCCAGTCCCGCGGTAATCTGCTGCGCGCCTTCTATTACACTGCGGTGATCGAGGATCAGGAATATTCGTCAATCCGGCCGTTGATCGATTGGCTCGACTACAACGGCTACACCGTCGTCACCAAGGCGACCAAAGAGTTCGTCGATCAAAGTACCGGACGGCGCAAAGTCAAAGGCAGCATGGACGTCGAGCTGGCGGTCGACGCCATGGAAATCGCTCCGCATGTCGATCAGATAGTGCTGTTCTCCGGCGACGGCGATTTCCGTTCGCTGGTCGAGGCGGTGCAGCGGCGCGGCGTGCGCGTGATCGTGGTGTCGACGATCTCGACGCAGCCGCCGATGGTCGCCGATGAGCTGCGGCGGCAATGCGACCAGTTCGTCGACATCATCGAGCTGCAAGCCAAGATCGGCCGCGATCCAGCGGAGCGGCCGGCGCGGGAGCCGCGCGAGGGACGCGAACAGCGCCACACGCCGCAATTCCTTCAGCGCAGCCCGACCTCGCAGCGCGTCGAACTCGACGACGAATTCGAGGACGAGTAGCCGCCGCGGATCGCTGCCATGCCGAGCGCCATGCCGAGCGCCATGTCGAGCGCGATGCCCGGCCGAGACTGCCCGCGCTGTTCGCGGCTTGTCGTGTTCCGCGAATCTTGGCGAGCGCGCGAGCCGCAATGGTTCAATGCGCCCGTCGCGTCGTTCGGTCCGCGTGAGGCGCGGCTCCTTATCGTCGGTCTTGCGCCTGGGCTGCGCGGCGCCAACCGCACCGGACGGCCCTTCACCGGCGACTATGCGGGCGATCTCCTGTACGAGACGCTGCAGGAATTTGGATTTGCCGAAGGAACGTACGAGGCCAGGCCCGACGACGGCCTGAAACTTGTCGATTGCCGCATCACCAATGCGGTGCGTTGCGTGCCGCCGGAAAACAAGCCGACGCCGGCGGAGATCGCGACCTGCAGGCCCTTTCTCTCGGCGACGATTAAGGAAATGCCGGAGCTTTCAGCGGTGCTTGCACTTGGCCGCATCGCGCACGAGACATTCGTGACGGCCTGCGATGCCAAGCGCGCGGAATTCCCCTTCGGGCACGGCCGCCGGCACGCGATCGGCGATCTGATCCTATTCGACAGTTATCATTGTTCGCGCCTGAACACGAATACCGGCGTACTCACTCCAGAAATGTTCAAGAAATTGTTTGCTAAAATCCGCGCCGAGCTAGGCTAGCGCGGTTTCCGCTCAATTCGCGCCTCGGAAACAAAGCATTCGATGCTGCACGCCGTCGAGCGCAGCAATCGCATCAGAGGCTGCACGATCAGCGCCCTGCGCGCAGCCAGGCGATCACCTCCTCGGCACTCTTGTCCGGCGGAAACACCGGATAGAATGTCTTGACGATCCTGCCGCCGTCGATGACGAGCGCCATGCGCTTGAGCAGCGTCATGCCGGCCGCCGAGAACGTCGGCAGCTTCATCGCTTGCGTCAGCGTGAGCGCGGCGTCGGATAAAATCGGGAACGGCAGATGCAGGCGTTGCGCGGCTTCGCGCTGATAATCGCTGTCCTGGGTCGACAGGCCGAACACGTCAGAGACGCCCAGCGCTTTCAGTTCGGCGAAGTGATCGCGAAACCCGCACGATTGCGGCGTGCAGCCACGCGCGCCCGGAATATCGTCCCACCCCGGCAGCGCGTCGACGCCCGGCACGCCGGTGCGCGGATAGACGTAGACGACGACGCGACCCTTGAGCTTCGACAGGTTCACCGCTGGACCGCTGGTCGCCGGCAGCGCCAAATCCGGCAACGCCATGCCAGACAAATGGCG
>DATJTL010000273.1:0-6444 GCA_035503415.1 Xanthobacteraceae bacterium
TCTGTTGTTCGCGCCGTGGAAACGCTTCCGCACCGCGCTCGATGCAGGCAAGCTGCCGGACGCGGCAGCCGCGCTCAATCAGATCCGTCAGATCGTGGCGATCAATCTCGCGCTCGGCATCGCCGTCGTGATCGTCGGCGGGACCGGGAGATATTGGTAGCTGTTTCCCGGGCGAAGCGCAGCACAAAGCGTAGCGTAGTGGTGCGCTGCAGACCCGGGATCGTTATACACTGCGGCGATCCCGGATCAGCGGTGCACCGCTTCGCGCTGCACCGCATCCGGGAAGCAACCCTTATCTACCGGTGCCTGACCACCGTGTCGACCAGCGCGGGCTTGCCGGCCTTCACCTGCGCAATGGCACGGCGGAGCGCCGCCGCGATATCGGCAGGCTTTTCGATCGGACCTTCGGCGTACCAGCCCATGCTTTTTGCCATGGTCGCGAAGTCCGGTTCAGGGCCGGCGATGTCCTGGGCGATATAGGCGCGCTCGACCGGGGTACCGCGGAAATTGGCGACGCGGATCTGGTGTTCCCAGTCGTTGTAGTAGGCGCGGTTGTTGTACATGACGATGAGCATCGGGATGTTGTTCTTTGACGCGCTCCACAGCGCGCCGGCATCGAACAACAAATCGCCGTCGGGCTGGATGTCGACAACGAGCCGCCCGGTGCCGCGATGGGCCAGCGCCACGCCGAGCGAGGTGCCGATCTGCGTGCCGGTGCCGAGCGCCTGGCCCGGGTGGCGATAGGGCTTGTCGAGGTCCCAAAGCTTGTAGCACCACTCCTGCAGATTGGCGCCGGTCAATACCCAGTCTTCGTCTTTGATCACGTCCCAGATTTCGCTGGCGAGCCGCGGCAGCGTGATCGGCAAACCGTCCCAATCTTTCTTTGCTTCCGCCGCCCATTTTGCGAACAGCGCATCGTGCTTGCTCGCAACCAGCTTTGTGCGCTCGGCGACGGTCTTGGCGAGCGCCGGATTGTTGGCGATGCGCTCGCGACACAGCCTCGTGAGTTCGGGAATGGCGGTGAGCGTGTCGCCGAGCACGCGCAATGAGCAGGTCGGCATGCGCGCGTAATCCATCGACCACTTGCTCAGATTGATCTCGCCGAAGCCGATCTCGATCATCTCGCAGTTTGCCGGGTAGTGCGGCACGACTTGGCGCTTGGTGCGGTCGTTGTAGTGGGTCGACTTCTCCCAGTCGCGGGTGTCCAGCGTGACGATCAAGTCGGCGTCGCGGAAGATTTCCTTCTCGCAGGACAGATTGAGCTTGTGGCGGTTGGGGAAATTGAGCCGCGCGTGCACGTCGAACACGCCGGCGCCGATCGTCTCGGCCAAGGCCACCAGATTGTCGAAGCCGTCGGCGCTGCGCGCCACGTATTCGGCCATCAGCACCGGGTACTTGGCGGCGAGCAGGCGGTCGGCGACCTCGGCGAGCGCCATCGGGTCGGCTGCCATCGGCACCGGCACCTTGTTGTCGGCCGGCTTCGGCAACGCCACGTCGCGCGTCAGTGGCTGCTCCTGCAGCCAGGCGTCGTAGCACATGTAGATCGGGCCTTGCGGCTCGGTCATCATCGCCGCGTAGGCACGTGCAAACGAATCCGGCACGCCTTCGATGCTGGACGGCTGATAGTCCCACTTCACGTAATGGCGCAGCTGTTCGCCGTTGACGTTGGCGGTGTGAATCCAGTCGATGAACGGCCGCCGACGGCTTTCATCCATCGGGCCGGTAGCGCCGATCACGTAGACCGGGCAGCGGTCGATGTAAGCGTAGTAGATGCCCATGGTGGCGTGCAGCATGCCGACCACGTCGTGCACGATCGCCACCATCGGCTTGCCGGTCGCCTTGGCGTAGCCGTGAGCGATCTGCACGGCGATCTTCTCGTGCTGACACAGCAGGATCGGCGGCTGGTTGCCGCCGTAATTAACCAGCGAATCGTGCAAGCCGCGGTAACTCGCGCCCGGATTGAGCGCGATATAGGGGAAGCCGTAGTGCTTGATGAGATCGACGATGATGTCGGATTGCCAGGCTTTCTTGGCGTAGCTTGCTTGCGTTTCTGATTTTGTGGCGACGTCGTCCATTGCCGATCCCTCATAATTCCTGCGGGCGGACCATAGGCGGCGAGCATGATCCCGGCAATGCGTCATTCCGGAGGACGGGCTAAGGACGCACGGCCGGCGCCTCAACCTTCATGCCGCGCGCGCGCCACAGCAGGAAGAACTCGAGATCGACGAGTTCGGGCGCGCCGTAGGCGTAGGGCTCGGCACGCATCGCTGTCATGCAGTCGCGCATCCGCCGCTGCAGTGAACCGACTTCCTGCCATTCGAGGCGATAGATCGGGTAGCCGGTCGGCATCGCCTGCGGCACCGGATTGCCGGCAAGCTGTTTACCCCAATTGTCATCGTGGCACTGCGCGCAGGCGATATTCAGCTGACCCTGACGGCGCTCGAAAATCTCGCGCCCCGCTTCGATGAACGGCTTCGACTGTGCGTTCTCGACCACCGCGACCGGCATGCCGCGCGACTGGTTGGCGATGTAGGCCGTGAGCGCCAACAGGTCCTTGCTCTCGAACGGCAGCGCTGCGGACTTCTGGTCCGCCACGCGGCTCATGTTGATGCGTTGTTCAAGGTCGACCGGCCGGCTCAGTTCCGGCATGAACGCCGGATAGCGCGCGGCGACGCCCTTCATGCTCGTTGCGGCGTCGCCGTGGCAGTCCGCGCACGACTTGCCCGAGCCGCCGGTCTTCTCCTGCCACAACGCTTCGCCATCGAGCACCACCAGCATGCCGGGATTGGCGGTATCGTCGTTCTGCATGGCGCGCGTGTCGGCGCCGATGAAGTCAGTGTCCGGGCGCCGCTGATCGAGCGGGATTTCGGCAGCGACGGTCGCGCTCAGTGTGGCGGCGAGCGTGGTCAGGAATGCGGCAATGCCGATGAACGCCGCCGTCCGCATTCTTCATGCCACCGTGATCGCGGCGGTTTGTACCTTCGTCGTGCCGTTCTGATCGGTCCAAGAAAACGCGATCGTGCCGCTGTCGGTGGCGACGGTGAAGAACGAGAGGAACGGATTCGCGGCGACGGCGGGAAAAAATTCCGCGCGAAACACAACTTCGCCGTTATAGGTACAGACGAACTGTGTGATGATGTCCCGCGGTATCGGCTTGCCGGTGACGCCGATGCGGTAGCCGGTCTCCATCACGTGCGCGACCATCGCTTTGATCTCGATGACCTCGCCGCGTTTTGCGGTCGGCGGAACGTGGACGAGCGCGCGGCCGATCAATGTGTGGTCTCCTCGATACAGGCCGCCAGCGTGACGATCACGTCGGCGCCGTCCGACCAGAATGTGCCGTCGGAGAGTTCGGCGATCGCCGTGACGGTTTGAGAATCGGCGAGGCGGATGCGCGTGGAAAATTCGGCGCGTCCGGCGCGCGGTCCGAGTGCTACGCTGATGATGTAAGGCTGCGGATTCTTCTCGTTGAAGATGTGGATCGCCTTGACGTAATCGGTCGCCGTCATGGCGCTGTCCACCGACACCGTGCATGGCACCGAATTGCCGTTCTCGACGAGCGGCGGAATGTTGAGTTTCACTTTTCCTTTTTTGATTGCCGCCTGGCCGACGAAGCTGCGGATTGCCTCTTCCATCATGGCGGGCGTTGCTGCGGCCGGCTGCACCACGAGCCGTGCCAGCGCGCCGCCGCCTACAACAGCGCCGGCGACTTTGAGAACATCGCGCCGCGAGCGCCAGTCCTTTTGGTTATTTCGCGCCATTTGGTTATTCCGCGCCATGTGTTTCAGCTCACTTCATTTCAACGTCATCAAATATGCCACCACATCCTCGATTTCCACCGCCGTCAGCACGGGCTTGCCTTGATAGGCCGGTGGCACCCGGCTTAAGCCTTCGACCCGATAAAACGGCGGCATGATCGTATTGGGGTCGATTTTGCTGGTGTCGACGATCCGCAGCCGCAGCTGTCCTTCGCTCAATCGGCCGCCGACGCCGGCAAGGTCGGGTCCGATATTGCCCTGAAATTTATTTTCGGGAAACGGCCCGGAGTGGCAGAGCAGGCACATGCCCACCCGCTGGTCGGCGACGATCGCGCGGCCGCGCACCGGATCGCCTTTGGTGCCGGTAAGCGATGCCGGAATCGAGTCGCCTACGATCACATAGGGCACGAGCGCGGTGTGCTGCGGTGCCGCAGCGGCGCAAGAGAGATGAAGGCAGATCGCGGCGGCTAACAATGCCTTGCCCGCGACGCTAACCGAAAATCTCTCGCGTATTGGTGCGAAACCAGGCATCGGCAAGTTTGGCTTCCTCGGCACGGAATGCCGCCGGTGCGGCGAGCGGACTGACGCCGCCGGCGCCTTCGACTTCCACGTATTCCCCGGAGACCGGCTGATAGACGCCGGTGGTCGAGATCGCGTAATCGCGCCCGACCAGACTATAGCAATTGCTGATCAGCTTTGACGCCGCAGGCGTCTTGCCGCCGATCAATCGAATAATGGCGTCGGCGCAAAGCTTGCCCTCGACCGAGGCGGCAAAGGCCGATTTCGGCATGGCGCCGGCGATCGCGGCGTCGCCGATGACGTGAATGTTTTTCTGCTGCAGCGATTCGAATGTGACCGGATCGATCGGGCACCAGCCAGTGCGATCGGCGACGCCGGCAAGCGCCGTGATCTTCGCGGCCCGCTGCGGCGGGATCACGTTGGCGACAGCGAACTTGTACGTGTCGAAGTCAGTGTCGATCTCATGTTTCGCCACATCGATCGAGGCGATATCGCCGCCTTTCGATGGTGGTGCCCATTCGATCATGCCGGGATAGAGCGCGGTCCATGCATTCTGGAACAGAGACTGCATGGTGAATTCTTCTTTGGCGTCGATAATGACAAGCTTCGAGCGCGGCTTCTTGTTCTTCAGATAATAGGCGATCATGCTCGCCCGCTCGTAAGGTCCCGGCGGGCAGCGCGCCGGATTGGCAGGCACCGTGATTGCCACCAGCCCGCCGTCATCCATCGACTCGATCTGCCGCTGCAGCAGCTCGATCTGCGCGCCGTCCGCGGTCCAGGCATGGGGCAGCTCTGCGGCGACGGCTTCGCTGTAGCCGGGCAGGGTATCGAACCGCAGATCGATGCCGGGCGCGAGCACGAGCCGATCGTACGAAAGCTTGTCGCCGGTCGCGAGCGTCACGCTACGCGTCGGCGAATCGATCGCGGTCGCCGCGGCGTGCGCGACCGTGACGCCTGCAGCGGCGATCTTGTCGTAACCGAATTGCTGCGCGGCGAGCGGGCGAAGGCCACCGAGCACGGCGTTGCTCAGCGGCGGCGCCGTGTAAACGCGCCGCGCCTCGACGAGCGTGACGGACACCGATGCGCCGGAATCGCGGAGCGCCCGTGCGCAACTCGCCCCGCCGAAGCCGCCACCGACGACCACGACGCGGGGAATTGACTGGGCGATCGCCGGAAGCGGCCACTGCGCTGCAGTTGCTGCAGCAGCGCCGCGCAGCACGTCGCGGCGGCTCGCTCGGGCGTCGGCGGTCTTGGTGCGCGGGTTCATCGCTGCGCCGCGTACCAGGCTGCGATCGCTTCAATTTCGCCGTCGGTAAAGCCTTTGGCGATGCGATCCATCACCGTTGCGGGCCGCGAGCCGGTACGGAACGCTTTCATCGCGGCGACGATCTCGCCGGCGTTGCGGCCGGTCAGCCGTGGCAGCATCGGATCGCCCCCGTTCGCCGGATGACAGCCGGAACAGGCGGCGACAAGGGGCGGCATTGCGGCAGCCCCTGCGCTCGCCGGCGTTACGACGAGCGCAAGCATGACAAGGATGAGCCCTGCTCGCATCGGTAGGTGTGGGGGCGTCCTGCCCTCTCCGACACGGAGAGAAATAAGTCGCCCCCTGGATTTGTTAGGTCGCCCGCAGATCGCTGTCCTTGAGCGGGAAGCTGCGAATGCGTTTGCCGGTCGCCGCTGCTACCGCGTTGAGCACCGCCGGTGCGGCAACCGCAATGGTCGGTTCGCCGACGCCGCCCCAGAACTCGCCATCCGGCATGACCACGCTCTCGACCTGCGGCATCTGGTCGATATGCATGACCAGATACGAGTCGAAGTTTCTTTGCTCGATGCGGCCGCCGCGCACCGTGCATTCGCCGTACAGCATCGCCGAGAGGCCGTAAACGAATGACCCCTCCACCTGGCGATGGATCAATTCCGGATTGACCGCATGGCCGCTGTTGGTGCCGCCGACGATGCGGTGAATTTTGAGCTGGCCGTCTTCCACGGACACCTCGGCGCAGGCCGCCACGTAGCTGCCGAAGCCCATGATCTGGGCCAGACCGCGGTAGATGCCTTTCGGGGCCGGCGTGCCATAGCCGGCCTTCTCGGCCACAGCCTTGAGCACGGCGGCATGCTTGGGTTTGAGATACTTGAGCCGGAACGCGAGCGGATCTTGGCCAATCGT
>DATJTL010000274.1:0-5749 GCA_035503415.1 Xanthobacteraceae bacterium
GCCGACGGGGTGATCTTCAACTCGCCGGAATATAATTTTGGCATTCCGGCTCCCCTGAAAAATGCCATCGACTGGGTTTCGCGCGTGCCGAACCAGCCCTTCGTCGGCAAGCCGGTGGCGATGCAATCGGCCTCGCCCGGCCCGGTCGGCGGCGCTCGCATGCAATACGATCTGCGCCGCTCGATGGTGTTTCTCGACGCGTTCACGCTCAACAAGCCGGAAATTTTCATCGGCAATTGTGCGCAGCGAATCGACGAAAAGACTGGAAAGATCACCGACGAGGCGACCGTCGGTTTCATCAAGCAGCAGCTCGCCGCCTTCGCCAAGTTCATCGTCGCGCACAGCGGCAAGAACTGAGCGGTATCAGAGCAAACCAGGAGAAATTCGTGTCCGACAATCAGCTCAACGTCCTTGTCGTGTGCGGCAGCCTGCGCAACGGCTCCTACAACGCGGCGCTCGCCCGCACGCTGCCGGCGCTGGCGCCGCCCGGCATGACGCTCAAGCCCGGGCCGGCCTGGGACAAGATGCCGATCTACAATCACGACATCCAGGATGCGAGCGGCTTTCCTGCCGACGCGGTGGCTTGGGCGGACGCTATCCGCGCCGCCGACGGCGTGATTATCGTGTCGCCGGAATACAATTGGAGCATCCCGGGCGGGCTGAAGAACGCCATCGATTGGGTGTCGCGCATGAAGGATGTGCCGTTCAAGGAGAAGCCGGTTGCCCTCCAGTCCTGTGCCGGCGGCGTGCTCGGCGGGTCGCGCATGCAGTATCATCTGCGGCAATGCCTGACGTCGATCGATGCGTTTTTGTTCGGCAAGCCTGAGGTGCTGGTCACTTTCGCGGCGAAAAAATTCGACGAGAAGACGCTCGAGCTGACCGATCAGCCGACGATCGATATCGTGCGCCAGCAGCTTGCCGGCTTCGAAAAGTTCATCCGGCGCGTCGGCGGCAAGAAGTGAGCACGAGATAAAATGGGACGCCTCGACAATCGCGTGGCGCTGCTCACCGGCGGCGCCAAAGGCATCGGCCGCCATTACGCGCAGGCGCTCGCCGCCAACGGCGCCCGCCTGATGATCGCCGACATTGCCGACGGCAGCGAGCTGGCGGCCGAGATCGCGCGCGAGCACGGCGCCAATTCGGTCGGCAGTGCCGTCGCCGATGTGAGTGAGGAGGGCGCGGTCAAGACGCTCGTCGCCGACACCGTCGAGCGGTTCGGCAGGATCGACATTCTGGTCAACAATGCGGCGCTATTCGCCCCGCTTGCCGAACAGAAGGTCCTCGATATCGATGTCGCGCTGTGGGATCGCGTCATGGCGATCAATGTCCGTGGCGTCTTTCTCATGACCAAGCACGTCGCGCCGCACATGATCGCGCGGAAATACGGCAAGATCATCAATATCAGTTCCGGGACGGTGGCCCGCGGCATCCCGAACTTCTCGCATTACGTGACTTCGAAGGGCGCGGTGACGGCGTTCACACGCTCGATTTCCCGCGAGCTCGGCGAGCACAATATCTGCGTCAATACGCTGGCGCCGGGATTCACGCTCTCCGACAGCGTGATGAAGGAAAATCCCAATCATCTTGCCCATTCGCAGCAGCCCTCGATCGTCCGCCGCGCGATCAAGCGCGACGAATATCCGGAGGACCTTCTGGGCGCGCTGATTTTCCTCGCCTCGGCCGACAGCGATTTCATCACCGGCCAGACCATCGCGGTCGACGGCGGGGCGAACAACACCTGACGGGTCGGCGCAAACGCCGCCTGCTTTCCATTGATCGAATGTGGTCGCGCGCCGGCGCTCGCGCTGCGCGCAATTGACATCGGTTCTTAAGCTTCGCTTAGCTTGGGCGCCGGTCCTGATCTTGGAGAAAGCAGCGTGTCCGAATCCGAAACGATGCATCTGGCGGCCGATCTTTCGTTTCTGCATACCGATTATCTGTGGCGCATGCCGGGCTCGTGGATCGGATATCCGTATTACGGCACTTCGGAATTCTACGAAGATGTCGCACGGATCGCCGCGCGCGGCGTCATGGACATGCTGTTCTTCGGCGATACCGGAGGCACGTCGGAAGATTTCGGAGGCAATCACGAGGCCGTTGTGCGCTACGGCGCCAAGTGGCCGCGCCACGACATGACGCCGATGATTCCGCTGATGGCGAAAGCCGCCTCGGGGGTAGGCTTCGCATTGACGCTCTCGACGACCTACCATCATCCATTTCACTGCGCGCGTCTGTTCAATGCGCTCGATCACGTCACGCGCGGCCGGATTGCCTGGAACGCGGTGACCTCGGCCTACAAGAACGAGGCCGCGAACTACGGCTTCGACGACATGATGGATCACGATGAGCGGTATGTGCGCGCTCATGAATTTCTCGAGGTGGCGTGCAAGTTGTGGGACAGTGTCGAACCCGAGGCCCTGGTGCTGGACCGCGAAAAGGGTATCTACGCCGATCCGGCGAAAGTGCACCGCATCGACCACCGTGGGCGCTATTTCAATGTACGCGGCCCATTGCCGGCACTGCCGTCGCCGCAGCGGCGGCCGGTCATCATCCAGGCGGGCTTGTCAGGACCGGGCATGGGGCTTGCTGCCAAGTACGCGGAATTGCAGTTCAGCACGCGGCGAACGATCGCCAGCATGAAGCAGCACCGTCAGGCGATCGACGCGGCATTGTCCGCGGCCGGCCGCAAACCGCGCGACGTCGGTATTCTCTGGTCGATTCGCATTCAAGTGGCGGATTCGGACGCTGATGCCGAAGTCAAGGAGCGCCGCTACCTCGATTCGATACCGCCGGAGGCGGGGCTCGTGGAAATGTCCGCGCAATATGGTGTCGACTTTTCGTCGGCCAAACCCGGCATGCGGCTCGCCGACTTTGCCGACCAGGTGCGCGCGCAAAAAGGCAATCTCGGCAGCTTCGAGGAGCTGCTCAAGACCGTCGATCCGGCTCAATCCTTGACCGACTTTGCGCGCCGGTTCCTTGTCGATCGGATCCTGGTCGCCACGGGCACGCCGAAGCGGATCGCAGACACTCTGGAGGAGCTGCACGCGGCCACCGGCGCCAACGGCGGCTTCATATTGGGCAGGGGATATTCGGCCATGGACAACATCCGCGAATTTGTTGAATACGTGGTGCCGGAGCTGCAGCGCCGCGGTCTCGCCAAGACAAAATATTCCGGCGCCACTTTGCGTGAGAATCTGAATGGCTGAAGTCCCGGTTGCATTAAGTCGTGGCAGCCCGGCGAACGCCGTATATGTTTGGCAATCCCTACTGGTGGACGAAGGACGCCATGACCATTCCTGATACGAAGGCTTTCTGCGCTTCTTCCGCGACCGCGCTGCGCCGCCGCGATTTTCTCCGTATGGCCGCCGGGGCCGGCATGCTCGCCGGCGCGCCCGGTGCCGCGACGGCGCAAACAGCGTATCCGGTGCGTCCAGTGCATGTTCTTCTCGGCTTCGCGGCCGGCGGAGCGTCCGATGTGATCGGCCGGCTTATCTGTGCGCACTTGTCGGAGCGCCTCGGCCGGCCCTTCGTCTTCGACAACAAGCCGGGAGCCGCCAGCAACATCGCGACCGAAATAGTGGCGAAGGAGCCTGCCGATGGTTACACGCTGCTGTGGTGCACCTCTGCCAATGCGATCAACGCCACGCTTTACCAGAACCTCAATTTCAATTTCCCGGGCGATTTTGCCCCTGTCGGCGGGACGTTCCAGGTCCCCAACGTTCTCGAAGTGCATCCGTCCGTTCCAGTGACGACAGTTCCGGAGTTTATCGCGTACGCCAAGGCCAATCCCGGCAAGCTCAATTTTGCGTCCGGGGGAATCGGCGCCACGCAACACATGTCGGCCGAACTGTTCAAGTTCATGACGGGCGTCGACATGCGGCACGTGCCTTATCGAGGTTCGGGGCCGGCGCTGATTGATCTGCTCAGCGGCCAGGTCCAGGTCATGTTCGATCTGTTGCCGGCATCGATCGGCTACATCCGGGCGGGAAAGCTGCGGGCGTTGGCGGTCACGACCGCGACCAAATCCGCGGCGTTGCCGGACTTGCCGACCATCGGTCAATTTGTCCCCGGCTATGAGGCGAGCACTTGGAATGGTGTGGTCGTGCCGAGGAACACACCGACCGACGTAATCGCCAAGCTCAACGGCGAGATCAATGCAGCACTTGGCGATCCGGACATCAAGGCGCGCCTTGCTGATCTCGGAGCGACCGGATTTCCGACCTCGCCCGACGAATTCGGCAAATTCGTTGCGCAGGAAGTCGAGAAGTGGGGCAAGGTCATCAAGTTTGCCGGCATCAAGGCTGGTTAACCGTTTCTTCTGACTCGACCCCACTCTGCGTCCGGCCGCATCTTGCCACAGGCCCGTGATTTGATCAGCGCGGACGGCGCTCACGCGCCGTTCTTGATTCTCGTCTCGCCATCAAACGGGTTCCTTTATTGTGAAAAAATATTTGTGCGTTTGCGGGCGGCAATCGCCCCGATTCGAAGCGCGAATCGAATCTCTTTCATTTTCAAACTGAAACCGTTTCGGGGTGTTTGCGTTAGAGCGTGGGGGGAACGAGAACGGAGCCTCAAATATGACACTGAGCAAAACGTTTCTTTGTGCATTAGCGGGTGGTGCCGCCCTGGCTTTCTCCGCTGTGAACGCATCAGCGGCGATTGTCTGCAGCGGCGACACGTGTTGGCATGCCCATGAATCCTACCAATATCCGCCGTCTGCCCACGTGATTATTCATGGGGATGATTGGCACGCTGGCCCCGGAATCAGGTTTCATGAGCACGAGGGCCGGGGCTATTGGAACGGCGGCCGTTGGACCGCCTGGTAAACGAGCCCATTATTGCGGCCGGGGCGAAGCATTTAATCCGTGATGTTGCAGTCAACCGCCCAATTGGCGGGGAGCGGGCGATCAGCGGGAAGCCATCTGCTCCGGCCGCGTTAGCACAGTCCTGCGAGTTGATGTTCTGCGGATTAAAGAGTCCGCAGTCTAGCCCCAGCCGTGTTCGGTGATGTCGAAGACGATGCCGTTCATGTCCTTGAATTTCTTCTCGGCATCGACGCCCGGGTATCGCGGCAGTTGCATGAAGAATTCGCCGCCGTGCTCCTTGATCTTCTGTTCAGTCTCGCCCTCGTTGTCGACGATGAAGCCGAAGTGATGCAGCCCTGCCCAGTCCGGGCCGCCTTTGCCGCCCTTGGTCCCTTCGGGAAATTGCAGCAGCGTCAGATTCATCACCCCGTCCGACAGCGAAATGGCGTTGCCGATCGGCGCCTCTACCTTTTTCAGGCGCTTGAGACCGAACACGCTCTCGTAAAAGCTGGCCGCCTTTTCCAGGTCCGGAACCTGAATGGCGAGGTGTCTGAGCTTAGCCATGACCTTACTCCTTGGCATTTCCCGGTGACGAGCGGCGCGCCGGCGGACCGTTAGGATACGCCGGAGCGGGCGCAATACCAACCGCGTAGCCGCATTCTGGGCGTTCTGACGAGCGGTCCGGCGCGGTTCCCCCTTGCATGGCAGCCCCGCCGGTCGGGCTGCCGATGCGCTATTTCCGCCTGGCCAAGGTTTGATTATATTCCGACAAAGCAACTGGGATTCCGCACTTTATGGAGGACGCCATGGCGGTCGCAACCGCAACCAAGCCAGCCCAAGGGACCCCCGATCCCAAACACAACATCGAGGCGATGCGACAGGCCTTCTACGATCGGATCGCCAAAAAGGACATGGCGCCGCTGTGGAAGGTGATGAAGTCGGTG
>DATJTL010000275.1:0-2274 GCA_035503415.1 Xanthobacteraceae bacterium
GCGCGGGCGCGGCGCACCGCGGTCGAGACTGCTTTCACAGCTTCGGCCTGGCCGACCACGCGCTGTTCGAGCTGCTGCTCCATGCGCAGAAGCTTCTCGCGTTCGCCCTCGAGCATGCGGTCGACCGGAATGCCGGTCCAGCGCGACACCACCTGCGCGATGTGATTGGCGGTCACCGCCTCCTCGACCATCGCGGTCTTGCCTTCGGAGGCTTCGACGTCTTTCAGTTTCTTCTCGAGCGCCGGGATGCGGCCATAGGCGAGTTCGCCGGCGCGCTGGAATTCGCCGCGGCGCTGCGCCTGCGCCAGCTCGTTCTTGAGCGCATCGAGCTCGGCTTTCAGCTTCGCCGCGTCCGACAGCTTGCTCTTCTCCGATTTCCAGCGCGTGGTGAGATCGGCCGACTGCTTCTCGAGCGCCGTGAGCTCAGCTTCGAGATTCTTCAGCCGCGCCTTGGAGCCCGCATCGCTTTCTTTGCGCAGCGCCTCCTGCTCGATCTTGAGCCGAATGATCTCGCGGTCGATCGTGTCGAGCTCTTCCGGTTTGGAATCGACCTGCATCTTCAGCCGTGCCGCCGCCTCGTCGACCAGATCGATCGCCTTGTCGGGCAGGAAGCGGTCGGTGATGTAGCGATGCGACAGCGTCGCCGCGGAGACAATGGCGGAATCGGTGATGCGCACGCCGTGGTGCTGCTCGTATTTGTCCTTGAGCCCGCGCAGGATCGAGATCGTGTCCTCGACCGTCGGCTCGTCGACATAGATCGGCTGGAAGCGCCGCGCCAACGCGGCGTCCTTCTCGACGTGCTTCTTGTATTCGTCGAGCGTGGTGGCGCCGATGCAATGCAGTTCGCCGCGGGCCAGCGCCGGCTTCAAGAGATTCGACGCGTCCATCGCGCCGTCGGCTTTGCCGGCGCCAATGATCGTATGCATCTCATCGATGAACAGGACGTAGGCGCCGGCCGCCGAGGTCACTTCCTGCAGCACGCCCTTGAGCCGCTCCTCGAACTCGCCGCGATATTTGGCGCCCGCGATCATCGCGCCTATGTCGAGCGCGAGCAGCTTCTTGTCGTGCAGGCTTTCCGGCACGTCGCCGTTGACGATGCGCAGCGCCAAACCTTCGACGATCGCGGTCTTGCCGACGCCCGGCTCGCCGATCAGAACGGGGTTATTCTTGGTGCGGCGGGAAAGCACCTGGATGGTGCGGCGGATTTCCTCGTCGCGGCCAATGACCGGATCGAGCTTGCCGTCGCGCGCGGCTTGCGTGAGATCGCGCGCGTATTTCTTCAGCGCATCGTAGGCGTTTTCCGCCGACGCCGAGTCGGCGGTGCGGCCTTTGCGGAGCGCCTCGATGGCGGCGTTGAGATTCTGCGGCGTGACGCCCGCATTGGCGAGAATTTTTCCAGCTTCGCTGTTGCGCTCGAGCGCCAGCGCCAGCAACAGCCGCTCGACGGTGACGAAACTATCGCCCGCCTTCTCGCCGGCTTTTTCGGCGGCGTCGAACACGCGCGCCAGCGCCGGATCGAGATAGATTTGCCCTGCCCCGCCGCCGGAAACCGTCGGCCGCTTGGCGAGTGCCGCATCGACGGCGGCCAGCGCTTGGCGCGAATTGCCGCCGGAGCGGTCGATCAGCCCGGCCGCCAACCCTTCCGGATCGTCGAGCAGCACCTTCAAAAGGTGCTCGGGCGCGAATTGCTGATGGCCCTCGCGCTGCGCCAGCGATTGGGCGGACTGCACGAAGCCGCGGCTGCGGTCGGTATATTTGTCGAAGTTCATAGCGATAGCTCCCTCGGCCTGTTCGGGCCACCCTTCAGGCGCGGCGCCGACATCGTCATTGGGTTTATGCAGGCAAGGGGCGCCGGTACCCGATCAAGATCAGACGACCGACTCTTTAAGGATTTCCGACACCCGGCAGTTCCCTAAGAAGGCGAACCGCTGTTCCATGATATGGGGGCGAAACCGGCCGGCGGAAGGGCGGATAGCCCCGATTCGCCGGCTTTTCCTCTCTCCCGCCTCAAAGCTTGCCGGCCGGGGCGAACTGCTGGATGTTCACCCGATAAGGGTTCGCGACGTCATCCGTCTCATCGAACAGGACGGCTGGGTCCTGGTTGCCACGCGAGGCTCGCATCGGCAATACAAGCACGCGAGCCGGACTGAAGGAGCGGAAGTGATGCGCTATGCGGTGGTGATCGAGAAGGCTGCCGGGAACTACTCGGCCTACGTGCCCGACCTGCCGGGCTGCGTTGCGACCGGCGCGACGATCGCCGATGTGGAAACGGAA
>DATJTL010000276.1:0-13663 GCA_035503415.1 Xanthobacteraceae bacterium
AATCTAAGCTTTTGCATTTTCAGACGGTTGTTTGATTCGGGCAATGAAAATGCGGACGGCGCGACGAGTAGTAATATCGTGCCGACCACAACTGTGAATAAGTCTGTGAATTACACGCCGTTGTCAGGGCTTGACCGCGACAATGCCCTCGATCTCGACCGAAATCTGATTGGGCAGCATGACATTGCCGACTGCCGAGCGCGCATGCCGGCCGGCGTCGCCGAACACCTCGACGAACAGATCGGAGCAGCCGTTGATCACCTTCGGCGAGTCGTTGAAATTCGGCACCGCATTGACCATGCCGAGCAGCTTGACGATGAAGTCGACGCGGTCGAGCGAGCCGAGCGCGTCGCGCATGGCCGCGATTAAGCCGAGGCCGACGAACCGCGCCCGCCGGTAGCCTTCCTCGACGCTGATCTCGGCGCCGACCTTGCCGGTGAGCGCCTTGCCGGTCTCGTCGCGCGGCCCCTGCCCGGCCAGAAACAGAAGATTACCGGCCAGCCGATAGGGCAAGTAATTGGCGACCGGCTTTTGCAGGGTCGGCAACACGATGCCCAGTTCCTTTAAACGCGCCTCGGCACTCATTGGGACCTCCGGTCCAGAATTTAGAAGTCAGAAATCGGATGGCAGAAGGCTAGCAGAAACTGCTCACATGCCATATTCCCGCTTCCGACTTCCGCCTTACAGTTTTACGCGCAAAGCGGCCCCCAGTTCGCCAACGATGCCGCGGCGGAAGGCCAGCACGCAGACGACGAAAATGGCGCCCTGGATCACCAACACCCACTGGCCGAAGGAGGCCAGATAGTTCTGCATGGCAACGATCAGAAAGGCGCCTACCACCGGGCCCGACACCGTGCCCATCCCGCCGAGCAGCGTCATGAGCACAACCTGCCCCGACATGGTCCAGTGCACGTCGGTGAGCGAGGCGAATTGCAGGACCAGCGCTTTTAGCGATCCGGCGAGCCCGCAGAGCGTCGCCGAAAGCACGAAGGCGACGAGCTTGTAACGCTCGGTTCGGTAGCCAAGCGAAATCGCGCGCTGTTCGTTCTCGCGGATCGCCTTCAACACCTCGCCGAACGGCGAATTGATGATGCGGTAGATGAAAAGGAACGCGGCGAGCACGACGACGAGAACGAAGGCGTACATGCTCAACAAGGCAGCAAAAAGGACCCGCCCGGCGGTGACGGGACCGGGCGGGTCTTAGAGTATCGGCGCTTGAGGGGGGGTCGGGGGCGCCGATGGTGGCCTGAGCCACTGCAGGTTGGTCGCGGCGGGGGCTGGACCGGTTCAACACCGCGGTGGACTTTTTTGGCACCGCTTTTGGCGTTGGTTGCCGAAATCTTCCCGATGGCCCTTCGGCGGATCGCCCCGGCCGCCGCGAACAAGCTTCACCGTGGCGGCACCCTATGCGCGGGCGGCCGGCATTTTCGACTGCAACGGCTTCTCCTCGACCAGCAGCATGGCCAGAAACGTAATCGTCAGCGTTCCGGCCGCGGCGAGGAAAACCACCGAGAACGGTCCCGTCGAAGTGGCGTTCCCGCCAAGGCCGTCCGCCGGCGCGCCCGACAGCACGATGGCGCCGAATACGGCGACCATAACGGTCCCCAACAGCGTGCGGCAAAAACTCATCGTCCCGATCGCGGTACCGAGGTGATGCGTCGCAACCGCGTTCTGCAGCACGACCTGGGTGAGCGGCGCAGTCGGACCGAAGCCGATCCCGATAAGGAACAGGAGTATTTCGAATTTCTCCGGCGTCATCGTCGAGGTCGAATAGGAGAGCGCGAGAACCCCGCCTATGCCGACGACGAGAAATGCGGTCGGCAGCGCCTTGTAGTGCTTTACGCGGCCGATCAGCTGACTGGAAAGCCCCGCGCTCGCATTCAGGGTAACCATCAGAACGATCAGGCTCAATCCGGCGTCGGTCGGCGACCAGCCGAGCGCGCTCTGCAAATACATCGGCAAAAAAATGTTGAGCCCGATGAGCGACCCCCAACCGAAGCAGTGCGCCATGACCGCAAGCCTCGCCGTTGGATCAGCGAGGACGGCAATTGGAATGAGCGGCTCGGCGGCGCTCAGCAGGCGCATGACGAAGGCGACGCCGAGCAAAAGCGCGCAAGCAAGAAGCGCCATGATCGGCGCCGAAAGCCAGGGAAAGCGCACGCCGCCGAGATTGAGCGCCAGCATGAACGATGAGCTTGCCGCCATGACGAGAACCGCGCCGACGATATCGAGCCGGTGCGGCCGGTCATAGCGCGGCAGCCGGCGCAGCACATTCCAGACAAGCGCCCCTGCGACCAGGCAGAATGGGAACTTCCACAAAAAAATCAGCGACCAATGCCAGTGCTGGCAGATCCAGCCGCCGACTGCCGGCCCGCAGGCGCCCGCACTGGTGAAGGCGATGGAGAAATAGGCGTAGTACTTGGCGCGGTCCTTGGGCGGCGCAATATCGCCGAGCACCATTTGCGAGGTGGTGACCAAGCCACCGCCGCCGCAGCCCTGTATGATGCGCCCGCCGATGAGCATCAGCATGCTGGTGGAGGTCGCGCTGACCAGCGAGCCGACCATATAGATGCCGAGCGCAATCAAGAGCGAGGCGCGGCGGCCGTGAATGTCGGCAAATTTTCCATACAAAGGCGTCAGCGCCGTCGCCGCGATCAAATAGGAAGTGATCACCCACGGCAGATCGTGCACATTGCCAAACACACGACCGATAGTCGGCAGCGCGCTCGCCAAGATCGACTGGTCGATCGAGCCCATGAACACCGGCATCATCATGGTCATGACGATGAGGCGCCGCTCGCTATGGGTCAGCGGCTTCGGTTCGGCTGCAATGGCCGCCGCCGAGGGCGCGGCAGGCGGGGCCAGATCGGCGGACGCAGCGTCAGCCAGACTCTGCACCGCGTGCGGCCCAACGGGCCGCCCGCCACGATCAATTTGCATCGATTATCACTTTCGCCGCGGCATGCGACCGCAGCGCCCGGCACAATCATCAAGTGCCGTCAATAACGGCAAATCGGCTGGCTGTCATTTGCGCCGCGTTCAATACCGGGCGGCGTCAGCGCATAGCAGGCTTGTCCGAGCGGCCGCCGGTCGTTGCACGGCCTATTGCACGAGCGTGTTGGCGACCTTGAAGCTTGCCACGGTCTTCGACTTGATCTCATCGAGCGTCACGTCGGGGGCAAGCTCGATCAGCGTCATGCCCGAGCCGTCCTTGCGATCGACGGTGAAGACGCCGAGGTCCGTGATCACCATGTCGACCACGCTGGCGCCGGTGAGCGGCAGATTGCAGCGGTGCAGCAGCTTGGATTCGCCCTTGGCCGAATGCTCCATCACCACGACCACCTTCTTGACGCCGCCGACCAGATCCATGGCGCCGCCCATGCCTTTGACCAGCTTGCCGGGGATCATCCAGTTGGCGATGTCGCCGTTCTCCGCCACCTGCATGGCGCCGAGAATGGCGATGTCGATGTGACCGCCGCGGATCATTGCGAACGAGTCCGCTGAATTGAAGTAGCTCGTGGTCGGCAGCTCCGTGACGGTCTGCTTGCCGGCATTGATCAGATCGGCATCTTCCTCGCCCTCGAACGGGAACGGACCGGTGCCGAGCATGCCGTTCTCGCTTTGCAACTGAACGCTCATCCCCTCGGGAATGTAGTTCGACACCAGCGTCGGAATGCCGATGCCAAGATTGACATAAAAGCCGTCGCGCAACTCCTTGGCGGCGCGCGCCGCCATCTGATCGCGGGTCCAAGCCATGATTACGCTTCCCTCCGGTTCCGGCCGGCGCGTCCGCCTACTGCCGCTTGCGCACAGTGCGCTGCTCGATGTGCTTTATGGCGTTCGGCACGTGGATGATGCGCTGTACGTAGATGCCCGGCGTGATGATGTGGTCAGGATTGATTTCACCCGGCGTGACCAGATTCTCAACCTCGGCGACGGTCACTTTGCCGGCGGTGGCCATCGGCGGATTAAAATTGCGTGCCGTCTTACGATAGACGAGGTTGCCCTCGGTGTCGCCCCGATAGGCATGGACGATCGACAGGTCGGCGACCAGCCCGCGCTCCATCACATAGTGCTCGCCTTCGAATTCGCGCGTCTCCTTGCCGTCGGCAATCTGGGTGCCATAGCCGGTCTTGGTGAAGAAAGCCGGGATTCCGGCGCCCCCTGCTCGGATGCGCTCGGCAAGCGTGCCCTGTGGATTGAATTCGATTTCCAGCTCGCCGGCCAGAAACTGCTGCATGAACGTCTTGTTCTCCCCCACATAGGACGAGACCATTTTCTTGATTTGCCGGCTGTCGAGCAGGACGCCGAGACCTTTACCGTCAATGCCTGCATTGTTGGAGACGACGGTTAGGTTTTTCACCCCGGCATCACGGATGGCCAGGATCAAGGACTCCGGGATTCCACACAGGCCGAACCCGCCGGCCATGATGGTCATGCCATCCTTGAGTAACCCGGCCAACGCGGAGCGAGCGTCCGCATAGACCTTATTCATGACCTCTCCCTCAATCACCCGGCAGACAGCGTTTAGCCATAGCCGGGCCGGCGGAAAGGTCAACTAGTGGAGTGGATTTAACATTCGCTGCCCATCAAGCCGCTAGCGCCAAAAGCGAATGTTAAATCCAAAACTCCACTAGCATCATATATTTGCTGGCGATCCTTTGATTCCGGACCACTAGCCCGCGCCACTGTCGTTGCCGATGGACTTGACGACCGGCAGCCCGAAGCTATGCGGATAATAATTCCAGCCGACGAAGCCGGCGAAAAACAACACTGCCGCGATGATGGCGCCGACGAAACGGTTCTTGAACGAAATCAGGCTGCCGAGTAAGGCTGCAACAAACGCGAGCGCCGTCATCAAGCCGACAAACGTCCAAGGCACCTGCGAGAAGTCGATTGGCATCGTATGCTCCCAATAGCGAAGCGAGTGGAGACAACCCTGCAAACATAGTCTAGCCGACCTTCCCGGTTCGGGCGATAGGTTGACACTACTTCACACAGAAAGATATGGGCCGTTTCGCGGTCGTATTAGGGCGCGGCCAAATTCACTCGCGAGCACGTTAAGCGCATGACCAATCTGCTAATTTTGCTTACCCTGCCGGAACAGGTTCGCACTCAATATCGTGACCGCCTCAAGGCACAGTTCCCCGAATTGAACATCGCGCTCGTTGACCATCATTCGAAGGTCGGCCCACATATCGAGAAAGCCGACGCGCTTTTGACCTTCGCGCCCATGCTTTCCGACAAGGTGTTGCAATCGGCGACGCAGCTCAAATGGGTGCAGGCGCTCGGCACCGGCGTGGACAATCTCATCGACCGGCCATGCCTGCGTAAGGACGTGATCGTCACCAACCTGCACGGAATCCACGGTCCGCCGGTCTCCGAAGCCGCCATTGCGGCGATGCTGGCGCTCGCGCGCAATCTGCCGCGCGCTGTTCGCTGTCAAGATAAGCGGCAATGGCAGCGCTTTCCGGCGCAGCTCTTGCACAACAAGACGGTCGGGATTTTCGGCATCGGCGCCATTGCGGAGGCGCTTGCTCCCAAATGCAAGGTCTTCGGCATGCGCGTCGTCGGCGTCAGCTCCGCCCCACGCGAAGTGGCCGGCTTCGACCACATATACCAAAGCGCCGAGCTTGCCGCGGTGGCGGGCGAATTCGACTTCTTCGTGTTGTTGACCCCGCTGACCGAAAAAACCCGCAACTCAATCGGCGCCAGCGTGTTCGCCTCGATGAAGCCAACCGGCTTTCTGGTCAATCTCGCCCGCGGCGGGGTGGTCGACGAGGCGGCCTTGGTGACGGCGCTGCGTGAAGGACGCATCGCCGGCGCCGCGCTCGACGTGTTCGTCGAGGAACCGCTGCCCGCAGATCACCCGTTCTGGGCGATGGACAACGTCCTCATCACCACGCACCAGGGCGGATTCTGCGACGTTTATATCGACCACGCCTGGCCGACCTTGGAAACCAACATGGCGCGCTTCCTTGCCGGCGACACCGGCGGCATGATCAATGTCGTGGCGCATTAATTCCGGTCATTGAGGAGAATACGATGGAGCAGTTGTCCGAACGCCTGCAGACCCCGATCTCGACGGCGGAACTGGAACGCCGCTGGGCGGCAGTGCGCGCCGCCATGGAGCGGGAGAAGATCGACGTGCTGCTCATGCAGAACAACGTCGAGCAGATGGGCGGCTACGTCAAATATTTCAGCGACCTTACTGCCAATAACGGCTATCCGCTGCTGGTCGTGTTTCCGCGCGACGATTTGATGACGCTGGTGAGCCAGGGTCCGTTCGGCGGCGTTTTTGACATCCCGGCAGGCGGCGACGGTGTGCGCCGCGGCGTCAAGCAATGGCTGACCACGCCGAGCTATTCGTCCTGCTATTACACCGCGAGTTACGACCCCGAACTGGCCGCCAAGGCCCTTGCGCCTTACGCCGGCGGTACGATCGGCCTCGTCGGCAGCTATCAGATATCGTTTGCGGTGGTCGACTATCTGCAGAAGGGACGCTTCTCCAACACCAAGTTCGTCGATGCCTCCGACCTGGTCGACCGCATCAAGGTAATCAAAAGCCCCGAGGAGCAGGCGCTCATCCGCCGCGCCGCCGCGATGCAGGATGGCGCCATGCGCGCCGCCTTCGCCGCGGTCGAGCCCGGAATGCGCGACCGCGATATCGCGGCCATCGCGCAATGCTACAGCCAGCGCCACGGCAGCGAGCACGGCATCTATCTGTGCGCGTCGATGCCGCCCGGCAAACCGGTGCAATTCGCTCACCGCCACTTTCAGAACCGCGTCATTGGCGAGGGCGACACGCTCGCGCTGTTGGTCGAGGACGCCGGCCCCGGTGGCATGTACACGGAGCTCGGCCGCACCTGCGTGGTCGGCAAGGCATCGCAACAGATGAAGGACGAGTACGCGTTTGCGCTTGAAGCCCGCAAATTCAATCTCGGCCTACTCAAGCCCGGCGCGCCCTGCAAGGACGTGTTTGCCGCCTACAACGAATTCATGCGCAAGAACGGGCGGCCGGAAGAGAAGCGGCTGCATTGTCATGGCCAGGGCTACGATCTGGTCGAGCGCCCGCTGATCCGCAGCGACGAGCCGATGAGCATCGAGAAAGACATGAACATCGTTGTCCACCCGACCTACATCCGCAGCGGCACGTTGTCGTGGTTCTGCGACAATTATCTCATCGGCTCCGATGGCCCCGGCGAGCGCCTGCATCAATATCCGGAAGTCATCACCGAGCTCGGCTGATCGCACCCTCTTCTTGGCCGAGAGCATAGCCACGACGCCTGCGAAGGCGCCGGTATTTGGTTAATGCCGCCGCTATTCGTCGTCGCTTTGCGCGAAAAAATCCTCATTTGAGCCACGCTGAAGTCACGCCGCCTATGCCGTATGCCCGTTAGGATTGAGTGATGGAGGACGCGATGCCGACAGTGCGCATCGTCACCACCGGGGCACTTGTTGCAGCCGTATTTGGCGCCGCCATCGCGAGCGCCGCGGCGCAGGGCACGACGCAATCCGCGGGTCGCCCACTGCCGCTTCTGCAGTTCATCCACAAAACGAGCAAAACAAAACCGCTTGCCCATCCCAAAGTTGCTGCCAAAGTTGCTGCCAAGGTGGGGCGGAAGAAGGTAGCCAAACGGCGCATCGCGAGACGCGCGATCGCCAAGCTGCCTAAAGCCATAGCGCGACGTAAAGCTGTGTCGGCGGTTCCGCCCAAAGCCGTGTCGGCAACGCCGCGAACGCCGAAGGTGGCTGCGGCAGCCCCCCTGCCAGACATGTGGCCGGCCGCCGGCACCGTCGCACCCGCCATGACTGGGATGCTCGCGCCGCCGCAGTCGACGGCTCCGGTGTCGACCGAAGCGGTAGTTGAAACCGACCCGAACCAGATCATTAGCGGCAACACGGTGCAGGTCCCTTCGCCTGATCAGATCAATTCCGTCGTTCCCGCCACCGACAATCACGAGCAAACGGCAAGCGAGGAAACTCCGAAGACGGTTGCTCCCGCCAATCCCACACCGCCAGAAGCGACCGCAACCGCCATCGTTGCGCGCGCGGTGATCGAGAACCCGGACCCGGTCGGCAGCGCCTCCTGGATCGAGCAGGTGCTCGCCGCGCTGGGCGGCGCGCTCACCGCCGGTGTCGTGGCCTGGTTCCTAATTAGGCCGGGGTCGCAGCAAACTTACGGCTAGTGATCCGCTTCGCGTCGGACACTAGCAACTTATTGATCTGGTGCGGCTTTGGTTCAGAACTCTGCACCATGATGCTCTGACCGCGCCGCACAGTCTCCGTTGCCTCCCCGACGCGTCCCTTCACCGCATTGTTGTGCGGCCACGGCAATGCTTGGCTACAAACCAAAAGACGCACGATAGACAATTGGGAGGAAGGCATGCCGAGAGTGCTGTCTCGTGGCCCTTTGGTTGCGGCGCTCGCCGCAGCAATCTGGTCGCTGGCTTTGACGTCCATTGCCTGCGCGCAAACGACGCTGACCGTGGGCAAGGCGGCTCCGAACGCCGATCCGATCATTCCCGTCAATGTCGGCGAAAAACTCGGCATATTCAAAAGACACGGACTCGACCTGAAGATCGTCGATTTCAACGGCGGTAGCAAAATGGCAACCGCCATGGCCGCCGGCAGCATCGATATCGGCGATGGTGCCGGCACCGAGATGGCACTGGTGGCCAAGGGCGTGCCGATGACTGCCATCTGTGAAAGCACCGGCCCCATCCCCTTCCTCGGCGTCGGCGTACCCTACGATTCGCCCATCCATTCGATCGCCGAGCTCAAGGGCAAGAAGATCGGGTTCTCCAGCGCCGGCTCGCTGACCGATTGGCTGACCAAGGAGCTGGTGCGCAAGGAGGGATGGGGACCGCAGGGAGTCGTTCCGGTGGCGATCGGCAACGGCGCCGGCAACATCATTTCGGCCTTCACCGCTCACCTGATCGACGCCGACATCGGCGTGACCTCGCTGTTTCTCGCCATGGAGGAAAAGAAGACCGGACGGCTGCTTTTCCCGGTCTCCGAATATGAGGGCAACCTCGCCTCCGGGACGGTCTTCGCTTCGAACAACCTGATCAAGAATAATCCGGGCGCGGTGCGCGCGTTCGTCGCTGCGTGGATCGAAACGATCGACTACATGCGCGCCCACAAGGCCGAAACCGCCAAGATCGAGAGCGGGATCACCGGCTTTTCAGAAAGCGTGATGGCGAAGGATTACGATCTCACCATCGGCATGTTCACCAAGGACTGCCGGTTCGACACCGAGTCGCTCAACACGCTCAAGCGCTCTTTCGCCGACCTGAAACTCTTGCCGACGACACCCGATATGTCGACGCTTTACACCGAGGCGTTCATCCCTAAGTGACGCCGCGCCGCCATTTCTGTCATGGTCCGCGAAAGCGGACCATCCAGTAGTCGAGAGAACCCGCGTTTTAGCTCCGCGCCATTCCCAATTCGCGGAGATTACTGGATCGTCCGCCTTCGCGGACGATGACATCAGCCTCCGCCCTCGTCTTGAACAGCTCGAACGCTTCCTTCGGCTTCATGTTCTTGTGAACGACGGCAGCAACGGCCTCGATCATCGCGGACGGGGCATCGGATTGGAAAATGTTGCGGCCCATGTCGACGCCGGAGGCACCCTGCTGCACGGCGTTGTACGCCATGGTGAGCGCGTCGAGTTCGGGCAGCTTCTTGCCGCCCGCCATCACGATCGGCACCGGGCAGGAGGCGGTGATCGTCTCAAAGCCGTCCTCGACGTAATAGGTCTTGACGTATTGCGCACCGAGCTCGGCGATGATGCGGCAGGCGAGACGGAAATATTTGGCGTCGCGCACCATGTTCTTGCCGACGGCGGTGATGCCCATCACCGGCACGCCGGTGCGCAGGCCGGCATCGACCAGCTTGGTCATGTTGTGCACCGAACGCGTCTCGTGCTCGCCGCCGATGAACACCTGGATGCCGACGCCGGCGGCGTTGAGCCGCACCGCATCGTCCATGTCCATGGCGATCTGCTCGTCGGAAAGCTCCTCGCGCAGAATGCTGGGACCGCCGCTGGCGCGCAGCACCATCGGCTTACCGCATTCCGCCGGAATGACCGTGCGCAAGATTCCGCGCGTGCAGAACAAGGCGTCGCAGGACGGCAACAACGGCACGATGGACAAATCGATGCGCTCAAGCCCGGTGGTCGGCCCCTGAAAATAGCCGTGGTCGATCGCCAGCATCACAGTGCGGCCCGATGACGGGTTGAACACCCGCGCCATGCGGTTTTTCATGCCCCAATCGAGCTGGTGCGATCCTTTGAGATAAAAGCCTGGCGTCTGCTGCGGCCGGTCGAGCGCGTAGCGTTCGCCTTCTCTGTCGGCTTCCGGCATTGTCGTCGTCCTTGATGAAGCCTCGCGGCGCGGATCAGCCGCCGCGCCTATACGGATTGTGCTCCCAGTACGGATTGCGCGAGCAGAACCCGCGGTTGCCGGCAATCACTGAGGCGCTGCACTCCTGCGCAGATAGGTATTCGCAGTCCCAGACGAGCCGGCCGCCGTCGTTTTCGACCGCGCACCAGGGGGCGTGGCCGTACTGGCTGGCGTGGCTTGCCGAAACGTCGAAACACAGGAAAAGCGCCAAGAGGACCGTGAAGATCGCGGCAGCCACCGCCGTTTTCGCAAGGAATTGGATGCTCACATTGAATTGCATGGCGGCAGTTTAGGGCATGAGTCCGCAAAGCAATCAAGGGTCCAGCAAGGGCGGATCGCATCAGACGCTTTGCCCGGCAAGGCTTAAAGCTGCAAATCCGGCATTGCGGCCGGCCCACTGATTTATCTTGCTTTTTTCGGCCTCGCGTCTGGTTTCGACAACTGGCTTGGCAATGTTCTTAGTTTGTTCTAACATCGGTTTTCTTGAACATATAGCGAACACCAGGCCGCCTTTTGCACAGCGATGCCAACAGCAATGCCACAACTTATTACCAGCCCCGGCTTTCCCGCGATGCACAATCGCGCCGTTGTGCTGCAAAAGCTGCGTCGCCTGCTGCCGGGGGTCGCGGATGGGCGCCAAACGCTGCCTTTTGGTCTTGCCGCCCTTGATTCCTGCCTGCCGGCTGGCGGCCTCCCCTGCGGCGCGCTGCACGAGATCGTGCCCGCGCCGTACGGAATGCCGGCCGCTTTCGGCTTTGTCGCGGCGGTCCTGGCCGGTTTCGCCTCTCCTCACCCTGAAAGGGGGAGATCGGCGCATCCTCTCATCTTCGTCCTGCCCACTTATGCGCTCGGCCCCTACGGCCGCCTTCATGGCCACGGACTGAGCGCGCTCGGTCTCGACCCTTCGCGCGTCATTCTGATCGAGACCGCGCGCCGCAAAGACACTCTGTGGGCGATCGAGGAGGCGCTGCATTCGGGCGCGCCGGCCGCCATCGCCGGCATCGTCGATCAGCTCGATCTGAGAACGAGCCAAAGGCTGCAGCTCACCGCCACCGATGCCGGCCTGCCGCTGTTTTTGCTCCGGCCGGCGCAAAATCTGGAATCGAGCGCGGCGGCAACGCGTTGGCGCGTCGGCACGGCGGAAGCCGCGCGCGACCGCTTCGGCCTCATCACGCGCCCGCGATGGCATCTGCAACTCGAACGGGCTCGCAACGGTCGGCCGGGCGAATGGGTAGTGGAGTACGATCATGTCGCGCATCGTTTCAGTTTGGCTGCCGCGTTGGCCGATCCTGCGCACGCTCGCGGCGCAAACGAAGAAGCAGACGAAAAAGCCGATCGAAAATCCCATTGCGCCTGAGCAACCGTTCGTCCTCACCATTACGGGCGTCGGCGGGCCGCGCATTGCCGCATTGAACGAGACGGCCGAAGCCTGCGGACTGTCGCTCGGCGAGCCCTTGGCCGACGCGCGGGCGAAAGCCGGATTTCTGCAAGTGCGCACGCTCGATGCCGCCGCCGACGATGCGGCGCTGCACCGTCTGGCATTGTGGGCGACACGCTACACGCCGACCGCCTCGCCCTGCGACGAGGAGAACGGCGCCGACGGTTTTTTCCTCGACATCGAGGGTGCCAGCCATCTGTTCGGCGGCGAGGAGAGCCTGCTTGCCGATCTTGCTGCGCGGCTTGAAGATTTTGGCCTGCCGACGCGGCTCGCCGTCGCCGCCACGCCCGGCGCGGCCTGGGCGGCGGCGCGCTTTCATCCCGATCCGCACTGCATCCTGCCTTCAGGCGAAGAGGCCGAGGCATTGGCGCCGCTCCCGGTCGAGGCGCTCCGCCTAGAGCCGGACATTTGCGCAACGCTGCGCCGGCTCGGCTTTAAAACCGTCGGCGCGCTTTTGCACAAACCGCGCGCACCGTTCGCCGCGCGTTTTTCCGCAACGCTTTTGCGCCGTCTCGATCAGGCGCTAGGCCGCCGCGACGAGCCGCTCGTCCCCGTCGTACCGCCGCCGGTCTATCACTCGTTGCGTTATCTGCTCGAACCGATCTTCACTCAGGAGGCCGTCGTTGCGCTCGCCAGCCGCCTGATGGGGACGCTTGCGCATGTACTCACCCGCGATGACGTGGGCGCACGCGCGCTGAAGCTTTCGCTCTATCGCGTCGACGGCGAAGTCAAAACGCTCGACATCGCGCTCACGCTGCCGACGCGCAGCGCCGCCCATGTGGCGCGCATGATCGCGCTCCGACTCGACGCGGCAGCGGCGACGGACGACGCCGGCTTCGGCTTCGAGGCGATCGGCCTTGCCGTCATCCGCGCCGAATCGATGCCGGCGCGGCAGGCGGAATTCGCGTCCGCGGAGCACGGCGATCGGACCGAGCGCTGTGCGGCGCTGATCGACGCACTGCGCCAGCGCCTTGGCCCGGCGAGCGTGCGCCAGTTCGAGCCCGTCGAGAGCCACATTCCCGAGCGCGCTGAGGTGACAACTCCACTAACGAGCCTTTCAACTACCGCTCGTCCCCGCGAAAGCGGGGACCCAGTGCTGGATTCCCGCTTTCGCGGGAATGAGCGGAAAACAAACAGACGCGAAGCTTCTGCATGGTCCCCGTCGGAGCAGACAACAGAAACACCACGCCCACTCCTGCTCTTGCCCCAAGCGGAGCCGGCCGAAGTCACCGCGCTCGTTCCGGATGGTCCGCCGCGTCGGTTTTGCTGGCGCGGCGTGACCTACGACGTCGCCGGCGCGCAAGGCCCCGAACGCATCGGCGCCGAATGGTGGCGCGCGCCATATCTGTCCGCTCATTCCCGCGAAAGCGGGAATCCAGAACTGGGTCCCCGCAACGGGGCACCCCATCGCGGGGACGAGCGGATTCAGGAACACACTCTCACGCGCGATTATTACCTCATCGAAGATTTGGGCGGCCATCGCTTCTGGCTTTTCCGCGAGGGGCTCTACGGGCGCGAGACGACGACAGCGCGCTGGTTCGTGCACGGACTGTTTGCGTGAGGCCGGTGTGATGAGTGCTTATGCCGAACTCGCCGTCACGACCAATTTCTCCTTCCTGCGCGGCGCCTCGCACCCGCAGGAGATGGTTGAAACCGCCGACAAGCTTGGCCTTGCCGCCATCGGCATCGCCGACCGCAATTCCTTCGCCGGCGTGGTGCGCGCCTACGACGAGGCGAAAAAGCGCAACGTCAAGCTCGTCGTCGGCGTGCGGCTTGCCACCATCGACGGTTTCGAAGTGCTGGCCTATCCGACCGATCG
>DATJTL010000277.1:0-4329 GCA_035503415.1 Xanthobacteraceae bacterium
GAAGTGGCCGGCCCGATGGCAAGCTCCAGCGGGGCATCCAGTAATCGTCCGCGCGCATCGCCGAACATCGCCGGCTCAGCGCTTACTGGATCGTCCGCATTCGCGGACGATGACACCGAAAGAATCCTCAATGCCCATTCGTCCAGCTCTTCGTCGCCTGCCGGTCGCGCTCGGTGCGCTGCCAGTAGTCCTGCCAGCCGGCCGCTGGGCCGATGCCGTCGACGCAAGCGGGGCCGGTGACCGTAGCCGCCTCCGCGGCATCGAGAACCATGATCGGCCGCTCGCCCTTGCCCGATTGATCGAGTGCTTGGCGCAGGAGCCGCCGGTAGGCGCTGATCGCCTTGTCCGAGGTGCCGAGATGCTCTTGCGTGCGGTCCTGGATGGCGCCCATCGACTCGCAAGCCCATTGGTCGTGCACGTTTATGTCGGTGCCCATGCCGGTATAGGTCGTGTGCGCCTGCTCGTGCGCATCGAAGCCGTATTCGTTGTTTTTGTTCTTGCGCGGCACGTAGTCCGGCAGCTCGTACAGCTCCAGACGCTGATTGCGCATCTTGTCCTTGTCGACCGGGGCCGCGAAGGACGTGAAGATCGCGTACCAGTAATGCTTGGAATCGTCGATCGGCACGTGCCACTGCGAGATCGTCATCTCGCGGCTCATCGGAATGATGAAGGCATTGGGGAAGATCAGATTGGTGACGCGCACGTGCGCGTTGTCGTCGCTGATCTGGCGCAGCGTCGACAGCCGGAAGCCATAGTCGGTCGGCTCGATCTCGATGCGCGGCCGCGGAAACTCGCGCATGATCCGGGTCATCGGCATGTCCGAATCCTTGGACGTGTCGCGGAACATCTTGCCGTAACCCTTATTCGGATCCTCGTCCTCGAAGAAGCGATGCAGGAAAGAGGTGTGTACCGGGTCGATGCCGACTTCGAGCGATTGCAGCCAGTTGCAATCGATCATGCCCTTGAACGCGAAGGTGTGCGTTCCCGGCGCGACAAAGCAGTCGAAGTGCGGAAACGCCGGCGGCTCGCCGCCGCCGAGATAGGCCCAAACGATGCCGCTCTTCTCGATCACCGGATAGGATTTTTGTTTGATGTTGGCGCAGAGGTTGCTGTTGTCGGGCTCGGCCGGCGTCTGCAGGCATTGGCCGTTGACGTCGAACAGCCAGCCGTGGAAGGCGCATCGCAGGCCGCCGTCTTCCAGACGCCCATAGGCGAGATCGGTGCCGCGATGCGGGCAGTGACGGCCGATCAAACCGTAGCGGCCCTTGTCGTCCTTGAACGCAACCAGATCCTCGCCGAAAAGCCGTACCGCTTTGACCGGGCGGTTGCCGGACAGTTCATCAACCAGCGCGGCCGGCTGCCAATAGCGGCGCATGAGCGCGCCGGCGGCGGTACCGGGACCGGTGCGGGTGATCAGGTCATTTTGTTCGGCGCTGAGCATGGTCGGAGCCCGTTCGTTGAGCGGCGCACGTTTCGGTTCGCCCGGCACGCCCTATATGACGTTGGCATGGAATGCGGCGGTAAGGCTAGGGCCAACGCCAACCTCAAGGTGAACCCAAGTCCAGCTCCAAGTCCAACCCCAAGTCCATGCGCTCGCGGGGCGGCGACAGCAGGGAGTGTTGGTGTCAATGATCATCGGTCCGCGCCTCGCCTTTGGACTTATTTGGATCGCTTGGCTGGTCAGTTGGATTCTGGCGGCCTTCTGGGCCAACCGCACGCAAAAGCGGGTGCTCAATTGGGAGACTTTGGTCTATCGCGTCGCCATCCTGGCAGGCGCGGCTTTGATGACGCCTTGGGCGGAGCGGCGGCTGCATATGCCGCGGCTTTGGCCGGTCGGTTATGCCGGCGCGTGGTTGCTGGTGCTTTTGACCTTGGCCGGACTTCTATTCACCTGGTGGGCGCGCATTCATCTCGGCCGCCTGTGGTCGGGCTCTATTACGCGCAAGGAAGGCCATCGCGTCATCGACACCGGGCCCTACGCTTTGGTGCGTCATCCGATCTATACCGGATTGATTTTTGCGCTTTTTGCCAGCGCGATCGCGGCGGCGACGGTGGCCGCTCTTGCCGGCGCCGCGCTCATCGCCTTCGGACTGTGGATGAAGGCGCGGATCGAGGAGCGCTTCCTGACGGCGGAGCTTGGCCCCGACACATACGGCGCCTATCGCCGCCGCGTGCCGATGCTGGTGCCGTTTTCAGGGAGCAGACATCAGTGATCGGGGTCGGGACGTCTCGATACCCGACCACCGAAAACCGATCCCCGTTACGGGTGCGACGTGATCAAGCCCTTGTCGGTGACGACGATCCACTCGCCGTTCTGCCGTTTGATTTCCTGTACGCGGCCGAGGCCCGGAAGCACGCTGCCGGAGCCGACCAGGAAGAAGCTACCGTAGCGGGTCTGGACCATGGCGCGGCCGTTGCGCACATTCTGCACCGCCCAGTCGTGCAGGATCGGAGTGGAAACAGTCGCCGACGGCGCCGGCTGCGGCGCCGGAGGGGGGCTTGCCGCAATCGAGCCGGTGGTTTCCGGCGCGGCGGAAGCCTGCGCGCCGAGCCGATCGATCGCCTCGGCGAAGTGTGCGAGCTTGGCGGTGGAATCGGCCTGTGCGCGCTCGAGGCTTTCGAGCCGTTCGTTGATCTTGGTGTATTGCGCGCCGGCATTGCTCTTGGCGGCGTCGAGGCTGGCCTTGAGCGCCGAGAGTTCGACGACCTGCGCCTTCAGCGCGGCAACAACGTCGTGCGGCTCGGCGGTCTGCGCAATAGAAGCGGTTGCGACCCGCTCGTGGCCAAATCCGGAAGCCGCGAGCGCTCCAAACAGCGCGCCGACGCCGGCGGCGGCAGCGACGCTGGCGGCAAGCAGCGCGAAGCGGAACGAGCGCGGTTGCGCCGTCGCGGCGGGCGCCGGCTCTTCCGGGATTTCGTCGTTGTCGAGGGGCGCGCGGAACAGGGCCGGCAGCGCGCTTGTGAACCGGCGGTGGTCCGCGGTTTCGTCGTCTGCCCCTGCGTCGGCGAGCCGTGGGGACTCGACGTTCGGCAGATCGTTCGCCGCCGCGTCGCCGCGAGCCGCCTTGGCTTCGGGACGCGTTTTGTCGGAATTGTTATCTGGGACGCTATCGTCGGGCGTGTCCATGGCGGATCTCCGGAATGCGGTGATCCTTCGTTAACCATGGATCGTTAGAAAATCGTTACCGGTCGCGCTGCGTCCATCCGCACGCGGGGAGGCGCGTGCGCACGCGCGCTCCGCAAATGCCCGTGATCTTGCGCTGCAGCAGCCGCTCAAGCACTGGCGTGATTGATGAATTTCTCCGGCGGCGCCTCGCCCCATTGCGAGCGCAGCGCCTCGTCGGCGGCGACCAGGTTGGAGCCGTTGGCGAGGTTGAGGCGGTCGCTGTCGGCCCAGTGCTCGTGCACGCGGCCCCACGGATCGGCCCAGTAATCGTAGACCTGGCTGCCGAGCACGTGCCGGCCGATGCCCCACATGTGCTCGTATTTGCCGAATTGCTTGAGGTAGTCGTGGCCCATGCAGACGTCGTCGATGTCGGGCACTTCAAAGGAAAAATGGTTCAATCCGGTCTTCGGATGATTGAGACAGAAGAAGACGTGATGATCGACGTAGGTGTCGCCGCGATCGCAGCGGTTGAACGAGCCGATCAGATTGTCTTTGCTCTCGACATAGACGTCGTCGGAACAGATCATGCCGAGCATCTCGCGGAACCAGCCGACGGTCTCGGTAAACTTCGGCGTCATCATCACGCCGTGGCCGATGCGCTTGACGTGCGCCGGCCCCCGCGGCAGCCGCATCAATTCGCCGGCACGTGCGGTCGGCGCTTCGCCGGAATTGAGTTTCTGCCGCCTGACCTCGATCGGCGCGACTTTCTCGATGTCGCAGACAACCTCGATCTGATAGCCGTTCGGTTCGGTCAGCCGTACGCGCTTGCCGCCGCCGGGCTCATCGATGGTCTCGACGCCGGACGCCCCCGGCGCCTTGGCGAGCCGCTTCAAGTCATCCTCGCTGTCGACGTAATAGGCAATCCCGATGAATTTCGGATCACCCTTCTCGGTGACGTGGATGTGGTGCGCCGGATCGGTGCCGCGCATGTACAGCGCGTTCGCGGTGCGCTCGGCGCGATGCATGCCGAACCGCGTCAGGAATTCTTCCGTCACGTCGAGATCGGGCGACCGCAGCCGCGCATAGGCAATGTCGGTGACTTTGGCCCAGGCCATTTGTTCCTCCCAACGCTCTAGTGGTCCGATTTTGACATGCGCTGGAATTTGCCACGATCGGAGGGGCAGAGCTAGACCGCCCGTTCATTCCCGCGCCGGCGAAAACGC
>DATJTL010000278.1:0-7745 GCA_035503415.1 Xanthobacteraceae bacterium
CTTGAACCAGATGTGGTGGCTGTCCCAGCGCGTGCCGAGCCCTTCGGTCAGCAGCGCCGGATCGCCTTCGTGCGCATAGACATCGAGAAAGCCGAACTTGCCTTCGAGCGCGACGTCGGGTCCTTCGAAACCGCGGGCGGCGAGGTAGGCGGCGGTGACCCCGCCTTCGGCGGCGCGTCCCATATGCAGGCGCTTGACCATGCCGCCGTTGCCGGCACGCACGAAAGCAAGAAGCCCCGAACAGAACGACGCGCCGATGCCGATCGCCATCGTGGTCTGGCGTACGTCTTGGCCCATGAGCTTCGCCGCCGCGATAGCCGTGCCGAACACCCCGGCGAGGCCCGGCGCATGGAAGCCGATCTCCTCACTGGTCTGTTTGGCGGCGGCGCCGACGCGCAGCATGGCTTCGCACCCGGCGACCAGAGCGGTGAGAAAATCGCGTCCGGACACCTTGTATTCCTCGGCGACTGCGAGCGCGCCGACATGGGCGGTGGCGCCGGGATGCACGCCGACACTCGGTTGGCGCAGATTGTCGAACTCAAAGGCGTGCGAGAACGTGCCGTTGGCGAGCGCTGCGGCGGGCGCGCCCGCGCGCGGCAGCGAAGCACTCAAGATCGTGCTTGCGCCGTTGCCGCCGGCATGGCGGGCGAAATCCTCAACGCTGCGGCTCCACGGCAATCGGCTGCAGAACAGCGCAACGCCCACCGTGTCGAGCAGGCACGCCTTGGTGATGGCGATGACCGGGGCGGGAATGTCGTCGTAGCGTAGCGCGCTCGCAAATTGCGCAAGTGCTTTGGTTTCGCCGGCCATGATCAGTCCCCTTCCCGCGCGCCGCCGCGCCGTTCGCCGCCTGAGCGGCTTTTACGCAATTCCTCGCGCAGGATCGCCTTGCGCAGTTCGAGCGTCTTGCGCCGGTGCTCGCGCGCGAGCCTTTCGGCGCGCTCGGCGTCGCGCGCCGCAATCGCCGCCAGGAGGCTTCGATGTTCCTTGAGCGCCTCGGCCGGCCGCCCCTCGGTGTAGAGCGTGCTGGTCTGCACCTGACGGACGTGATCGAGCAGCGATTTCAAGGACTGCGACAGCCGGCCATTGTGCGAGGCCCGGCCGATCAGCTGATGAAACTCGGCGGTTAGGCGGCGAAACGCCTCCGCATCGCCGCGCCGGCCTAGCGCGTCCATATCGTCCAGAAGTTCGCTGATGTCCTCAATTTCCGCCGGCGTGGCGTTCTCGGCGGCGAGCCGCGCCGCCATGCCTTCGAGCGCCTCGCGCACATAGAAGAGCTCGGTGAGATCCTGCTCGCTCAACGCACGAACGATCAACCGGGAGCCGGCATGGGCGGCGAGCCCTTCAGCTTCAAGCTTGCGTAAGGCTTCGCGAACCGGCGTGCGGCTCACGCGCAACTCGTTGGCGAGCGCATCGCTGCGCAACCGCTCGCCCGGAGCAAGGTCGCCATGAACGATGCCGTGCCGCAACACGCGATAAACCGCATCCGCGGTTGAGCCTTGCGCCCCGAGCTCCTGCATTAAGCTGCGCAGCCGCATCAGCGATCCAAATCACGATCCAATTCACGCGGCTCCGGCGAGCGCACAATGGGGCGCGTGTCCGAAAGTCCGATTCAACGACGGTCTGTTCTACACATAGCCGAGCCAGTGCCAATAGGTGGCGGCGAACAAGAGCAGCATCGCATAGGCGATCACGGTGAGCACTGTGCCGACGCGGATGAAGTCGCGCGCCTCGAACGTTCCGGTGCCGAAGGCGAGCATGTTCTGCGGCCCATTGATAGGCAGAATCCAGCCGACGCTGGTGACAAAGGCGAGCAGCATGGTCATGCCGGCGATCTTGTCCGCCGGTATCTGCGCCTGCTGCAGCACGCTCAGCATGACCGGGATCATGGTGGTCGCCATGGCGGCTCCGCTGGCGAAACCCAGATGGACAACGATCAGGAACAGCCACAGGATCGCCAGGATCGCGAAGATCGACAGGTGCTGGACGCCGAATTCATTGACGACGAAACTGGCGAGCCAGCCGGCGGCGCCGGTGCGCAGCAACTCGATGCCCAGCCCAACGCCGACACCGAGCTGAACCAGGATGCCCCAGGGAAAGCGCGACTGGACCTGTTTCCATTCGAGTACCCCGATCTTGGGCACGAACATCAGTGCTACCGCCGCGACCGCCACCGATGACGAATCGAAGTGATGCAGCTTGCCCTGCGTGGCCCAGAAGCCGACCAGCACCAGCGAAATGAGCAGAAGCTTCTTCTGCTCGCCCGTCATCGGCCCGAGCTCGCGCGCCAAGGCCTTCAACGAGGCCGGATCGATCTTTTTCGTCGCGGCGATCTCGTCCGGCTGTGGCGGCATCATTTTCATCAGCACGACATAAAGCGCCACGCTCATGGCGATGGAGAATGGCGCGCCGACGATCAGCCAATCGATCCAGGAAATGCTGACATGAATCGTGCGGTCCATCAGCGCGTTCACATAGACATTTTGGGCCGCTCCGGTGGCGATCCCGATCGCCCAGATCAACGATAGGTAGGCGACAGCCAGCATCAGCATGCCGGCGGTCCGGCTCTTCTTGTCGATGCCGAGGGCGGAAATCATGCCGAGCATGATCGGGGTGAGGCAGGCGACACGCGCCGACGCGGTCGGAATGAAGAAGGCGAGCAACGCCATGATGATGATGGTGCCGATGAGAATGCGGCTGCGTCCGATGCCGATCAGCGCGATGACCTTGTAGGCGACGCGCTTGTCGAGGCCGGTGATCGCCATCGCTGCGGCAATGACGAGCGCCGCCGCGATCAGTGCCACGGCCGAATTGGTGAAGCCGGCAAGAGCGGCCGAGAGCGCTGCATGGGTGCCGAGAAGATGGCCGGGATGCGCCGGATCGGGCGCGATGCCGAGCAGGAAGGCCATCAGCGCCAAGAGGATGATCGAACTTGCCGCGTAGTCGACGGCTTCCGTCATCCAGACGATCACCGCGAAGGCGAAGATGCCAAGCATGTGCTGGCCGGCGACCGACAGGCCCTCGGGCTGCGGCAACAGGATGACCGCAACCAGCGCCGCCAAGCCGATGAGCAATCCCGAGCGTTTGAAGAGCCCCGCGTGAGATGCCGCAGTCTTCGCCTCCCCACCGCCGAGTGGCGGCGAATCGAGTGCAGCGCTTGACCCTGCATTGGCCATGTACCCCTCCCTTTACCAGCAGTCCGGCGGCCTTCTGCGGGCCGCACTTTTTATCGGTTGCGCGAGTTCAGCCGCGCAGCGGCCCCGCGACCCGGCGCGTCACCGGCCGGTAGCTGAACGACGTCGGCACGAACAGCGAGTGGATGCCGGCGCCGCCGGCGACGACAATATGAATGTCCTCGGCTCGGTCGGCGATGCCGATATGATGGGGATCGCCGACTTCGGCGAACCAGCGCGCCCGGCGATGATGCAATCCGCGCACGCTGCGTGCAGCGAAGCTGGACAGCGGAATCCGCGCCCGCTCGAACAGCGCGTTTTGAATCTCCTTCTTGCCGATGCCGTCGCGCGCCATGGTGGCCGCATGTTCGGGGCCGACCACAAACAGCGGACCGGTCGGGAAGATGATATTGTTATGACCGAGCCCGAGCGAGGCGCCGATGAAATGCTCGAGAATGTCCTGGCCGGTCTCGCAGCCATAGGTGAAAATGTTCTGCGGCGCCGAGGCGCCGATCACGGTCACGGTACTGTCGGCCGCGGCGAACCCGGCGTCGACGTGGAACGGCGACCACGGGCTGTCGTCTTCGGCTTCGGCAATGCACGCGCTGAATTTTCCAGCCTGGCCGTGCGTCGCCATATCGGTCTCGCCTGGTCTATCGCCGCCGATATTGCGCAGCACCAGCGCCACCGCGCGGCCAATGGTGGCGTTGGCGCGCGAGCCCTGGCCGAACACGTTGCCACGGGCGTTGATGTCGAGTTCCTTGACGATCGGACCGTTGACGATGAACAGCGGCGCGGTCGTGTTGGTGGCGGTTTGAATGCCGTAGAGCTGGCAATCGTTGTCCAAGGCCGCATCGAGCGCGGCCAGCACCACCGGGAAGTATTCCGGCCGACAGCCGGCCATCACGGCGTTGATCGCGACCTTTTCGATCGTTGCTTTACGCCAGCGCGGAGGAAACGGGCCGAGCGGTTCGCCGGCCTCGCGCCCGCAAGCCGCGACCATCGCCGCCACCTTTTCCGCGGTCGGAATGACGACCGGCAGCCCGTCGGTGAAGCCGCGCGCGAACATCAGTTCCTGGTCGTCGATCTCGTTGGAGCCGCCCTGAGCGCGAAGGGTGTCCACCGCGGCGACAACTTCCTCGCCGCGGGTCGTCAAGCGTTCGACCAGCGTGTCAAGGACCGCGTCGGCACGTTGGGCGACGACAGCGCGCGGCGCCGTATGCATGGGGTGCGGGATGCGCACAAGCGGAAGGTCGGCCATGCCGCGGCCGGCCGCCTGATTGCACGCCGCGTTGGCGAAGGCGGTGCTGAACACGGTGACGGTCGGAATGCCGCGCCGTTCCATCTCGACCGCGTCGGCGACACTGATCGACGTGGAGGTGCCGCAATCGCCGAAGCATTGCACGACAGCGTCGCATGCGCCGAGATTGTCGAAATCGCGGTCGGAGAGCCGATCCTTCGGCGCGGCCTTGCGCACGGTCGGACCCGGCACCACCGCAAACCGCTCGGTGAGCACATTCGCAACGCGCGCGATGAACAGGTCGGCGTTGCACTTGCTGTTGTCGACGAAGGCAACCCGCCTGCCGCGCAAATCGGACAATCGCGGCGCCACCGGCACGAGGGGCGGCCGGTCGGCGACTGTGGGTTCAAGGATCTCTTGCATCGCCGGCACCTCGCATGGCTTGGAAACGGATTAGATTGGATCCAATTTAATCCATAATCACGGATGCAGGCAAGAGACAGGATGAAGCAGGGGTCGGAACGCTTCGCCCGGATGGGAAGCCGCGCGGCGAACGCAGGGCGCCGCGCCAAGCCAAACCGCCCTACCCCTCGATGACGATCTTCGGCGCCGGGCGGCTCGCGCCGGCCAAGCCATCGCGCACCCGCGCGGCAATGTCGCGATAGGCTTGTGCGTGCGGCGAATCCGGGGCAATCGCGACCACCGGCTTACCGGCGTCGGAATTCTCGCGGATCGAAATATCGAGCGGCACTTCGCCGAGAAACGGCACGGCAAGCCGCTCTGCCTCCGCGCGCGCGCCGCCATGGCCGAAAATGTCGGAGCGTTCCCCGCAATGCGGGCAGAGGAAATAGCTCATGTTCTCGACGATGCCGAGGACAGGCACGTTGACTCTGCGGAACATGGCGATGCCGCGCCGTGCGTCGATCAGCGCGAGATCTTGCGGCGTGGAGACGATGACGGCGCCCTTGAGCGGCACCTGCTGCGCCATGGTGAGCTGCGCGTCGCCGGTGCCGGGCGGCATGTCGACCACCATGATGTCGAGGGTGCCCCATTCCACCTCGCGCAGCATCTGCGTGAGCGCCGACATCACCATCGGTCCGCGCCAGATCATTGGCGTCTCCTCCTCGATGAGGAAGCCGATCGACATCACCGGCATGCCATGGCGCTCGATGGGTTTGAGCCGCGTACCGCCGACGGTCTGCGGCCGCTCGCGGATGGCAAGGAGCTTTGGCATCGAGGGGCCGTAAATGTCGGCGTCGAGGATGCCGACTTTGAGCCCGAGGTCGCGCAGGCCGAGCGCCAGATTGACCGCCGTGGTCGATTTGCCGACGCCTCCCTTGCCGGAGGCGACCGCGATGATCGCACCGACGCCGGGGATGCCGGCGGGCGTCGGTGGCGCGTGGCCGCCCGGCTGCGGACGGCCGGTTTGCATCTGAGGTCGTCGCGGTGGAGGTGCGCCAGCGCCTGGCGCGCGCTCGCCGGTCAAGGCAACGAGCGCCGAGTTGACACCGGGAACGGCGCGCACCGCAGCCTCGGCGCGTTCGCGCACCGGCTCCCATTGTTTCACCGCGGCGGCATCGGCGGTGATGGAGAAGAAAACCTTGCCGTCGGTGGCTACGATGTCGGACAGCGTGCCGGTCTCTGTGAGCGGCCTGCCGTCGGGGCTCAAAACCTTGCCGAGAGCGGCGACCACGTCGTCTTTCACGGATGCCATGCGACCTACATAGCCTCGGCTTCGCTGGGGTCAACCTCATGCGGTTGACATGGCGCCGCTCTGATGCAGGCTTCGAGTATGCTCGCCTACATCTTCTGGCACCGGCCATTTTCGCAGGTTGCGCGCGAGCGCTACGAGGAGGCCATCGTACGCTTCCAGAGCGACTTGGCGCGGCAACCGCCGCCGGGCTTCGTCACCGCGGCATCCTACTCTATTGAACCTGTGCCGTGGCTTGGCAATCAGGCGGGATACGAGGATTGGTGCATCCTCCAAGGATCATGGGCGATGGATCCGCTGAACAGCTTTGCGGTGGGCGGCGGCGTGCGGTCCGCGCACGACAGCGTCGCCGCACTGATGGAGGAAGGGCATGGCGGACTCTACGCCCACGCCGGCGGCGAGACGCCACCGCCGCCCCAGTCGACGGTCTATTGGCTGACCCGGCCGCGCGGCATCCAGTGGCAAGCCGTTCTTGACCCTCTGCGCGCGAGATACCCGCAAGCCAATGTCTGGCGGCGGCAGATGGTTTTGGGGCCGGCCGCCGAGTTCGCCGTGTCCGTCCCCGGGGATACCGAAATAGAGGTGCCTCCGTCCTGGCAGGCCCGCAGCGTCAAGCGGCTGCGTCTGCCGCGATAGCGGTTGACGCGCCCGCTTGCGGCGGCGCAAACAGCGGCGACAGAATATTTGGCAGCAACACCCTCGCAGGGAGCAAACACAATGGCGAAGGTCGCATTCGTCGGGCTTGGCGTGATGGGCTACCCGATAGCGGGACATCTGAAGAACAAGGGCGGCCACGACGTCACGGTCTACAACCGCACCGCCTCAAAAGCCGAAAAGTGGGTCGCCCAATATGGCGGCAAGAGTGCGTTGACGCCGAAGGCGGCCGCCGCCGGGCAAGACTTCGTCATGGCGTGCGTCGGCAACGACCATGATCTGCACGAGGTGATGCTCGGCAACAACGGCATCTATTCCGGCGTCGGCAAGGGCGCGATCGTGGTCGATCACACCACCGCGTCGGCTGAGATCGCGCGCGAGCTTCATGCCGAGGCGAAGAAGCGCGGCTTCGATTTCGTCGACGCCCCGGTCTCCGGCGGCCAGGCCGGCGCCGAGAACGGCGTGCTCACGGTGATGTGCGGCGGCGACGAAGGCCCGTTCGCCAAGGCGGAGAAAGTGATCGCGGCCTACGCCCGCGCCTGCAATCTGTTGGGCAGCCCCGGCTCCGGCCAGCTTGCCAAGATGGTCAACCAGATCTGCATCGCAGGCTGCGTTCAGGGCCTCGCCGAGGGCCTGCACTTTGCGCAGAAGGCCGGCCTCGATATCGAGAAGCTCATCGCCACCATTTCCAAGGGCGCGGCGCAGTCCTGGCAGATGGAGAACCGCTACAAGACCATGGTGGCCGGCAAGTTCGATTTCGGCTTCGCCGTCGACTGGATGCGCAAGGACCTCAATATTTGTTTGGACGAAGCGCGCCGCAACGGCGCACACTTGCCGGTCTCGGCCTTGGTCGATCAATTCTACTCGCAGGTGCAGAAGATGGGCGGCAAGCGCTGGGACACATCGAGCTTGATCGCGCTATTGCAGCGGTGAGCCGATGGCCAGAGAGAAAGAGGAGACAAAGGCC
>DATJTL010000279.1:0-8268 GCA_035503415.1 Xanthobacteraceae bacterium
GCCACCAGCATGAAGCGCGCCGGATAGGTGACGCGATGATTGGCGCGCGCGATCAGCACTTCGCCGGTTTCCAGCGGCTGGCGCAGCGAATCGAGCACCTGCGGTCCGAACTCCGGCAGTTCGTCGAGAAACAGCACCCCATGGTGGGCAAGAGAGACTTCACCCGGCCGCGCGTGCAGGCCGCCGCCGACGAGCGCCGGCATGCTGGCGGAGTGGTGCGGGGCGCGGAACGGCCGGCGGTTGGTGAGCGCACCCCCTTCGATTACGCCCGCCACCGAGGCGACCATCGATACTTCGAGCAGTTCGGCCGGCGCGAGCGGCGGCAGAATCGAGGGTAACCGCGAGGCCAGCATGGATTTGCCGGCCCCGGGCGGCCCAACCATGAGCAGATTATGGCCGCCGGCCGCCGCCACTTCGAGCGCGCGCTTGGCGCTCTCCTGTCCCTTGATGTCGGCGAGATCGAGCCCACCGCCTTCGACCTCGAGAATTTTCGGCTGTGGCCGCGACAGCACCTGCGTACCTTTGAAATGATTGGCGAGCTGAATGAGCGAGGAGGCAGCAACGATTTCGATGTCCGGGCTCGCCCAGGCTGCCTCCGGGCCGCATTTGGCCGGACACATCAGACCTTCGCCGCGCGCATTGGCGCCGATGGCGGCGGGCAGCACGCCGGCCACCGCGGAGATCGAGCCATCAAGGCCGAGTTCGCCCAGGACCGTAAATCCCGCCAGCGCGTCATGCGGAATGGCGCCGATGGCCGCCATCAGGCCGAGCGCAATCGGCAGGTCGTAATGGCTTCCCTCCTTCGGCAGATCGGCGGGCGCGAGATTGATGGTGATGCGGCGGGCCGGCAGGGCGAGACCCGAAGCGATCAAGGCCGAGCGCACGCGTTCGCGCGCTTCGGAAACCGCCTTATCGGGAAGCCCCACGATGTTGAACGCCGGCATGCCCGGCGCCACCTGCACCTGGACATCGACGGGCCGCACCTCGATGCCCTCGAACGCCACGGTGGATACGCGCTGCACCATCGGAATGTCCCTGCCCTGCTCGACACCCTAGCGAAATCGCGCAGTGGTTGCAAGAACAATCAGTGAACATAATTCTCTGTCCCGAGGCCTGGTCTATCGATCCGCCGCCGCCAGCAATTCCCGGCGGGCGGCGTCAAGAATTTCGTCCGAGAGTGTGGCATCGCCGACTGCGCGCGCCAAAATCAATGCGCCAACCAGCCCGGCCAGAGTGGCGATTGCCTTGCGTCGACGCGACGCCTTGCTCCGCCCGGCGCTCGCGCTGGCAAGAATGTCGATGAGCGGTTCTATCCCTTCCGCAAACGCGTCTTGGACCGGCTTTCCGGACCGCGAGGCCTCGCCGCTGAGCGCCGCAAAAGCGCAGCCGTGGCCGGGGTCGTCACGGTGGCGCTTCGACAAATAATGGTTCAGCAGTGCCGCAAAGGCATCATCAGGCGCCTCGGCGGCGACTTTCCGCCAGTTGGCTGCGGCACTCGCCATCGAGCGCTTGCTCGCTTGGGCGATGAGGTCATCTTTCGACTCAAAATGGCCGTAGAAGCCGCCGTGGGTCAGATCGGCTGCCTTCATGATGTCGGCAACGCCGACGCCGTCGAAGCCCTTGCTACGGAACAGCGCCCCCGCCGCATCGATGATGCGCTCGCGGTGTTCGGCGGCCTTCTCTCGGCTTACTCTCATGGTGCACCTCAGCAATGCGGCGGCGGCTGTTGACAATTTATATGATGACTGACATGAATAATCAAGCAATGATGACGATCATCATATAACCCGTCATCACAGGATAAAAGCTCATGGCGTCGTCCGGACTGGCGGCTGCACTGGCCCGCCGCAAAATCCATTACGGCTGGGTCATTGTCGGGGCCACCCTGCTCACCACAGTGGTGACAGCGGCCGCGATGAGTACGCCTGGCGTGCTGATCGTACCGCTCGAACAGGAGTTCGGCTGGAACGACGCGCAGATCTCCTCGGCGCTGGCGATCCGGCTGATGCTGTTCGGATTGTTTGGTCCGTTCGCCGCCGCGTTCATGAACCGCTATGGCGTGCGCGCCGTCATGGTGAGCGCGGTGATCCTGATTTCGGCGGGCTTTATCGCGTCTCTGGGGATGACGCAGCTCTGGCAGCTCGTTCTGCTGTGGGGCATCGTGGTCGGTGTCGGCACCGGGCTCACGGCGATGGTGCTGGCCGTGACCGTCGCGACGCGCTGGTTCAATCATCGGCGCGGGCTGGTCATGGGCATTTTCGCCGCGAGCAATGCGACCGGACAATTGCTGTTTCTGCCGCTGATCGCCCAAGCGGCAACCAGTTACGGCTGGCGCATGGCGCTCGTTCTCGTCTGCTGCATGTTGGCGCTTGCCGGTGTCATCGCGCTGATCTTCATGCGCGACCGGCCGAGCGACGTCGGTCTGCCGCTCTATGGCGAAACCGCCGTCTCACCGCCCCCGTCGACCGGCGCCGGGCTGATCTCGTTGCTGCTGTCGCCGATTGTTGTGCTCAAAGACGCTGCGCGCACACCGATCTTCTGGGTATTGTTCGGCACGTTCTTCGTGTGCGGCTGCAGCACCAACGGTCTGGTCCAGACTCATTTTATCACGCTGTGCCATGACTATGGCCTGGCGGCCGTCACCGCGGCGAGCGTGCTGGCGATGATGGGCTTTTTCGATTTCTTCGGCACGATCGGCTCGGGCTGGCTGTCCGACCGCTTCGATCCTCGCTGGCTTTTGTTCTGGTATTACGGGCTGCGCGGCCTTTCGCTTCTCTATCTGCCGTTCACCAACTTCACATTCTACGGCCTATCGCTGTTCGCGGTGTTCTACGGCCTCGACTGGATCGCGACGGTGCCGCCGACGGTAAAGATTACCGCCGATCGCTTCGGCCGCGAGAGGGCCGGTATCGTGTTCGGCTGGGTATTCGCGGGCCACCAGATCGGTGCGGCGAGCGCCGCGTTCGGCGCCGGTTTGATTCGCACTGAATATTTCACCTACCTGCCGGCATTCTTTATCGCCGGCGCGCTTTGCATTGTCGCGGCGTTGGCGGTGATCTCGGTCCGCAAGTCGTCGGGGGCAGGGATCTCCGCGGCTGCACCGGTCCCGGCACGCGGCTGACTTCGCGTTTGCGCGCAGGCGGTCCTGTCTGCGGACCGTTATAGTGCCGCCCGCTTCGCCTCGATCTTGTCCCAGATCAAGGCCGCGATATCCGGCCCGCCGAAATTCTTCACCGCGCGGATACCGGTCGGCGAGGTGACGTTGACCTCGGTGAGAAAGTCGCCGATCACGTCGATGCCGACGAAGATGAGACCGCGCTCGCGCAAAGCCGGCCCGAGCCGCGCGCAGATTTCGCGCTCGCGCGCGGTGAGCTCGGTTTCTTTCGGCACGCCGCCGCGTACCATGTTGGAGCGCAGATCGTCGGGCGCCGGAATGCGGTTGACCGCGCCGGCGAACTCGCCGTCGACCAGAATGATGCGCTTGTCGCCTTCGCGCACAGCCGGCAGAAACTTCTGCACCACCCACGGCTCGCGGAACGTCGCCGCGAACAGATCGTACAGCGAGCCAAAATTGAGATCCTCGCGCTGCAAACGAAACACCGCCTCGCCGCCCTTGCCGTAAAGCGGCTTCATGACGATGTCGCCGTGTTCGGCACGGAACGCCTTGATGGCTTCGAGATCGCGGGTCAGCAGCGTCGGCGGCATCAGATCGGGAAAATCGGTGACGAAGACTTTCTCCGGCGCGTTGCGGACCTGCGCCGGATCGTTGACCACCAGCGTCTTCGGATGGATGCGCTCGAGCATGTGCGTCGTCGAGATATAGGCAAGATCGAACGGCGGGTCCTGCCGCAGCAGCACGACGTCGAACGAGGACAGCTCGCTATGGCGCGCCTCGCCAAGCGTGAAATGGTCGCCGGCAACGTCGCGCACTGCGACCGATCGCACCGCAGCCGATACCTTGCCGTCACGCAGCGCGAGCCGGTCGGGCGTGTAATAGGAAAGCGAATGGCCGCGCTTCTGCGCCTCCAAAAGCAGGGCGAAAGTCGAATCGCCGCGGATGTTGATCCGTTCGATCGGATCCATTTGCACGGCGACGTTCAGGCGCATGAGAAGCTCGGGATTGGCTGAGTTAAACGCAAGCCGCCGAAGATGGCGGTCAAGGTCTACGCAATTTTCGCACTCGCCGCTACTGCGCCGCGCGGCAGGCGATCAACGCGTCGCGTCGAAGGCATTGACGATGTGGCGGGGCAATTTCCCCGGCACGATCAGGATGACATCGAAGCGGATCGCGCATTGCGCGTCGGCGGGCCGATGCGCCAGCCAGAATTCGGCGGCGGCGACGATCCGCTGCTTGCTGCGCTCGGTGACGGCTTCGGCAGCATCGCCGACGGCTTCGCGCGCCTTGACCTCGACGAACACAAGATCGTTGCGGCGGCGGGCGACGATATCGATTTCGCCGAACGGCGTGCGGTAGCGCCGCGCCAGGATCCGGTAGGCCTTGGCGATAAGAAAAAGCGCAGCGCGGCTCTCCGCCGATAGCCCGAGCCGAAACGCCTCGACGCGGTCCTGCCGCGGGGGCGCCTTGAGCGGCTTGACGGGCGTGGTCCGATCAGCGCGGCGTGCCATCGCCGCTCCGTTGGTTCGGTTCGCCGCCGGCTTTTTCCGCTAGCGACAACGCCTGCTGATAGATATCCCGCCGCGGCAGACCGGTCAGCGCCGCGACTTCGGCGACCGCATCTTTGAGCGAGGTACGCGAAAGCGCCTCGCGCAGCAGCACTTCGGCGTCGGCGCGGCTTGGCTGCGCAGCCGCCGCCGGCGGCGCAATGACGAGGACAATTTCGCCGCGCAGTTCGGCCTCGGTGCAGCTTTGCGCCAACATCTCAAGATCGCCGCGGCGGACCTCTTCGTGCAACTTGGTCAGTTCGCGGCAGAGCGCCGCTTCGCGCCGTCCCAGTCCGGCGGCGAGATCGGCGAGCGTCGCGGCTACCCGCGGTGCGCTCTCGAACAGTAGGAGTGTGCCCGGGATGTGCGCCAGTTCGGCGATGCGCGCGCGGCGGGCGGCCTGCTTTGGCGGCAGGAAGCCCGCGAAGAAGAACTGGTCGGTTGGCAGGCCGGCAACCGCAAGCGCCGCCAACGGCGCCGAAGCGCCGGGCAGCGCCGTCACCGCATGGCCCGCCTCCCGCGCCGCGCGCACGAGCTTGAAGCCCGGATCGGACACGAGCGGGGTCCCGGCATCCGACACAAGCGCAATGGCGGCGCCTTCGGCCAGGCGGCGCAGCAGTGCCGGCCGGGCTTTTGCGGCATTGTGCTCGTGATAGGGAGTAAGCGGCGTGGTAATCGCGTAGCGGTCGAGCAGCCTGCGGGTGATGCGAGTGTCCTCGCAGGCGATCAGATCGGCGCCGGCTAGTGCGGCGAGCGCGCGCAGCGTAATGTCGCCAAGATTGCCGATCGGAGTGGCGACGACATGCAGACCTGGATCAAGGTGCGCCGCATCGACCGCAGTGCCGTCGATGCAGTAGCTGCGCTGGATATGGTCCGGCGCGGCGATCGGACTGGCGCGGGGGCCAGAGGCGGAAGCGCTCATGGCCGTCAATTTAGCCGCATTACCGCCCCATCGTCATGGTACTGTACAATTCATTATCCTTTTCATTTGGTTAACCATTCGCCGTCAATATGACGAATTGGTATTATCCTATGCGGTTGCGCAGGCTGAGGTGGGGGACCGCAATGTCCGCGGAATTGCAGGTAGGGGCGACCGCGACGACGCCGTCGCGGCGCCGTGCGCTTGCCCTGCTGGCCTCGGCAGCGGGATTGCTCACCGGCTGCTCCAGCTCCAGCATTTTCAGCAATTCCAGCCTGTTTTCGACCACACCTCCGCCGCAGGCCACAAACACCCCGCCGGCGCCCGCCGCGACGATCGGAACCGGTCAGGTCAAGGTCGGACTGATCCTGCCGCTGTCGGCAGGCGGCAATGCCAGCGTCGCCGGCCAGGCCATGCGCAACGCAGCCGACATGGCGCTCGCCGAATTCAATTCGCCTAACATCCAGCTTCTGGTCGAGGACGACGCCGGCAACGCCGACACCGCTCGTACTGTTGCGCAGCAGGCGCTCGATCAGGGCGCCGAAATCATCCTCGGCCCGCTATTCGCGCAATCGGTCAACGTCGTCGGCCAGGTGACGCGGCCGCGCAACATCCCGGTCATCGCGTTTTCGACCGACGCCAACGTCGCCTCGGCGGGCATTTATTTGCTGAGCTTCCTGCCGGAATCGGACGTCGAGCGCATCGTCCAATACGCAGGCTCGACCGGCAAACGCTCGTTCGCCGCGCTCGTGCCGGACAATCCCTACGGCACGGTCGTCGAAGCGGCGTTCCGGCAGGCCGTCGCCCGCCATGGCGGCCAGATTGCCGCGCTCGAACATTACTCGCATGACCCCGCCGCCATGACCGCGCCGGTCAAGGCGATCGCTCAGGCGGCGGTCCGCGCCGACGCGCTGTTCATACCCGATGGCGGCGACGCCGTGCCGAGCGTCGTGCAAATGCTCGTCGCCGATGGGATGAACCCGAAGCGGATTCAGTTGCTCGGCACCGGGCTGTGGGACGACCCGCGCATCTATTCGGCGCCGGCGCTCGATGGCGGCTTGTACGCCGCGCCGGACGCCGCCGGCTACCGCTCGTTCTCGGCTCGCTACCGTCAGCGTTACAATCAGGATCCGGTGCGTACCGCGACGCTCGCCTACGACGCGGTGGCGCTGGTGGCGGCGCTGGTGAAGACGCAGCAAGACCCGCAGCAGCGGTTTTCCCCTGCAGTGCTGACCAACCCGTCGGGCTTTACCGGCATCGATGGATTGTTCCGCTTCCGCCCGGACGGCACCAACGACCGCGGCCTTGCAGTGCTGCGCGTCGCTCCCTCAGGCCCGCAGACCGTTTCGCCGCCGCCGCGCAGCTTCGGCACATCGGGAATTTAGCCGCGCCTGCTCGTATACTCGGACGCGCCACCGCCTCAGTGTGCGCGTACCAGCTTCGGAAAGTGCTGGCGGCAATTGAGGTCCCAGGCCTCGACAACGATGCGGACGACGCGTTCGACCTTTGCGGGGTAATCCGGATCGCTGACTCGCTGGAGCAGCACCGGATCGTCGTCGACGATTGTGGCGCGGCCCCAGATTTTCAGCCGACGGCCGCGTTCGTAATCGATCAAGAACAGCATGACGCGGTCATTCTCGGTGAGATTGCCAATCGTGATGTAATGTTTGTTTCCCGAATAATCGGCGAAGGCGAGCGTGCGCTCATCGAGCACCTTGAGAAAGCCCGCGGGTCCGCCGCGGTGCTGCACGTGCGGCCAGCCGTCGCTATTCGCGCTGGAAATGAAGAAACTATCGGTGGTCGCGATGAAGGCGGCGAGATCATCGTTCAAGCGGTCGCGCGACGGTTCCCTCTGTTCCAGATGTTCCCCGTATGCGCGCGCCCCATAGCGCGCTTGCGCCGCTTTGACGGCCGGTGAAAATGCCAATCGGGTAAATGCGCGGGACATTTGTTTGCTCCTTGCGGCGCGCCACAATTCAGCGCACAGCCTGCTGATAGACGCCCAGTAACTGCGGATCGTCGATCGAGCCGTGATGGTGCACTTGGCGCCAGCGTCCGCCGGCGCGCCTGAATATCCGGCTCGTTCTGATGGCGAGGCCGAATTTCTGGCGGCCCTTTTCGAACGTGCCGCGCTCGCGCCCGACGGCGTAGAACACGTCTCCAATCACATGGAGCGTGTAATCGTGGAATTCGACCTCGACGCGCGCCGGGCCGGTAAAGATACGCTCGTAGACGGAACGGATTTCCGGTCAACCGCGCTTGATGCCGCCGAGCGGATTATCCATGGCCACATCGGCTGAATCCTCCCAGTTCTCGGCCATCAGCGCGAGATCGCGGTTATTGAAGGCGCGATAGAATTGCGCCAGCACCGCCTGCGGTTCGTCGAGATCGTCGATACTCTCGCGGCCGGTGATCGGTGATTTGATCGGTTGGTGTGCGGACATTGGCGGTGACTCCGGTAAGTCATATTGCCCTTTACCAGCTTAATATTGGCGCGCGTCCCTGCCGTGAGAATGTGTGAAAAAAGAAATATAATCTTCCGCGTAACGGGAGAATTCCGGTGGACCGGAGCGGCTCTAAAATGTCACGCCGCCAGATCGGCGACCACGGCGTCGAGCACAGGAAAGCCCGGCAAGGTGACGCGCAGGCGCCCTTGCGGCGTGGTCTCGATCAGACCATGCTCGTGC
>DATJTL010000280.1:0-4650 GCA_035503415.1 Xanthobacteraceae bacterium
GTGTTGCAGGGTGCCGTTCCCGGACGACGCCATGGCGATGCCGTCCGGCGAAGCCTTGGCCAGCGCGATCACGTCGGCGACGGTGTTGGCCGGCACCGAGGGCGTCACAACCAGAATGTTCGGAACCAGCGAGATCAGGCAGACCGGATCGAAGTCCGTGCGATAGTCGAACGGCAGATCGTGATAGAGCGAGCCGTTGACGGAAAAGCCGGTGGCGTCGTGCAGGATCGTGTAGCCGTCGGGTGCTGCCTTGGCGGCCACGGCTTCGCCGATCGTGCCGCCGGCACCGCCGCGATTTTCGATAGCGAATTGCTGACCGAGATCCTCGCTCAACTTGGCGTAGATGATCCGCGCTGTGGTGTCGGCACCGCCGGCCGGCGGATACGGCACCATGACGCGCACCGGGCGATCCGGCCACGCGGTTTGCGCGCCGGCCACATTTGCCAACGGCACGCTTGCCATCGCGCCCAACAGCATGCGGCGTGTCAGCACAGTTCCGGCCATGTCTCCCTCCCCGTCTCGCTCCGCGCTTGCCGCGCGTGCGCTTTTGACGGCAATGTACCATCGCCACTCGCCGAACTGCGAGGGCCGGACAAAGGCGGTCCGCAAGGACGGAAACAGGGGGAACGCCTCGATGAGTTCGGGGGTCAACAATAAGCGGGTCTTCTACGTCGCACCGCACCGGCCGATTGGCTTTGCCGAGATGCTCGGCAAGCGCGACGACGTGCGGCTCGACATGCTCGAGCAGAAGACCCCGGACGCGGCTGCGCTGGAGATTCTGTCCGCAGCGCACGCCTACCAGACCGGCTCGGCCCGCGACGAACTGGTGTCCCATTATCAGACCGGCGCCGCGCTCCTCGGCCGCGCGCCGAACCTCCTGATCGTTTCCACCAACGGCGCCGGATACGACACCGTCGACATCAAGGCCTGTACGGCGCGCGGTATCCTGGTTGTCAATCAGTCGGGCGGCAACGCGGAAGCGGTCGCCGAGCACGTCATCGGCATGATGCTGTGCCTGGTCAAACGCGTCGGTGAAAGTGACCGCGCCTTGCGCGCCGGCAAGATCGAGCGCCGCATCGATTACATCGGCGGCGAGGCCTTCGGCAAAACCATCGGTATCGTCGGGCTCGGCAATGTCGGCCGCCGCGTCGCCGAACTCGCCGGCACGCTGTTTCGCATGCACGTGCTCGCCTATGACCCGTATCTCCCGGCCGATGTGGTGCGCGCGCGCGGCGCCACCAAGGTCGAACTCGACGAGTTGCTTCGCCGCTCCGACTTTGTCTCGATCAACTGCCCGCTGACGCCGGAATCGCGCAACCTGATGGGAGAGCGTGAATATGCGCTGATGAAGCCGACCGCCTATTTCATCACCACGGCGCGCGGCTCGATCCACGACGAGGAGGCGCTGGACAAGGCGCTGCGCGACAAGAAGATCGCCGGCGCCGGGCTCGACGTGTGGGAAAAAGAACCGCCGCCGGCGCAGCACCCGCTGATGAAGTACGACAACGTCATGGTCACTCCGCACATGGCCGGCGTGACGCGCGAGGCGCGCGTGAAGATGGGCGAATTCGCCGCCGTGCAGATGCTCGACGCGCTCGACGGGCGGCCGGTGCCGCGCATCGTCAATCCGCAGGTCTGGTCCGCCTACGCCAAGCGCTTTGAGAAGACTTTCGGCTTCAAGCCGCAGGAGCCGCCGGCAGAGCCGAACTGGCACGCATCCGAGAACCACGAAGCCGCGCCGTAGCCGCGCCACAGCAAAACCGGGAGACGCCCATGCACCGATCGATAAAAACCCTGAGCCTCGCAGGACTGCTCGTCGCTGCAGGCCTGTCCTATGCGTCCGCACAGGAGACGCATGCCTGGCTTGATCCGAAACTGCTTGCCGCCGCCAAGGCCGAGGGCGGCGAGATGACCATCTATTCGGACACCAACGAGGGCGAAGGCCTGCCGCTGTGGAAACTCTTCACCGACGCCACCGGCATCAAGGTCAATTACGTGCGCGGCGCCGATCCGCCGCTGATGGCGCGCATGCTGCTCGAATACCGCGCCGGTCAGAAATCCTGGGACGTGGCGCAGCTCGGCACCATCGACAAGATCCCGCCGCAGCTCCTGCAGCAGTTCGACCCGCCGGAGGCGAAGAACATTTCGCCGGCCGCGCGCGATCCCGGCCGGCGCTGGTACGGGCTCTACGCCAATTACAATTCGCCCGCCTACAACACGGCGCACGTCAAGGCCTCCGAGCTGCCGACGAGCTATCAGGACTTCGCGAAGCACAAGGAATGGGCCGGCCACGTCGCCATCGACGGCACCGACAGCGAGTGGCTTTACGCCATGTATCAGTACTTCGGCGACGACAAAGCGACCGCGATCATCAAGGCGCTTGTGGCGAACCTGCAGCCGGTCATCACCGACGGCCATCTGGCGCAGGCGCGCTCTGTCGGCTCCGGCGAATACTGGTTGTCGCTCAACAATTTCGTCAATCTGACGATGAACGTGAAGCTCGCCGGCGGTCCGATCGATTATTTCGCGCTCGATCCGGTGGCGCTGACCTTCGGTGCTGTCGGCATTTCCGTGAAGGCGCCGCATCCGAACACGGCCCAGCTCGCGGCGAATTTTCTCTTGAGCAAGGAATGCGAGACGTTCCTCACCAAGTTCGGCCGCATCCCGACGCGCGCCGACGTGGAGTCCAATCCGCCCGGCATCGTCGCGGCACTCGCCAAGAAGAAAGTGATCACGGTGTCGATGTCGCCACAGGACGAACACAAGTGGCAGCAGAAGTTCAACGACCTGTTCAAGGGACACTGATCTTTGATGTCATCGTCCGCTCCTTCATGTCATCATCCGCGCAGGCGGATGATCCAATAGATGATGATCCAGTAGACACGCTTCAGGCCGACGTGCCGGCGCCTACTGGATGCCCCGCTTTCGCGGGGCATGACACTAAGGGGCGGACGATTGCCAATATGATGGAGTACCGCGTGTGAGCGTCGCGGACTTGGTTCCCGAACTGCAGCCTGCGAGCAAGCCTGTTTCGCGCTGGCGGCAGCCGAATTATTTGCTGATCTTCTGTGTCGCCATCGGCATCTGGCTCGTGTTCGTGCCGGTCGCCGGATTGTTGTACACCGCCTTCACCGAAGATACCGGGTTCGGGCCGGGCGCTTTCACATTCGATAATTTCGTCGAGGCCTATTCGAGCGAGCGCATCCTGCCGCTGATCGGCAATTCGATCGTCTATGCGGCGGGCACGGCACTCGTCACCTTCCTGATCGGCGGCTTCATCGCCTGGGCGGTGGAGCGCACCGACGCGCCGGGCGGCATGCTGTTTCACAATCTGGCGCTGATTTCCTTCGCCATTCCCGGCCTGCTCATGGCCATGGCATGGATTTTTGTCGCCAGCCCCAATATCGGCTGGATCAACGCGGTGCTGAAATCGGCGCTGCACCTTTCCAACGCACCGTTCAACATCTACTCGATGGGCGGCATGATCTGGGCGCTGTCGACCCATTATTTTCCGCTCGCTTATCTGGTGCTCGGCCCCGCTCTGCGTGCGCTCGACGTACGCATGGAAGAGGCGGGCCTGGTCTCCGGCGCGCGCTACTGGCAGGTGTGGCCGAAGATCACACTGCCGCTGTTGCGCCCGGCCATTCTCTCCGGCCTCCTGCTTCTCTTCATCATGGGGCTTTCCTCCTACGAGGTGCCGCGGGTGATCGGCCGGCCGGCGCGCATCGACGTGTTCACCACGCAGATTCAAGGCGCGACGATCGAGACGCCGCCGCAATTCGGCGTCGCCAGCGCGCTCAGCCTGCTTCTGCTCGTGGTCTGCCTGGTCGCCGTCTACTTCTACCGCCGTTCAACCCGCAACGCCGAAGCCTTCGCCACCATCACCGGCAAGGGCTACATGCCGACCCGCATCGCGCTCGGCCGCTGGCGCTGGCCGGTATCCGTCGCGATCATCCTGGTCTTTCTCATCGCACTCGGCCTGCCGTTGTTCACGCTGGCGTGGCAGTCGTTCTTCTCGAACCTGTCGCAGCCGTTCATGGACTCGGCCCCGCCTGCGACGCTTGCCAATTACCGCTATATCTTGCGCTATCCGATCTTCCTCGACGCGGTGCGTACCAGTGTCGTCGTCTCCGCCATGGCGGCCACCGCGGTGGTCGTACTGACATTGGTCATGGCCTGGATCGCGCGGCGGTCGGCTTCGCGCTTTGCCTTCCTGCTCGACGGGCTTGCCTCGGCGCCGATCGCCATCCCCAGCGTCATCATCGGCGCCAGCATTCTGTTCACCTACCTGATGATTCCGATCGGCGTCTACGGCACGATCTGGATCCTGCTCATCGCCTATGTGACGCTGGCGTTACCCTACGGCATGCGCTTTGCCTCGAGCGGGATCACGCAAATCCATCGCGAGCTTGAGGAAGTGGCAGAAGTATCCGGCGCACGCGCGACGCAGGTACTGTGGCGCGTGCTGCTGCCGCTCCTTTTGCCATTCCTGCTGGCCGCCTGGATTTACACCTTCGTGCTTTCGGTGCGCGAACTCGGCGCCTCGATCTTTCTGATCGGGCCGGGCACCAACGTACTCGCCACCATCAGCCTCACCATGTGGGAAGAAGGTGGCAGCTACGGCGCAGTAGCCGCGCTCGGTATTCTGCA
>DATJTL010000281.1:0-5812 GCA_035503415.1 Xanthobacteraceae bacterium
GCAGACTAGGCTCAAAAGCTACCCGCATCAGCTTTCCGGCGGCCAGCGTCAGCGCGTGATGATCGCCATGGCGCTCGCCAACGAGCCCGACCTGCTGATCGCCGATGAGCCGACCACCGCGCTCGACGTCACCGTGCAGGCCCAGATTCTCACCCTGCTCAATGACATCCAGAAGCGGCTCGGCATGTCGCTGCTGTTCATCACCCACGATCTCGGCATCGTGCGCAAAATCGCGCAGAAGGTCTGCGTGATGAAGGAGGGGCGCATCGTCGAACAGGGCGAGGTCGAGCGGGTATTTTCTGCGCCCGCGCATCCTTATACGCGCGCGCTCCTTGCCGCAGAGCCGAAACCCGACCCGGCGCCGCCGCAGCCGGACGCGCCGTTGCTGCTGGAGGCGAACGACCTGAAAGTATGGTTCCCGATCAGGCGGGGCGTACTGCGCAAGACGGTCGGCCACATCAAGGCGGTCGACGGCGTCTCGATCGCACTGCGCAAGGGCGAAACGCTGGGCGTGGTCGGCGAATCCGGTTCCGGCAAGACCACGCTCGGGCTCGCGCTATTGCGGCTCATCTCCTCCGACGGGCCGATCGTGTTCATGGGCAATAAGCTGCAGGGGCTGCGCTTTCGGCAGATGCGGCCATTCCGCCGCGACATGCAGATCGTGTTCCAAGACCCTTATGGATCGCTGTCGCCGCGGCTGTCGGTGGCCGACGTCATCAAGGAAGGGCTGAAGGTTCATCATCCGCGGATGACGGAGCGGGAGTGCGACGAGCGCGTGGTACGCGTGCTGACCGATGTCGGGCTCGATCCGCAAACGCGGTTTCGCTTTCCCCACGAATTTTCCGGCGGCCAGCGCCAGCGCATCGCGGTAGCGCGCGCCTGCGTGCTGGAGCCGACCTTCATCGTGCTTGACGAGCCGACCAGCGCGCTCGACATGCTGATCCAGTCGCAGATGGTCGAACTGTTCTGCGACCTGCGGAGACGGCACAACCTCACCTATCTGTTCATCTCGCACGATCTGCGGGTCGTGGCGGCGCTGGCAAGCCAGCTCCTGGTGATGCGCGCCGGCAAGGTGGTGGAGGCGGGCAATGCCGCCGAACTGTTCCGCCGCCCGCAAACCGATTACACTCGCGCGCTGTTCGCCGCCGCCTTCAATCTGGAAACCTCGCCCACCGACGTCGTCGGGCAATAATCATGACCCTTCGCCCGTTAACCGCCGCCGCCTTGGCGTTCGTGCTCTTTTTTGCCTGCGCCGGATACGTCGCCGCACAGCAGCGCGACCGCTCCGCGCTCTCGCTCTCCGAATACCCGCTATACGGCGACGATGGTCAGCGCGTGCCCAATCATACGGTCAAGATACCGGGGCCGATCGAACGATTGCCCGGCGTGGTGACGGCGGTCAACCCGAACGGCAAGACGCGGCTTGTCGAATTCTACGATCTCAATTGCCCGTTCTGCCGCATCGCCTCGGTCGATATCGGCGACATGGTGGAGACCGATGCCGATCTGAAACTCGTTCTCGTCCCCTATCCGGTGCTCGGCATTGCATCGATAGAAGCGAGCAGGGTTGAACTGGCAGTGGCAAAGCTCGGCACGCCAAAGCAGTTCTATGCGTTTCATCAGCAGGTCTACGCGCAGCGCGGCACGACCGATGGCGCGCGCGCTCTGGCGATCGCCATCTCGCTCGGCTTGGACCAACACGCCTTGACCACGGTCGGCGACAGCGATGAGGTCACGCAGACGATGAAAAATCTGGTCGCGCTCGGAACGTCGCTGAAGCTCGTGGCTACCCCCTCGTTCATTGTCGGTGGCGTCGCCATCCTCGGCTATCCGGGCCGCCACACGCTGCAGGCTGTTGTCGATGCTGTGGGCGCCTGCGGCAAGATTGTTTGCTGAAACCTGTCATCGCGAGGCCATCAAATTCATCGCGGCGCCATCAAATTCATCGTGGCGTCAGCAAATATTGATCAGCCTTAATTGCTGCGCAGCACAAAAGGGCGATTTGGGCGTTTGAGCTATGCAATTCGAAGCATAGCGGCCGCGCCTCGCCGAACTTTCGCTGGAACCGGTCTCATTCCCAGGCGTTAAATCGCGCGGGTCCCCATGCGGCTTTCTGCGCGTCTCTTGGAAAATTGAAATCTGCGCCTTTGCGACTAGGGCTAGCCGACGCCGAAGGGACACACAAAGGCGTCGCGGGTGACGCTGGCACTGGCCGCGAACCGACGGAATTTGAAGCTCATGGAATTTCGATTCGATCCAAACGACCGGCGGCTGCACATCCGCACCCTGGTGCCACCGGGGCGGGACGCGGCCATCTTCGCACCCGACGAGCTGTTTCAGTTCGGCATCGAGGAGGAATATTTCCTATCCGATGCCAGGACGCTGCAAGCTCCCTCGGAGACGCCGGAGGAGCTTTTTCACGCGGCCGATCTCGGGAACAAAGGCCGCGTCGGCCGCGAATTCCTCCAGGCACAGATCGAAGTGGCCACCGAACCGCATCACGGCGTCGCGACGGCACGGCACGAACTGCTGCGGCTACGGCAAAGCGCGGCAGCGGCGGCGGCCCAGCACGGTCTCACCATATTGGCATGCGGCACCCACCCGCTGGCGTCATGGCGCGAAGCCGTACAAAGCCCGAAGGATCGGTACGCGGAAGTGATGGACGTCCTGCAGATGATCGGCCAGCGCAACATGCTGTGCGGCATGCATGTTCACGTCGAATTTCCCGATCCATCACGGCGCGTCGACGTAATGACGCGCATGCTGCCCTACGTGCCGCTTTTCATCGCGCTGTCCGCGTCGTCGCCGTTCTGGCAAGGCCGCGCGACCGGGCTCAAAGGTTACAGGCTCGCCGCCTACGACGAACTTCCGCGCACGGGCCTACCCGAACTGTTCCGCGACAATGCCGACTACACGGCCTACGTCGACGCCATGGTGATGTCGGGCGCGATGCCGGACGCGAGTCATCTGTGGTGGGCGGTGCGCCTGTCGCAAAAATATCCGACGCTGGAGCTGCGCGCCGCGGATTGCTGCACGAGGCTCGACGACGCCATCGCGCTCGCCTCATTTTATCGCGCCCTGGCATGCTTCTTGTACCGTCACCCCGAGCATAACGCCGGGATCAACGTGGTCGACCGCGCCATCGCGGTCGAGAACAAATGGCGCGCGCAGCGGTACGGCGTACAGGGCAGCTTCGTGTCCCGGTCGGGCGCCGTTACAGTCGCCGACATGCTCGACCGGGTCCTCGAACTGGTTGCCCCCGATGCGGATGTCCTTGGCTGCGGCGAGGAACTGGAACACTGCCGTACGATCATCGTCGAGGGTACTTCGGCGGACGCCCAATTGCGGATATTTACCGAAAATGAACACGATAGTGCCGACATTGCACTGCAATACGTGGCAGAATGGATCAGGGACGCCACCCTGATGGCCTGACGGTTTAGCAACGGCATGTGCCGCTGGATCGCATATCGCGGAGAAACGACGGCTCTCGAGCATTATGTCACCGAGCCGTCCCATTCGCTGGTGACGCAGAGCATCGCGGCGCTCGAATCGACGGCGAGCATCAACGGCGATGGCTTTGGTCTCGGCTGGTACGGCGCCCACGCGGAGCCGGGCCTTTACCGCGAGATCAGGCCGGCGTGGTCCGACGAAAACCTCCGCTACCTGTGCCGGCACCTGCAATCCCACCTGTTTTTTGCTCATGTGCGGGCGGCTACCGGCACGCCGATCACGCGGCCGAATTGCCACCCGTTCGCGTGCGGACGCTGGCTGTTCATGCACAACGGCTTCATCGGCAGCTGGAACCGGCTGCGCCGCCAGGTCGAGGCTTTGATTCCCGATAAGCTTTACCCGGCGCGTATCGGCACCACCGATTCGGAAGCCATTTTCCTCGCCATCATGGGCGCAGGCATCGACGACCCCATTGCGGCGACCGAAAAAACGCTCACGCGCCTGACCGACCTCGTCAACGAAAATACCCCTGCCGATCGTCTGCGGTTCACCGCAGCCCTCTCCAACGGCGAGGATCTGTTCGCCTTCCGCTATGCCGTGAACGATCGCGCCAACACGCTGTACTATCGAGAATCCGAACAAGGCATTGTTGTCGTTTCCGAGCCGCTCGACCGCGATCACCGTAACTGGATCGCCATTCCCGAGAGCCACGTCCTGGTGGCAAAGGCCGGCGAACAAACACGGATTCTGCCGCTTCTGCACCAACGCCAGGAAGCCGCGGAATAGATAGCGGCCATTCGCGAGTGCGAAGAGCCGTCTTCTTTCGATCATCAGGTGCGTTCGGCCGCAAATCCCCAAGCGGCCTGGACGGCGGGCAAGAGAAGGCCCACCATGCTCCAAACATTGGAGATAGGGATGAAGCGCGCAGCAGGGTGCCTTCTAGGCGCGTGCTTGACCGCGTCTTTGGCCGCGTCTTTGGCAGTGCCAAGACCGGCGGCGGCCGAGCCCATAAAGGTGGTCGTGCCGTTCGCGGCGGGCGGGCCGGTCGACCAGCTCGCCCGCGTGCTCGCTAACGGGCTCGGCCCGAAGCTCGGCGAAGACGTCATCGTCGACGACCGCGGCGGCGCCGGCGGCGCGATCGCCGGCGAATTCGTGGCGCGCTCCAAACCAGATGGTAAGACCGTCCTGTTGGCAAGCCTTGGCGCTTTCGTGATCGGCCCGATCCTCAAGCCGCCGGCAAACTACGACCCGATCAAATCGTTTGAACCGGTCATGCTGGTCGGCTCGGTGCCCTCGCTCATCGTGGTCGATCCGAAGTCAGGCATCACGACGCTGGCGGACCTGATCGCCAAGGCCAAGCAGCAGCAGTTGAGCTACGGTTCTGCCGGACCCGGCACGACAATGAACATCGCGCTCGAAATGCTCAATAAGGCGGCGGGCGTGAAGATTACCCATGTGCCCTATCGCGGCGCTGCGCCGGCGATTACCGATTTGCTCGGCGGCCATATCGACACGTTGAACGCCGATCTGCCGGTGCTGCTGCCGCTGGTGAAGGCCGGGAAAGTCAGGGCGCTGGCACTGTTCTCGCCCGAACGCACACCGCTGTTGCCCGATCTGCCGACCACCAAAGAGCTGGGTTTCCCCGGCCTGGTGATGGAGAACTGGTACGGTGTGCTCGTTCCCGCCGGCACGCGCAAGGAAGAACGCGACCGGCTGGAAAGGGCGCTGTTCGACGTTATCGCGACGCCGAACGTCAAGGCACGGTTCGAAGCGGACGGCACCCACGGCGCCCTCGATCATGAGGCTTTTGCCTCGATGCTGAGCAAACAATTCGCGCAGTGGCCGGAGCGCATCAAAACGCTGGGCATCAGCGCCGAGTAGGTCAAGGCAACGCCAAGATTGCCCGAAACGATCTGGCCCTCAGGCAGAAGGCCGTCGCGTTGACAGGAACGATTCGACGAGATTGATGAGCTCTGCTCTCAGGATCGGCGAGTCCAGCGTGCCTTGCCGCGCAGCCTCATGAACGGCGCCAGCGACGGCGCCCGCAAGCACCTGTGCGCCGACGCGCACAGCCGTTGGACGAGACGAATTCGCCCTGAAGATCGCCTCATAGCCCTTTCGGCACGCCGCTTCAAAAATATCGTTAGCTCCACGCGAGTTCTCGCTGCGTGGGCTCTCCTCGATGAGCACACGATGGGCCGCCGGATACCGGCAATGAACCGCGATCATGCCATCGACCAGCGCCGCAAGTCGGCGGGCGCGAGGCAACTTGTCATCCGCCGCCGCGCGCAGCACAGCCAGCACATCGTCGAAATGCCGGCGCCGCACGGCCTCGATGAGCGCGAGTTTGTTCGGGAAA
>DATJTL010000282.1:0-3792 GCA_035503415.1 Xanthobacteraceae bacterium
TCATTTTCCTGCGATCGGGCCTCGATGATGCAGCGCCTCTCACTGAGGCGTAATGCCGGCAGCCTTTACGACCTTGCTCCAGCGCGCCATTTCGTCGGGCACGAGCTTAGCGAGGTAGCCGGGCGTGCGTTCGTTTGGCGGGACGATTTCAAGGCCGAGATCGGACAGCCGCTTGCGCACCGCGGGATCGTCGAGCGCATCGCTGATCGCCTTGTTGAGCTTTGTTACGATCGGAGCCGGCGTCCCCGGCGGCAGGAAGAACGCGTCCCAAACGCTTGCTTCCACGCCCGACAGGCCCTGCTCGCCGGTGGTCGGCACATCCGGAACGATGTCGACCCGATTGGCCGACATCACCGCGATGGCTTTGACTTCACCCTGCTTGGCGAGAGCGGCGCCAGTCTGGATGGTCGAGCACATGTAATCGAGGCGGCCGGCGATCAGATCCTGCTGCGCCGGACTCTCGCCGCGATACGGCACGTGGGTGACGTTGACCCCCATCGCCATGTTGAGCAGCACGCACGGCAGATGCGTGCCCGAACCGACACCGGCGGAGCCGAACTGCATGTTGGCCTGATGCGCTTTCACATAAGCGATGAACTCTTGCAGGTTGGCGACCGGCAGGTTTTTGCGCACGATGAGAATGCGCGGCGATTCCGTCGCCAGCGCCACCGGCGTGAAGCCGGTCACGGCGTTGTAGAGCGGATGCTTGTAAAGCGCCTGGCTGAAGGCGTGCGTGCCACTGTTGCCGATCAGCATCGTGTAACCGTCGGGCGCGCTATTCGATACATGCAGCGCGCCGGTCATGCCGGCGGCGCCGCCCATATTATCGACCACGATGGACTGGCCGAGGAGTTCACCCATTTTCTGCGCCTGGATGCGCGCGCTCACATCGACGCCGCCTCCGGCGGCGAACGGAACCACCAGGGTGATCGGCCGCGTCGGCCAATCCTGCGCGTCCGCGGCAGCTGTAAGCGAGCACACGGCGAGCAGTGCCGCCGCCAGAATCCGAATTTGTGTCATGCTGGTCTCCCACCCGCGTTATTCCGCCGTGATTCCGGCCGCCTTGATTGCGGCGCCCCATCTTCTGATTTCGTCCACAACGTAGCTTTGCAGGTATTGCGGCGTGCGCTGCTCGGCGCTCGGCAGACTGGCGCCGAGTTCGCGCAGACGCTGCTGCACCGCCGCATCCTGCATCGCGGCGATCGCCGCCGCATTGAGCTTGGCGACGATCGGCGCCGGCGTACCCTTCGGCAGGAAGATCGCGTTCCAGCTGTTGGCGTCCATATCCTTCAGACCCTGCTCCTGCGCGGTCGGAATGTCCGGGAACGCCGGCGATCGCGCCCCGCCGAGCACCGCCGGCGCCTGGATCTTATGACCTTCGAGCTGCGGCATGGCCGTGGTGATCGAGGGGCACATGTAGTCGATGCGGCCGGCGAGCAAATCCTGCATCGCCGGGCCGAGCCCGCGATAGGGAACGTGGGTCACCGAAATGTTCGCCTCCACGTCGAACAGCGCGCAGGCAAGATGCGAGCCGGAGCCCGTTCCCGGCGATCCGTACTGCATCTTGCTCTGGTTCGCCCGCGCATAGGCGATGAAGTCGTGCAGGTTGGCCGCCGGAATGCCACTGCGCACGGTCAGGATAAGCGGCTGCTTCGCGACCAGCGCGACCGGCGCGAAATCGCGCGCACCGTCATAGGGCGGATTCTTCTGCATGAGCTGTACTTGCGAGTTCGGCGACTCGCCGCCGAACAAAAACTGGTAGCCGTCAGGGTCGGCATGCGCCACTCGCTCGCCTCCGACCATGCCGCCGGCGCCCGGAACGTTCTCGACGACGACTTGCTGCCCGAGGCTCTTCGAGAGCACCGCCGCGTAGACGCGGCCCAAAGTGTCGTAGACGCCGCCGGGCGCGAACGGCACGACCATCGTCACCGGCCGCGTCGGCCAATCTTGTGCGTCAGCGGGTGCGCACCACAGCACCAGAAGCGAGACGGCGGCGAAGAAGAGCTTTTTCATGGTCGGCCCTCTGAAGCGATTGTTTGGCGGCTATCCGCGGCGTCCAAACAGCCGCTCGATATCGGTGAGCTTGAGTTCGACATAGGTCGGGCGGCCGTGGTTGCACTGACCCGAATTGGGCGTCGCTTCCATTTCGCGAAGCAGCGCGTTCATCTCTTCCGGCTTGAGTCTTCGCCCGGCGCGCACCGAGCCGTGACAAGCCATCGAAGAGGCAACCGCCATGAGCCGGCGCTCAAGCGGCAAGGCCTCGTCCCATTCGCTCATGTGTTCGGCAAGGTCGCGTACCAGACCGGCGCCATCGATCTCGCCAAGCAGCGAGGGCGTCTCGCGCAACGCCACGGCGCCTGGGCCGAAGGATTCGAGCACCAGACCAAAGCGCGAAAGCTCCTCGGCGTGCGCGACAAGCCGTTCCACGTCCGCTTCGTCGAGTTCGACGATTTCGGGAAGGAGCAAAATCTGCCGGGCAACGCCGGCCTTTTCCAGCGCTGCCTTGAGCTTCTCGTAGACGATGCGTTCGTGGGCGGCGTGCTGGTCGACGATGACAAGGCCGTCGTGGGTTTGCGCGACGATGTAGGTGTCGTGCAGCTGCGCGCGCGCCGCGCCGAGCGGATGATCGAGCGCATCGGCGGAGAGTTGCCCGGCGATATCGGCCGCCGCGCTCACCGCTTCGCGGATGTCCGCCGCCGGCAAACCGGTGTCGAAAGCGGCCTGCGCCGGTTCGGCAAAGCCTGTGCCCCGCGGTGACATCTGATAAAAGCGCGCCGCGCCCGGGCGGACCAGCGGCCGGAACGCCGCAATGGTCGCGCTGCCGCCGGTCGTGGCCGCGCGGGTGGCGTCGCGGGTCAGCGCGGTTTTGAGCGCGTGCACGATCAGCGCGCGGACCAGGCCGGCATTGCGAAAGCGCACCTCGGCTTTGGCCGGGTGCACGTTGACGTCGACTTCCCGCGGGGAGAGCGTGACGAACAAGGCCACCAGCGGATGGCGGTCGCGCGGCAGATAATCGGCATAGGCCGCGCGCACGGCGCCGAGCAAGAGCTTGTCGCGCACCGCGCGGCCGTTGACGAACAGATATTGGCCGAGCGCATTGGCGCGCGTCAGCGTCGGCAGCGCCGCATAGCCCTCGATGGCGACCCCCTCACGTTCGGCGGCGACGGCAACCGCATTGGCACGGAAGTCAGCACCGAGCACGTCGCCGAGCCGCGCCAGCCGGCCGGTTGCGCCGGGCAGTGTTGCGGGAAACGTCTGGGACGAACGCTCCTCGCCGGCAAGGGTGAAGGCAACGTCGGGCCGGCTCATGGCGAGCCGCCTCACCGCTTCGCGCACCGCCTCGGCCTCGGTACGGTCGAGTTTGAGGAATTTCAGCCGCGCCGGCGTCGCGTAAAACAGATCGCGCACCTCGACACGGGTACCCGCTTTGAGCGCCGCAGGTTTCACGTCCGACTTGGCGCCAGCGTCGACCTCGATCGCCCAGGCATGCGGTTCGCCGGCGTGGCGCGTCGCGATCGAGAGCCGCGCCACCGACCCGATCGATGGCAACGCCTCGCCGCGAAAGCCGAGGGTGCGGATGGAAACCAGGTCCTCGTCGTTAAGTTTCGAGGTGGCGTGACGCTCGACGGCGAGATTAAGATCGGCGCGCGTCATGCCCTCGCCGTCGTCGGTGATGGAAATCAGCCGCCGGCCGCCGCCGTCCGTGAGCACGTCAATGCGGTGGGCGCCGGCGTCGAGCGCGTTTTCGATCAGCTCCTTCACCACGCTCGCCGGCCGCTCCACCACCTCGCC
>DATJTL010000283.1:0-2563 GCA_035503415.1 Xanthobacteraceae bacterium
CAAGCTCTCGCTCAACGACTTCTTCATCCGCGCTCTGGCGCTCGCTTTGCAGCGAGTGCCGGCGGCGAATGCGGTATGGGCGGGCGACCGCATCCTGCGTTTCAGGCATTCCGACATCGGCGTCGCCATCGCCCTCGACGAGGGGCTGGTGGCGCCGGTTTTGCACAGCATCGAGACGAAATCGCTGAGCGCCATTTCGGCCGAGATGAAGGAGCTTGCTGCGCGCGCGCGGGAGAAAAAACTCAAGCCCGCCGAATATCAGGGCGGCGCATCAGCCATCTCCAATCTCGGCATGTACGGCGTGCGCGATTTCTCCGCCATCATCAATCCGCCGCACGCGACCATTCTCGCCGTCGGCGCCGCACGCCGGCAGGCGATCGAGAAGGAGGACGGCGGCATAGCCTTCGCCAGCATGACGACGGCGACGCTTTCCTGCGACCACCGCGTGATCGACGGGGCGCTTGGCGCGCAACTGCTTTCTGCGTTCAAGGCCTATGTGGAAACGCCGGTGAGCATGCTCGTCTGAGCGAGGGACTGCGATGGACGGCGACAGAAAAGAGGTTGTGCTGGTCGGGCCGCTCAAGCCGGTGGTCGTCAACGGGCTCGATGGACCCTGTATCCTTCACAAGGTCGCCGCCGCCAAGGACCGCGACGCGTTCGTCGCCGCGCACTCGCACGTGCGCGCCATTGCCTGCAGCGACACCCGCGAGCCAGTTCCCGGCGAGTTGATGGCGCGCTTTCCGAACCTTGAAATCGTCTCGAGCTTCGGTGTGGGCTACGACCATATGGACGTCAAATGGGCCGCCGCTCACGGCGTCGTGCTGACCAACACGCCCGGCGTGCTTACCGAAGAGGTCGCCGACACGGCGCTCGGTCTTCTGCTGTGCACCGTGCGCGAATTGCCCCAAGCCGAGCGTTTCGTGCGCGCCGGCAAATGGATTGAGAAGGGCTATCCGCTCAGCAAAGCCTCGCTGCGCAACCGCACCGTCGGATTGGTTGGAATGGGCGCCATCGGCCAGGCGATCGCGCGCCGGCTCGACGCCATGCAGGTGCCGGTCGTCTATCATGCGCGGCAACGGCGCGCGCAACTCCCTTACCGCCACTATGAAAAGCTCATCGACATGGCGCGCGACGTTAACGTACTCCTGGTGATCGTTCCGGGTGGAGCGGCGACCGCGAACATGATCGATGCAACGGTGCTCGACGCGCTCGGCCCCGACGGCATTTTGATCAACATGGCGCGCGGCTCCGTCGTCGACGAGCCCGCCTTGATCGAGGCGCTGCAGGACAAGCGCATCATGGCGGCCGGCCTCGATGTCTTCGCCAAGGAGCCGGAAGTGCCGCCGGAGCTCATCGCCATGGACAACGTGGTGTTGTTCCCGCACCTCGGTTCCGCCTCGGTTTGCACGCGCGAGAAGATGGATCAGCTCGTCGTCGACAACATCCTCGCCTGGGCCGCCGGCAAACCGCCGCTGACTCCAGTTCCCGAAACGCCATGGCGGTCGTGGAATTAACCTTTTGTCAGCTTGCGCGATTGGAATTACGTAATAATTCTAAGTGTGGTGACGTCGTGCGGAATTTGGCCGGCAGGACGGCCGGATATGACCCTGGATCGAGCGCCCGTTCCGAAGCCGCTGGCCCCGCTATATTGGGGCCTCCTCGGTTGCACATTGCTCGCGGCCCTTATAACGCTTGGCACATTCATGCTCGGGTTCTGGGAGCAAGGCCAGGATAAGTGGGTGCGCCGTTCGCTTGCAGTGCGAAATGAAATACAGATTATCCGAACTCTGACGTTGCGTGCCGAAAATGCGCAGCGCGGATACTTGGTTACCGGCCGGGACGACTATCTGAGGCCGTTTGAGCCCGCGCGAGGGGAATTGCAGATGGCGCTCGATCGGGTCGCCTCCCTGGTCAGCGATAGCCCGCCGCACGTTGTGGCGGTCAACGAGCTACGCCAGGGCATTTCGGCCAGGCTCGATGAGATGGACCGCACCATTGCATTGCGCAAATCCGGCCGCGCCGACGCCGCGCTGGCACTCGTCTATACCGACGAAGGCCAGCGCATTATGGACAAGATCATCGACCAGCTCGGCGCGATGCAGGACGGCGAAGAGCAATTGCTGGCCGCGCGCGTAGCGCAGGGGAAGTCACTGGATCTGGCCCTCCAGATCGGCTCAGTCGGCACGTTTCTGGCGATCTGCGGCATCGCCTTTCTGGCCGCCTATCTGGCTAGGCGTTCGGTGGCGACCATCCGCACCGCAAACACTCAGCTGTCGCTTGCCAATCAGAGCCTGATCGAACAGATCGGCCGGCGCGAGCAGGTCGAGGCGCAGCTTCGGCAGGCGCAAAAGATGGAGGCGGTCGGGCAGCTCACCGGCGGCATGGCGCACGACTTTAATAACATGCTCGGCGTGATCGTCGGCGCGCTGGACCTGATAAAGCGTCGGCTCAAGCAGGATGAGTTCGGCATCGGCCGATTCGTCGATAGCGCCATGAAGGCAACCGAGCGATCCACCGCGCTGATCCAGCGCCTGCTTGCATTCGCCCGACAGCAGCCGCTTGC
>DATJTL010000284.1:0-14608 GCA_035503415.1 Xanthobacteraceae bacterium
CGGCGGCCTTTGGCGTCGTACTCGGCTTTGACTTTTTCGAACAGCACGCCGGTGAGCTTGCCATTCTCGTGGGTGAATTCTTTCGGCACCAGGAAATTGAGGATCGGAATATCTTCATGCATGGCGTCCTCCTTCTCCCAGGGAGACGCCTTCATCTCCTCGAAGCCGGAGCGCACCACCACCTTGACGTCCTCGCCGCCGAGCCGGCGCGAGGAGCGGCAGCAATCCATCGCCGTGTTGCCGCCGCCGAGCACGATCACGCGCTTGCCGATCTTGTCGATGTGGCCGAAGGAGACGCTGGACAGCCAGTCGATGCCGATATGAATGTTCTTGGCCGCTTCCTTGCGGCCGGGAATGTCGAGATCGCGTCCGCGCGGGGCGCCGCAGCCGACAAAGACCGCGTCGAAGTTTTCCGAAAGAAGCGATTTGAGGCTGTCGATGCGCTTGCCGCCGATAAATTCGACACCGAGATCGAGAATGTACTGGCATTCCTCGTCGATCACGGTTTCGGGCAGGCGGAATTTCGGAATCTGCGTGCGCATCATGCCGCCGGACTTCGGGTCCTGATCGAACACGACGCATTCGTAGCCCATCGGAGCGAGGTCTCGCGCCACCGCGAGCGAGGCCGGGCCGCCGCCCACGAGCGCGATGCGCTTGCCGTTCTTTCTTGCCGCCGGCTTCGGCAGCCGGCCGCGGATGTCGTCCTTGAAATCGGCGGCCACCCGCTTGAGCCGGCAAATCGCCACCGGTTCCTTCTCGACGCGTCCGCGCCGGCACGCCGGCTCGCACGGCCGATCGCACGTGCGTCCTAAAATGCCGGGAAAAACATTGGACTCCCAATTGATCAGGTAGGCGTCGCTGTAGCGGCCGGCCGCGATCAATCGGATGTATTCGGGTACCGGCGTATGCGCCGGGCAGGCCCACTGGCAGTCAACCACTTTGTGGAAGTAATCCGGGGCCGAAATGTCAGTAGGTTTCATTGACTCCTCTTGCACGCAGCGTTCGCTGGCGCTCGAGCGATACGCACGCTGCTGCGCGGATCGGCTGCCCCACGGTTTGGCTCCGTCGCCGAATCCGGTTGGGCATAGTAATCGAGCGGGGAGCGCATTTCTACCGCTTCTACTTGCTTATCAGAAGGTTTTGTCGTTCGCGGTCCTTTGCAAGGGCGCTATCAGGGGCTGGCGCCGCGTCATTGTTTTACGCCTTGCGCAGCGGCCGCGATAGGCCCCGGCCTCAGACCTTTCAGTCCAACTAACTCATTGAATATATTTAATATTTTGAGTCGCTCTGACAGATATGAGCAACTTCTGGCGGTCATGGTTATATTTTCGTAACGATGCCGCCTGCCATGCGCGATTTGTTCGACAGCTCGCAATCCGAAAGTCCCGACCAGGCGATCCGCCGCGGCGCGCGGCCGGGCTTGCGGCGGCGCTTTTACGCCAAGGCCACCAGCATCGCGGTTGCCGAAGGCCATGCGGTGCGGCTCGACGACAAGCCGGTGCGCACGCCGGCGCGCCGCATCCTGGCGGCGCCGACGCGTGAACTCGGCGAGGCGCTGGCTGCCGAATGGGACGCTCAGCGCGAGATTGTCGATCCGGCAAAGATGCCGCTGACGCGGCTCGTCAATGCGATCATCGACGGCGTTGCCGAGCGCCCGCAGCCGGTCGCTGACGAGATCGCCAGATATCTGGCCTCCGATCTCTTGCATTATCGCGCCGCGGCGCCGGCGGAACTGGTCGAGCGCCAGGCCCAGCATTGGGATCCGATCGTCGCCTGGGCGGCGCAAGCGTTGGGTGCCGCCTTCAAAAGCACGCAGGGCGTCATGCATGTCGCTCAACCTGAAGAAGCGCTGCGGGCCGCGCGTGCCGCCATTCCGGACGATCCGTGGCGGCTCGGCGCGCTGCATGTGGTAACGACACTGACCGGTTCGGCGCTCATCGCGCTCGCGCTGTCGCGCGGCTTTTTATCGGCGGAGGCGGCTTGGCAGGCGGCCAATGTCGACGAAGATTGGAATATGGAGCAATGGGGGCGCGACGAGCTCGCGATGCAGCGCCGCGAATTCCGCTTTGCCGAACTGAAAGCGGCGGCGATGGTATTGCAGGGTGTGTGAGCGCGTTCGCTGTCTTTTTGCTGGAGAAACGGCGCGAATAGCTTGGCGGGGACGTCAGGGAGGATCGCCGAAGAGCCTGCCTCACTCGGGAAAAACTCTGCCTTTGGCAAAGCTAATTCCCACAGGCTCTCCCGGACTTGTCGCCAAGCTCATGTCGATCTCGGCCTCGATCACCGTTGCGGCCTTGCCGAGGGCAATCTGCGCGCGACGGCCGGCGGCGGTTCGATGAAGATTGACTATTGTCCCAGGCAGCCGATCCGCCGCAGGTTTGTCCAGCACAACGTCGCGCGGACGCACGTAGAGGCGGCAGGGGCCCGTGCGCGACGCGCCGAATGTGGCGACGAGCGGGCGGCCCTCGTGCAATAATCGTGTGCCATCGAATTCGACCGGAATGCTGCTCGTATCGCCCACGAAGGACATCACGAAGGCGCTGTCCGGATTGTCGTAGACCTCGTCCGGCTTGCCGACCTGTTCGACTTTTCCAAGGTTGAGGATGGCAACGCGGTCGGCGAGCTCCAGCGCCTCGTCCTGGTCGTGGGTGACGAAGATCGTTGTGTGACCGATCCTCCCGTGCAGCTCGCGCAACCACCGGCGCAGGTCCTTGCGCACCTTCGCATCGAGCGCGCCGAAAGGCTCGTCGAGGAGAAGCACCCTCGGTTCGACGGCGAGGGCGCGCGCGAGTGCGACGCGCTGTTGCTGGCCGCCCGAGAGTTGTCTGGGATAGCGTTTGCCCAGCTCCGGCAGCTGGACGAGATCGAGCAGCTCTTCGACGCGGCTCCGAATCTGCGTCTGCGCCGGGCGTATTGCGCGGGGAAGCACTCGCAGCCCGTAAGCTACGTTGTCGTTCACCGTCATGTGCTTGAACAACGCATAATTCTGGAACACGAAGCCGATTCGGCGCTGCTGGACCGGTACCGCGGTGGCGTCCTGATCGTCGAAGAAGACACGTCCGGCGTTGGGTATCTCAAGGCCGGCGATGACGCGCAGCAGCGTGGTCTTGCCCGAACCGGACGGCCCAAGCAGGGCGATCAATTCGCCGTCCCTGATATCAAGGCTGGCCCCCCGCAAAGCGCCGGTGCGGCCAAAATCCTTGGCGATATCGACGATGCGGATGCGCACGCTACGGCCCTAATAGCGCGAGGAGACGGCCAAGGAGTCGCCGTAACGCATTTCGACCAGCGTCTTTGCCGCCAAGGTGACCAACGCGAGCAGAGTCAGCAGTGATGCCATGGCGAAGGCCGCGGTGAAATTGTAGTCGTTATACAGCAACTCCACTTGCAGCGGGATCGTATTGGTCAGGCCGCTGATATGGCCGGAAACGACCGAGACCGCGCCAAACTCGCCCATCGCGCGGGCGTTGCACAACAGAATGCCATAAAGCAGTCCCCAGGCGATATTGGGCAGCGTGGTCGTCAGGAAGGCCTGGAAGCCATTTGCGCCCAGCGTGAGCGCCGCCTCTTCGTCGGCATTCCCCTGTTCCTGCATCAGCGGTATCAGCTCGCGCGCGACGAAAGGAAACGTCACAAACACCGTCGCGAGCACGATGCCGGGCAGGGCAAAGATGATTCGGATTCCGTGAGCGATCAGCCAGGGTCCGAAATAGCCCTGCGCGCCGAACAGAAGGACGTAGATCAGTCCCGAGATGACCGGTGAAATGGAGAACGGTAGATCGATCAGAGTAATCAGCAGGCTCTTGCCGGGAAACTCGAACTTGGCGATCGCCCAGGACGCTGTGATCCCGAACAGTGTGTTCAGCGGCACGGCGATGGCGGCAACGATCACGGTGAGCCTGATCGCGGCCTGCGCGTCCGGCTCCCGGAAGGTAGCAAGATAAAATGAAAGCCCCTTGCCAAGCGCTTCGCTGAACACCACGAGCACCGGCAAGATCAAGAAAATGGTCAAGACCAGAATCGCCAGCGCAATCAATGTGCCTCTGGCAAGGCGGCTTTCCGTCGTTATCGGGACTGGCGCCGCTGACGCCCTGCCTGCCTCAAGCATGTCCGTATTTCCGCCGGCCGCCGGCCTGAATGAGGTTGATCGCAAAGAGGACCGAGAATGCAAGCGCCAGCATGATGACCGCAATAGCGGTTGCGCCGCGATAATCGAACTCCTGCAACCTGATGACGATCAGTACCGGCGCGATTTCCGAAACGTAGGGTAGATTGCCGGCGATGAAGATCACCGACCCGTATTCGCTGACCGAGCGTGCGAACGCGAGCGCAAAGCCGGTCAATAGCGCCGGAGAGAGCATCGGGACGATCACGTAGCGCATGGTCTGCCAGCGGCTTGCGCCGAGCGTTGCCGACACCTCCTCCAAGGAGCGATCGATTTCACCGATCAGCGGCTGTACCGGCCGGACGGTGAAGGGAAGGGCGACGAAGACAAGCGCGACAAATATTCCGGCCGGGGTAAAGGCGATTTTGACTCCGAGTGACGCGAAAATCGCGCCGATCCATCCGTTGGGCGCATAGAGGGTCGCCAGCGCAATACCGGCGACGGCCGTCGGCAGCGCGAAAGGCAAGTCGATCGCGGCGTCCAGCAGCTTCCGCCCGGGGAACTGATAGCGAGTCAATACCCAAGCGACCAGGAATCCGACCAGCAAGTCGGTGACGGCTGCCGCAAACGCTAGCCCGAAGCTCGTCCGCAGAGCCGCAAGTACGCGTGGTTCAAGGGCAACGCGCCAGATGCCGGTCACTCCGAGACCGGAAGCTTCCGCCACGAGCGCTGCAAGCGGCAGCAGCACGATGAGGCTGAGGTAGAAGAGCGAAAAACCAAATGCCAGCCCGAAGCCGGGGAGGACGCTAGGTTGTTTAAAGCGCAACGACTGTGTCCTGATCGGCATGTCTACCGGTGCGCTGCAGCGATGATCTGGTCGAAGATGCCGCCATCGGCGAAATACTTTTTCTGCGCCGTGGACCAGCCGCCGAAGTCCTTGTCGATAGTGACCAGGTTGAGCTTCGGAAAGCGCGCCAAGTCCCGAGCATCGGCGTATTGTGGCTCGGCCGGTCGATAGAAGTGCTCGGCGATGACACGTTGGCCGGTCGGCGTGTACAGGAATTCGAGATAGGCCTGCGCCGCCTTGAGCTTGCCCTCGTGATCGACGTTGCCGTCGACCCAGGTGACGGTTGGTTCGGCGAGAATGGAGAGCGAAGGCGTAACGATTTCGAAATCGTCCGGACCGAGTTCCTGCCGCGCCAGATACGCCTCATTCTCCCATGCGATCAGCACATCGCCGATGCCACGGCGCGCGAATGTGGTCGTCGAGCCTCTGGCGCCGGAATCGAGCACCGCGACGTTCTTGAACATCGCCGTCACGAACGCCTCGATCCTTTTCTCGTCGCCGTTGAACTTTTCTCGCGCATACGCCCAAGCAGCCAGGAAATTCCAGCGGGCGCCACCCGAGGTCTTGGGATTGGGCGTCACGATCTGCACGCCCGGCCGCACCAAATCATCCCAGTCGCGTATATGCTTGGGATTGCCCTTGCGCACCAGAAAAACGATGGTGGACGTGTAGGGCGACGAATTGTCCGGCAATCGCTTCTGCCAGTCGGCGGGAATTTTTCCGGTTTGCTCGGCAATCGCATCGATGTCCGCCGCCAGGGCAAGCGTGACCACCGACGCATCGAGGCCGGCGATGACCGCTCTTGCCTGCGCTCCGGAGCCGCCATTCGACATCTGCATCGAAATGCTCTCGCCGGTTTTCTTCTTCCAGTCGGCGGCGAAAAGCGGATTTATCTGCGCGTAGAGTTCACGCGTCGGGTCATAAGATACGTTGAGAAGTGAAGTCTGCGCCAGTGCGTGCTGGGCATTGGCGCCCGTGCCGGCTAGACAAAGCATCAAAGCCAAGGCCCGGCTGTGGCGGCGGATGGCACTCGATTCGATCATTGGCGGTTCCCCGGCGGGCGCGCAGCTGCCGAAAAATCGGCCGGCTGCCCCGGCACAAACGCGGCGCAAGATGCGTCGGCTCTCAGATAGCGGTCGTATCGCAGGCAAATGCCGTCATTGGATCGGACCGATCCATATGCCGAGCTCAGGCTGGTCAAGCCCGGGAGCAGGCGCTCGAGATATGCGGCATCGTTGCGGAAATATTTGCAATTCCCGCAAACAGCCCGAATGTGATGCCGGTCGTCGCACATTGTCCGTGCATTCGAAATGCGCGCTATGGTCAAAGAATATGGCTTCATCGGCCGGTCAGCGGACAAGGCTCTCCCAATGCGAAGCAAAGACGATCGCCGACAGAAGGAAGCCGACGATCACGTTGGCGGCCGCGCCGACGCTAAAGGCGATAAAGGGCTTTTTGCCGGCGCTGGCCAATTCGCCGAATCTGGTCGTCAGTCCAATGCTCAGGAAGCAGAAGATGAAGGCCCAGGTCCGCAGGTCCTTGATGGGCCCGACCAGTGCCGGTACTGCGAGCTTGTTGAACTCAGCTAGGCTGTAGCCGCTCGTCACCGCGGTCACCAACAGTGAAGCCGCGAGAAAGCCGAACACGAATTTTGGAAACCGCCACCAGATTTCGGCGGCGCGCGGCGTGCTACCGGGCTCGCCACGATCCCATTGCGTCGTCGCGATGACGGCGAGCACGAAAGCCCAGATGCCGATCCATACGTCGCGGCCGACCACCTTGATGAGCGTGTAGGCGAACACCGCCTGGTCGCTGGTGCCGGCGACGACGCCATGACCGGCAAGATTGCCGTAGGTCTGGGCGGCGGCAAATCCCGCAGCATCGGCGAATTCCGACGTGCCGATCCAGGCGCCGCCGACGCCGGCCGGCAGATGCAGATATTCGGCAACAAAAGGCAGCACGAAGATCATGGCGATAGCCCAGATGATCACGACCGTTATCGCGATGGGCGCGTCCTGTTTCTTCGCGCCGACGGCGCCGGCAATCGCAATCGCCGCCGAAACGCCGCACACCGCCCCGCCGGCGCCAAGCGTTGCGGCCAGCCGTTTGTCGAGACCGAGCCGCTTGCCGACCTGGTAGATCACCAGGAACGTCACGATGGAAACGATCGAGGCCTGCAGGATCGCCGCGGGACCTGCCCAAAGGATCAGAGTAAAGGGCAGCGTCGCGCCGAGCAGCACGATGCCGGTCTTGATGTAGAACTCGACGCGAAATCCGGCGTCGAGCCAGCGCGGCAGACCGACAACGTTGGACAATGCCAGGCCGACGATCAGGGCGACGAGCGGCGGCTCGAGATTGTAGGTATTCGCCTTGTCCCACTGGCCGATCGCGAAGATCGCGACCGACAGCACGTAGAGAATCGTGAACGAGGGAACGAAGTCGCGAGCGCGGTGGCCGAGTGCGCTTAACGCCAGAGTGAAGATGCCAAGCCATACCAGGAACTGGACGATGTAACGGTCGTAATTGGCCGCGAAGTGAGCGGCGAGCTGTGACCATGTCGACCATTTGGCCGGCGTCACCGCTATCCAGCGGATGCTGGCGCCGTCGACAAAGAAGCCATAGGCGACGATGACGATGCCGAGGCCGAGCCAAATGGCCCACCAGTCTTCTTTCAGCCAAAGCTCACGCCAGCGCAGGGGGGCTTCGAGGACACGTTCTTGCTGCACATCGGCGTTCGCCATCGCCATGCTCCCGTTGGGGCATTGAAACCCAGTTCCGCTAAATGAAATTATATTTTCCAGAAAGGCAATAATCGTCCAAGAAAAAGAATATAAATCCTCACGCGGGCATGAAATTGGAAGCGACGTTCGCCTTGACGGTCCGAGACGTGACACTCGGCATCGCACGCCGGCCCCCAAGCGGAGGTCTGTCTCCGGCACGGTACGTCGTCCAGCGACGATCAGCATTTTGTTGCGACCGAGGGCGATCGCCGCGGTGAGGCCGATGCCGGCAGGCACAAACTTAAATAGGAAAGCGGCGGCGAGGCCGCCAATCGTCAACAGTACCCGATGATCGTCTTCGCTGTTGTCGAACGAAGACGATTGATCTCCGCCTCAACGAAGAGGTGAAGGAATGTGTCGCGCGGACGCATTTGCTTGTTTCGATACGCCAGGCCGGCGCGGAGACGAAAAATGCAGTTACCCGCCGGTCACGCTCATGTGGCGAGCGAGCGCCGGGCGCTTGTGGCGGCGATCAATAATGAAATCGTGGCCCTTCGGTTTGCGCGAAATCGCTTCGTCGATGGCGGCAAACAGTGTTTCGTTGCTTTCGGAAGCGCGCAGCGGTTTGCGCAAGTCGGCGGCGTCTTCCTGTCCGAGGCACATGTAAAGCGTGCCGGTGCAGGTGATGCGAACGCGGTTGCAGGATTCGCAGAAATTGTGCGTCATCGGCGTGATGAAGCCTAGCATTCCGCCGGTCTCGCCGACGCGCACGTAGCGTGCCGGGCCGCCGCTGCGGTAGTCGAGGTCATCGAGCGTGTAGCGTTCGGCGAGCCGCGCACGCACCATCGACAGCGGCAGATATTGTTCGAGCCGGCCTTCGCCGATTTCGCCGAGCGGCATCACCTCGATCAGCGTCAAATCCATGCCGCGTCCATGCGCCCACTCGATGAGCTGCGGGAATTCATCGTCGTTGACGCCTTTGAGCGCGACCGCATTGATCTTGATCTTGAGCCCGGCGGCCTGCGCTGCATCGATGCCGGCGATAACCTGATCCAACGAACCCCACCGGGTGATGGCTCGGAATTTGTCGGCGTCGAGCGTGTCGAGCGACACGTTGATGCGCTTGACGCCGTGCGCCTTGAGTTCCTGCGCATACTTGGCGAGCTGGGAGCCGTTGGTGGTCAGCGTCAGCTCGCCGAGCTCGCCGGAGCGCAGGTGGCGCGACAGCGAGGCGACGAGCGTCATGATTCCGCGGCGCACGAGTGGCTCGCCGCCGGTGAGCCGAAGCTTGCGCACCCCGCGCGCGATAAAGGCCGAGCAAAGCCGGTCGAGTTCTTCAAGGCTGAGAATGTCGGCCTTCGGCAGGAAGGCCATGTTTTCCGCCATGCAATAGACGCAGCGGAAATCGCAGCGGTCGGTCACGGAAACGCGCAAATAAGAGATGGCGCGGCCGAACGGATCGACCAGAGCCGGCCCGCCGCCGGCGCTGTCGAGTTCTCGCGCCCCCGTGTGGTCGACCGTGATGCTTCCGGTCTGTACGCTTTTCTGCATGCCTTCCATCAAGCTTTTTATGGCTCAGTCAGTCTCGCGCGGCGAGGCTCCGCAGCGCGAATGCGGCCTGCTGGGCTTGAGATAATGAATAATTCTGCCGGATGTACCCCCGGCAGTCCAGGATATGTCGCGCAAGCTCGGTGACGCAGAAGCGCCGCTAGATGGGTGCTCTCGTGCGCAGCGGCGTTACTGCGTCGCGGGTGGCGGCGGGAAGGGCGAGCCCGCTGTGGATTGCATCGGCGGTGGCGGCGGGAAGCCCGATCCGGAAGTCTGTGGCGGGTCGGGGAACGTATTGCTTGCTCTGGCTGGCGTCCTCGCCACAGTCAGCGTCCTTGAGGCCGACTGGCGCGGCCTGGGCCTGCGGAAGGGCTTGGGTGGCGGCGGAACCACTTGCAGCACCACCTGCACCGGGTTGGGCACCAGCGTCGGCGGCGGCGCGCTTTCCCAGAACGAATGGTCCGGCGGGTCGCCGGCGGTGACCTGAATCGTCTGCGGGACGAATCCGGGCTTGGAGATCGTGACCGTTTGGGATTGCGAGAGCACCGCGATGGCGCAAGGCGTAAAGCAGGTTTGGCCTTGCCCGGTGCGCGCCTCGGCGCCCGGCGGATCCGACTCAAATCGCAAAGCCTGCGTTTGCGGCCCCGACGGCTTCGACGACAGCCAGTCCGGCATCGACGGCGTCATCCAATCGGGCATCGCAGAACAACCGCCGAGCGAAATGCCGATGACTGCCGCAGCAGCGACGACGAGTCCGACGCGTGACATGACCCTCTCCGTCCCCAAAAGCCAAATCGTAAGCCCACCGGTCACTCCGGTAAAGCCCGTAGGCGCCGAAAAGCTCAGTTTGGGGCGCGGCTGCGGCCGTCGCACATTGCGCTGCGGCAGTTCCATTGCTGCCGCGGTGTGGCCATAAATGTTAAGCGAATTTAGTAGGTTAGGCGGCGATTCATCTGGCCACAGAGCGGTCGCGTTGGCGGTGCGGTAGCAATCTACCGTTAACGATAATCAAGCGTCGGCGGCCGTGACGAGCTTGCTTGACCGACCGTGTCAGATCCCGCGACCGCCGCTGACGGCGGCGCAAGCTCGCAGTTCCCGCCTCACACTCGTGCTGTGCTGCAACCTGCAAGTTCGACGACCGCTCGCGGCAGGTCGGCGAACGAACTGATAAGCCGGTCAGGTTTCAGCGTTGCGATGGGGACATCGCTATAGCCGAAATCCACGGCGACGACCGGCACGCGTGCCGCGCGCGCGGTGTGAACGTCGGTTTTTGAATCACCCACCATGATGGCACGCTCCGGCTCGCCGCCGGCGCGGCGGACCGTCAGCCGAAACACTTCGGGATCGGGCTTTTGCATGCCGAACGTGTCCTGGCCGCAAATGGCGGCGAAGCGGTCGGTAAGGTGCAGCGTGTCCAATAGGCGCTTCGACAGCCATTCGAGCTTGTTGGTGCAAACGGCCAAGCGATGGCCGGCGGCAGCAAGCTGCCCAAGCGTTGCTTCAAGCTGTGGAAACGGCCGCGAACGGTCGGCGATATGGGCGGCATAGTGCGCAATGAATTCGGCATAAAGCCGCTCGAAGTCACTGTCCGCCAACTCGCGCCCTTCTTCGTCCAGCGCCCGTTTAATCATGCCCTTGGCGCCGCCGCCGATCATGTCGCGGGCAAGCGCAAACGGTACGGCCGGCAATCCCTCCCGCGCCAGGATGAAGTTGAGCGTATCGATGAGGTCGGGGGCGGTATCGATCAGCGTACCGTCCAGATCGAAGACGATTGTCAGCATGGCCCCGACTACCCTTCGCGCCGTAGCGGCACAATCCGCCACACTAGGCTCGCGGCCGTAGGAGCGCTAGATGATAGCAAAAGGGGCGCTAGATGATAGCAAAGTGCATTCGTCGCCAACTGCGGGAGCGCTTTCATGGATGTCGATGCGCAGAAACAGGCCGCCGCCGCGCGTGCCATGGCGTTCGTGCAGCCCGGCATGCGGCTTGGCCTCGGCACCGGTTCGACTGCGTACCACTTCGTCGAGCTTCTGGGCGAGCGGGTGCGCGCCGGGCTTAATGTGTCGGCGGTGCCCACCTCGGAGGCAACGCGCCTGCATGCGCAGCGGGTGGGTATCGCGGTCACCACGCTCGACGAAATGCCCGAACTCGACCTGACCGTCGATGGGGCCGACGAAATCGCGCCGGATTTGACCCTCATCAAGGGTGGCGGCGGCGCACTGCTGCGCGAGAAAATCGTCGCCACGGCATCGGCCAGGATGATCGTGATTGTCGATGAATCGAAATGGGTCGACACGCTCGGGCGCTTCCCGTTGCCGATCGAAATCGTGCCGTTCGGCGCCACAGTGACCCAGCGCGCCGTCGAAGCCGCCGCTGCGGAGGTTGGCTGTCCAGGTCCGGCGCCATTTCGCAAGGCTGCAAACGGCCACGCTTTCGTCACGGATGGCGGGCACTGGCTCATTGACGCCCAATTGCGGCGCATCGCCGATCCGCAGAGCCTGGCGGCGCGGCTGTCAGCAATCCCCGGCGTTGTTGAGCACGGCCTGTTCATCGGTATCGCGCGGACTGCTATTGTCGCCGGCGCTGCTGGAGTGCGTGTCGTCGAGCGGCCTTGATCCTTCATCCTCCAAAAGGGAGTACGTCCATGATCGCCCGTTTGTTAGCGCGCCCCCGGTTGACGCACTGTGCGTTCGCGCGTCATCTGCTCGTCGCGCTAGTCGCGCTGTTCTCGATCGCCGCCGCCAAACCGGTCCTCGCGCAGGCGCCGAACCCCAATCCGTCCCCGGCCGCCATTCTGATCGCCAAACAGATTCTCCAGATCAAGCACACCAAGTCCAATGTGTACGATCCGCTGGTGCGCGGCGTGATCGAGAAGGCGAAGAACGAGTTCATGCAAACCAATTTCATGTGGGCCAAGGATCTCAACGAGGTCGCGGCCGACCTGGAGAAGCAATTCGAGCCGCGCTCGGACGAACTGCTCGACGCCGCCGCCCGCATCTATGCCAGCCACTTCACCGAGGCGGAGTTGAAGCAGATTCTGGCATGGGACGAATCGCCCGTTGGCCAGAAGATGTTGGTCGAGGAGCCGAAGGCGTTCGACGAAGCCTTGGCGAACGCCGGAGAATGGGGTCAGAATTTCTCCGACGAGGTGATCGCCAAAATGCGGGAAGAAATGAAGAAGCGCGGACACGATATCTGATATGGCCGAATTCGACGTCGATCTTTTTGTCATCGGTGGCGGATCGGGCGGCGTGCGTGCCGCCCGTATCGCCTCCCAGCACGGCGCGCGCGTCATGCTCGCCGAGGAATACCGGATGGGCGGCACCTGCGTGATCCGCGGCTGCATACCCAAGAAGCTTTTGGTCTACGCCTCCCGATTTCGCGGCGAATTCGAGGACGCGGCCGGCTATGGCTGGACGCTCGCGCAGCCCTCGTTCGATTGGCCGACGCTCATTGCCAACAAGGATAAAGAGATCGCGCGTTTGGAGGCGGCCTATACGTCGACGCTGCAGAAGGCGGGCGTCGACATTGCCAAGAGCCGCGCCACGCTTGCCGATCCCCATACGGTGGTGCTCGGCGACGGGCGCCGCGTGCGCGCCGCCCATATTCTAATCGCCACCGGCGGCGTTCCCGGCTATGGCGACAAGATCCCTGGCATCGAGCACGCCATCTCCTCCAACGAGGCGTTTCACTTGCCGCAAATGCCGCGGCGCGTGCTTATCCAGGGCGGCGGCTACATCGCGATCGAGTTTGCCGGCATTTTCTCGGGCCTCGGCGCGCAGGTGACACTCGTTTACCGCGGCGAGAACATCTTGCGCGGCTTCGACGACGACGTGCGCCACCACGTGCGCACGGACATGGAGAAGCACGGCATCAAGGTCATCACCAGCTGCAAGGTCACGGCAATCGAGCATGCCGCCGGGCACCTGTCGGCCCATCTGACCGGAGGCAATCACATTCAGGCCGACTGCGTTATGTTCGCGGTCGGTCGGCCGCCGAACGTGGATAATCTCGGCCTGCAACAGGCCGGCGTCGCAATCGGCAAGAACGGCGGCATTGCCGTCGACGAATATTCGCGCAGCAGCGTCGCCAGCATCTATGCGGTGGGCGACGTGACCAACCGCGTCAATCTCACACCGGTCGCCATCCGCGAGGGACACGCCTTCGCCGATACCGTGTTCGGCGGCAAGCCGACCGCCGTCAATCACACCAACGTGCCGACCGCGGTGTTTTCCGATCCCGAGGTCGGAGCAGTCGGGCTTACCGAAGCGCAGGCGCGCTCGCATTGCCTGCACACCGACATCTACAAGGCCATGTTCAGGCCGCTCAAGGCGACGCTGTCGGGCCGCGACACCACGGTGCTGCTCAAGCTCGTTGTCGACGGGGTCTCCGGCCGTGTGGTCGGCTGTCATGTAGTCGGGGAGGGCGCCGCCGAGATGATCCAGCTCGCCGCCGTCGCGATCAAGATGGGCGCCACCAAGGCAGACTTCGACGCCACCATCGCACTGCATCCTACCAGCGCCGAAGAGCTGGTGACGATGCGCACGAAAAGCGCAAGCTACACCCGCGCTGCCGCCGAATAAGCGGCAAAATCGGTCAGATCGCCGGGCTGTCGCCGCGGCGGGGGCTCGTGTATATACCCCTCGTCATTGCGGACGGTCGCAATAGCGGCGCGTGCCGCAATGGCGCTTCTGGAGAAAGCGTCATGTCTGTGCGGTCCCCCTCGGCCAAATGGAGCCCCGATTCCTGGCGCTCGAAGCCGAGAATGCAGATGCCCGATTACCCCGACGCCAAGGCGCTGGCCGACGTCGAGGGGCAGCTTGCGAGCTTCCCGCCGCTGGTCTTTGCCGGCGAGGCGCGCAATCTGAAGAAGGCGTTGGCCGAAGTGGCTGCCGGCAGGGCTTTTCTGCTGCAAGGCGGCGATTGCGCCGAGAGCTTCGCCGAGCACGGCGCCAACAATATCCGCGACTTCTTCCGGCTCTTTCTGCAGATGGCGGTGGTGCTGACCTATGCGGCGGCCTCGCCGGTGGTGAAGGTCGGCCGCGTGGCCGGCCAGTTCGCCAAGCCGCGCACCTCGCCGACCGAGAAGCGCGGCAGCGTTGAACTGCCCTCCTATCGCGGCGACATCATCAACGGCAACGATTTCAACGCCGAGGCGCGCGTGCCCGATCCGCGCCGGCAGCTCGAAGCCTACCGGCAATCGGCGGCGACGCTCAACCTTTTGCGCGCGTTCGCCACCGGCGGCTACGCCAACCTGTCGAATGTGCATCAATGGATGCTCTCCTTCGTCAAGGACAGCCCGCAGTCCAAGCGCTACCAGGAGCTCGCCGGGCATCTGACCGACGCGCTCAATTTCATGCGCGCCTGCGGCATCAATCCCGAGTCTCA
>DATJTL010000285.1:0-3152 GCA_035503415.1 Xanthobacteraceae bacterium
TTGGGATAGGTCCAGATGCCGACCTGGGTCTCCCAGAAGCTGTAGGGCGCACCGTTCTGCCGCATCTGCCGGATGGCGATCTCGCCCGAGCCGTCGGAATGAACTTGGTCCGACTGCTGCTGCGCCGCCTCGATCGAGGAGCGATGGGTGAACCAGGGATGCGCGGCGTCGCACAGGTTTTCCAGATAAAGCTTCCAATTGGCGTCGTAGGCGTGCTTGAACACGCCGCCAGCCACCTCGATCTCGCCGTCCGGCGCGCGGTCGAGCATGTCGTCGAGCGAGGTGGCCATGTGGCCGAGAAATTCCTCCAAGCTCGGCCCATCGGGCGCTTGGCTGGCGAAGACGAAGCCGCGATAGCTGGCGACGCGCGGGATCTGCACCATCGCGGTTTGCGGATCCTTCGGGTTGAAGTCGCGCGGATAACCGTGCTGCAGCGGCACCGCCTTCAGCTTGCCGTCGAGATGATAGGTCCAGCCGTGATAGCAGCACTGGAATTCGCTGGTGTTGCCCTTGTCGTTGGCGACGACGAGCGAGCCGCGATGGGCGCATTGATTGTGAATGACGCGGATTTCGCCTTCGGCGTCGCGCACCAGCACCACCGGCTTGCGGCCGATGAAGGTGCGCACATAGTCGCCTGGCGCTCTCACCTGGCTTTCGTGGCCGACGTAGATCCAGGCCGCGCCGAAAATGCGCTCCATCTCGAGGTCGAAAATGGCCGGATCGGTGTAGATCTGCCGGTTCACGCGGCCGGGCTGAATAAAGCGCGATAGATCGTCTTGCATCGGCTAAAGCTGCAGATTGCTTCCATGCGGGTAAAAAATTATAGCACGGCATTCGGGCGATCAAGGCGGTCCGGCCGATGAGCTTCATACGCGTTGATGCGGACACCGTCTGGCGGTCGCGCTCGCGATTTGCGATACTCGTGCGAAGTCGGAAAATCCGTCAAATGTGGGCGTAGGGGGAATACAATGAGCGATGCAGCCGCCGCGGGTCCGAGCGTACAGCAAATCTACAAGGTTGCGCTTGCCAGCATCGTCGGCTCGGTAATCGAGCAGTACGACTTTCTGGTCACGGGCATCATTGCCGCGACCGTGTGGCCGGAAATCTTCTTCAAGGAGCCGGGCATCAAGGGCGCTGCGGCGGCGATCACCACCTACGGTCTCGGGATCATCATCCGTCCGGTTGGCGCTTTCATCTTCGGCTATATCGCGGACCGGCACGGCCGTAAGGACGCGATGGTCTATGCGCTGGTGCTGATGGGCCTGAGCACGCTCGCCATCGGGTTTACGCCGACCTACGCAAGCATCGGCGGCATCGCGCCGGTGCTGCTGGTCATATTCCGGCTGCTGCAGGGCATCAGCTTTGGCGCCGAGTTCGGCACTGCTTCGACCTGGGTGGTCGAGCAGGCGGCGCGCTCGAAATACCGCGCCTTCTGGGGCGCCTGGGTCGGCTTTGCCATTCCGATCGGGCTGTTGCTCGGTTTCGGTTCGGTGATCCTGGTGAAGTCGCTGATGACGCCGGCGGACTTTAACGCCTGGGGCTGGCGCATCTTCTTCGTCATCGGTTTCCTGGTGGCGATTGTCGGCCTGATCATCCGCACGCGCACCATGGACAGCTTTGTGTTCGAGCAGCACAAGGCGCAGATCGCAATCCTGCAAAATCCGGCGCGGCAGGTCTGGCAAGACATGCCGCTGACCATCCTGCGCACGTCGCTCGTCAACGCCATGTTCGGCGGCGCGTTCTTCCTCTATTTCGTGTTCGGCACCAACTATATGAAGCAAGTCGGTTTCACCGGCTCGACACCCGAGTATATCGGGCTGATCGCCGCGTCCTTCATGCTGGTGTTCATGATCATCGGTTCGCTGCTCGCGGACTATCTCAATCGCCGCACGATCCTGTTGATCGCGGCGGTGGTGTTCCTGGTCTTTGCCGTTCCGAATTTCTACCTGATCAGCACCGGCAATTTCTGGCTGGCGACGCTCGCCGACATCATCGGGTTCGGCTTCGTGTTCGGCTTTGGTTACGGCGCCATCCCGACCTTCTACACCGAGAATTTCCCGACGCGCTATCGCGCCTCGGGTGCCAGCGCCGGTTATCAGATATCGCAGGTCTATGGCGGTGGGCTCATTCCGATTATTGCCGGTTTGATTCAGGCCAACGGCGTTGCCCGCCCGTATATCTATATCGGCGGCCTGGTGATGGTGTACGCGGTGCTCGCCATCATCGCGATCCTGCGCACGCCGGAGACCAAGGGCAAAAGCCTCGAAACATAACGCGCGCACATCCTTGTCGCGACCAGATGTAGGTGAGAGGGCACAAAACGCGGCCTTGATCTCGGACGAGTGCTTGTCGGACCGCCGGTTTTGAGGGACACTCGCGCAAATCACGAAAAAACGTGGAGGGCGTCCCATGGAAATCATCCCAATTGGTCCGGGTTTTGGCGCGCAATTGCGCGGCGTGACGCTCGCCGACGTGGCGGCGGATGACGCTGCGTATCGCGCCGTGCGTGCGGCCTTTGAGGAGCATTCGGTCCTGCTCTTTCGCGACCAGGAGGTGACCGACGAGGGGCAGGTCGCCTTCTCAAACCGCTTCGGCCCGCTGGAAGTGACCAAGGTCGGCTCGGAAGGCTTTGGCACCAACCTTGTCATCCTCAAAACGCTCGACGATGACGGCAAGGTCGTGCCGGAGGACCATCGGCTGGCGCTGCGCAACAAGGCGAACCAGCTCTGGCACACCGACAGCCCGTTCAAGCGCGTACCCGCGCTCGCCTCCGTGCTGTCGTCGCGCATCATTCCCGGCCGCGGCGGCGAGACCGAATTCGTCTCCACGCGGCTAGCCTTAGAGCGGCTCCATCCGGGGCTGCGCAAGCAGCTGGAAAGTTCCTTCGCCTGGCACGACTACGCCTATTCGCGCGGCAAGATCGCGCCCGATCTGGCAAGCCCGGCGGAACGTGCGGCGCTGCCGCCGCAATGCTGGCGGCTGGTCTGGAAGAACCCGATGAACGGCCGTGGCGCGCTCTACCTTGCCTCTCACACCTATGCGGTCGAAGGCATGGAGGATGCGGCGAGCAAGAAGCTCCTGGCTGAGCTGATGGAGGCCGCGACCGCCCCGGAGCGGAGCTACGTTCACACCTGGAACAAGGGCGACGTGGT
>DATJTL010000286.1:0-23162 GCA_035503415.1 Xanthobacteraceae bacterium
TCTCGGTCGAAGACTTGCGCCTGACAATCGGCCGGCGCGGCGAGCGCGCTCACCAAAACGGCCGCGCGCACGCAATCCTCCTCGAAAGCCGCAACCGCCGTCACCACGCTCAGCAAGCCGCCGTGCGGCAGCGCCGCGATACAGCCGTCGCGGTCGCAGCGCGCACGCGGATCGCGCGTGGCGGCCGGATCGCGCTCATCACCATCGGCGGTGAGCCATTGCTCGGCGGTGAAGGCGTTGAAGGATTTGCCGACGATTTGCAGGCGGCCGTTCGCGTCGCGCACCGCAACGAGATCGCCCGAGGACGCGATGACGGCATCGTAGCGCGGCCCGTTGCAGGCACCGATGAGACCGAGCGCCAGTAGCGGAATTGCGGTCGCGCGAAACAAAATACTGCGCCACAGCACGGCGCTCATCACGGCGAGACTGAGGAAGATAAGCGCGTACGGCGCGAACGCACGCACGTGCACCGTCGAGCCCGGCGCGGCGGCGATGAAGCGTGCGATCGCGAGAATGAGCTTGATGCCGAGGCCGACATAGAGCCAAACGGGTGCGTCGAGGCCGAGCGGATAGAGCACGGCGCCAATGAGCGCGCCGGGTACGGCGAAGCATTCGATGATGGTCAGCGTGAGCGGATTGCCAATCAGCACATAGGGGCTCAGGTCGTGAAAATGGTAGGCCATGAACGACGCGGTGGCGCAGGTGGCGCAAAATGCCGCCAGCAAAAGGCGCAGCGGCTTATCGACGAAATGTGAGGCGAGTACGCCGCGCCGATCGGTTTGCCCGCGTGGCGGCGGGAACGGATCGGGGCTGCGGTCGACCGCGGCAAGGCGGGCTTCCATCACCGCGACCAGTGCGGCCACCGCGGCGAACGAGAGCTGAAAGCTGACGCCGAGTATCGCGTCGGGCTCGATCACAATGATCGCCAGCACCGCGAGTGCCAAATTGCGCATAGAGAGCGCCCGGCGGTCGAGAATGACGGCGCCGAGCACGATCAGTGTCATGATCAGCGCACGTTCGGTGCCGACGCGCGAGCCAGTGCCGAGGTCGTAGAGCACGGAGCCGAGCATGGCGACGCCGGCGGCCCATTTCTTGATCGGATAGTTGAGCGCAAGCGTCGGCGAGAGCGCCAGCAGCCGACGCGCGATGACAAAGAAAATGCCGGCCACCAGCGTCATCTGCAGGCCGGAAATGGTGATGATGTGAAAAATGCCGGCCTCGCGGATGAGGTCCTTGGCGTCGTTTGACAGAAAATCGCGCTTGCCGGTGACCATGGCCGCGGCGATTGCCCCTTCGTCACCGCCGATGATGGCATCGACGCGCACGGCCAACCGGTTGCGCGTCCGGTCGATCGCAGCGAAAAAGCGCTCGCGCCACGAGGCAGTAGCAGGCGGCGGCAGTACCGAAATGGCGCCGAGCGCCGTGCCGACGGCGCCGATCCCCTCGAAATAGGCATCGCGCGAAAAGTCGTAGCCTCCCGGCAGCGCCGCGCGTGGCGGCGGCCAGAGCCGCGCTGTCAGTTCGACATAGTCACCGGCGGCGAAGTCGGGCGTTGCCCGCGTGGTCAGGCGCACGCGGCGCGGGACGAGAGCGGAAGGGAGCTTGCCGGCATCGACGACACGTAGGATGAAGCGACCGCCCGAGCGGCGAATGTCGACCTCCTCGACGAAGCCCTGCACGGCAACGGTGCGGACGTGATCGAGCATCGGCGTTTCGACCCGCGCCGTGCGCAATCCCATCGACAGAAAGCCGGCGCAAAGCGCGGCCAGCGCGACCCAGATGCCCAGCGCGAGCGGCCGCGCGCGGCACACAAAGGCGAGCCCGGCGCAGATTGCGGTGAGCAACGCCGGCAGCCACAGAACCGGCTCGCGGTCGGCGGAAAGATTGAGCGCGACGCCGCCCATCGCGGCGACGGGAATCCAGAGAAAGAACCGCCGGCCGTCGATTTCCTTGGCCAGCGCCGGGGCGAACAGGGCGCGCCAATCCGGCGACCACGCCGCCCGCGCTGCCGCGATGCGGCTTTCGCGACCGAGCACGCGAGTTCGCGCAGGGGTTGTCATGGCGGCAGTGTAAGCACATCGTCTCGCGACGAGGAAGAAGAGGGCAGGGGGATGCGCCAAGTCCCCGATTCCGCCGTGAGCAGATGCAGCAAGAACGGAACGCCAATAAGTCGAGCTGAGTTATCGCCGTGTGGTCGGTAAGATCGGACAGTGATATGGGCCGACTGACAGGCAAGGCAGCGATCGTCACCGGAGCGGCACGCGGCATCGGGCGCGCTACGGCCATTGCGTTTGCCCGCGAGGGGGCCGACGTCATGGGCATCGATATTGCTCGCCCGGTGAGTTCGACGCTTGACGTCGCGCCCGCGACGCCAGCTGAACTGGCCGAGACTGGCCGGCTGGTCAAAGCCGCTGGCGCGCGCTGGTGTGAAGTGCGCCTCGACCAGCGCGATCTAGCCGCTTTGCGAGCCGCGGCCGACGAAGCACGTGCAACTTTCGGCCGGCTTGATGTCCTGTTTGCCAATGCCGGCATTCAGGGTTTCAAGGCGATCCTGGATTGGGAAGACGCCGACTGGCATGACACCATCAACGTCAACCTGACCGGTACGTGCAACGCCATCCGCGCCGTTGCGCCGCATCTGGTGAAGAACGGCGGTGGGCGCATCATTGTGACTACATCGACGCAAGGGCGGCACGGCACCAAATACGGTGCAGCTTATTCCGCGTCAAAATGGGGGATCATTGGGTTGATGAAATCGGCAGCGCTGGAGCTGGGGCAATACGGCGTCACCGTCAACGCGATCGTTCCCGGCCTGATCGACACGCCGTTGACTCGGCATCACGACCGCTACGCGCAGGCCGCTGACGAATTTGATTCCAAGAAACCGACGACCGAGCTTGAAGCAGATGCCAAGAAGAAGCTGATGGCGAAATCGCCGTTCGGTATTCCCTGGATCGAACCGACAGCTATTTCGCCGGTCGTCGTATTCCTGGCATCCGACGATGCCTCTATGGTGAGCGGCGCGACCTACGATGTAACCGGTGGAGACAGCGCCAACTACACCGCATAGTGTCTGCGCCCCACTAAGCCGTCATTCTTGGCCTTGCAGCACTTGACGCAGCGTACTTCGCACGATGAGCATCCCAGCCCTGTTGTATTCAATGAGTCCCTGGCGCCGAAGGTTGTTCATGAAGAGGCTAATTCGCGATCGCGTCGTCCCGACCAGGTTGGCGAGCATGGTTTGAGTGATCTTTAGCGCCTCGGCCTTTCCTGAGACTCTCAAATCGGCGATTTCCAGCAGAGTTTGCCGAAGGCGCTCTTCCGCGGGACAGGACTGATTGATTATTCTCTTGAGGTCGCGCAGATGCTGACGGAGCAGATAATCGATAAAGATCCGTCCAAAATCCTGCCGATCGCGCAGCAAACGAGCCACCTCCGGCTTCTCAAGCTGGACGACTATGCAGTCTGTCAAGGCAATTCCCGAAGGGCGGTGGGAACCGCTATCCAGCAGAGACCGCAATCCAAAGAAATCGCCCGGGCCGCGCACGCCGATTGCCGCTGCGTTCCCGTCGGGAAATATGGCGGTGACCGCAACTTTGCCCCGCTCGACGTAGAAAAGTACAGCGGCTGCACCACCCTCGTGGGAGATTGTCTCGCCCGCAGCATAGCTTTTCCGCATCTGTCCGACCGACTCGCCATTCAAGCACTTGGCTCGCATCAAAATGTCTCCCACGACTCAATCGCGACAGTCGCGGCTCTCGCCTTTCGGACCTTGCATGTGTGCTTCTGCGTCCGGCATCCCCATACCGGCGTCATCGTTGTGGCGTTCGCTCGGTGCTTGACCTGAAGAAGCAAGCCGACGTCGATATCTACATGTGTCCCGTCCGCATCGCAGACGGGATCGCATTTTGCTTGTCAATGGTTGTCGTGTGGATATTAACAACCAACGATAGTATGATTTTAAATCAAAAAAGAGCGACTGAAAATTAGAACAAAGAATAAAGTGGGAATAAAGCTTAACTTGGAACTGGAAAAAGAACAAAGAAGATGCAGCGGCGCAACACGGACCGACGCTTCTCTACTTGTGCGGGCGTTCGGACGTTGGTCGGGAACTTGTCGTTGATCGATGGCGCGCTAGTGGAGCGGATTTGACATTCGCGCTCACTTGGCCGGAAACTCTTAAAACGAATGTCAAATCCAGAAGCTCCACTAGGACTTACACTTGCTAGTGGTCCTTTGATTCTAACATTCGCATAAAAGACTGCCGAACCCGGATGCGAATGTTAGAATCGGACTACTTGCGCGGAACCTTACGGCTCACTCGCGGCTTTGCAGTGCTTTGTCTAGTGTTTTTCGCACGATGAGCATTCCCGCCCTGTCGTATTCGACGAGCCCTCGGCGTCGGAAATTGTTCATGAAGAGACTCACTCGCGACCGCGTCGTGCCGACCAGGTTCGCAAGCATGGTCTGCGTGATCTTTATCGGTTGCGCCGGACCGGAGGCGCTCAGATTGGAGATTTCTATGAGAGTCTGCCGCAGGCGCTCTTTGGCGGGATAGGACTGACTGATTATTCTCTTGAGGTCACGCAGATGTTGGCGGAGCAGATAATCATTGAACATTCCTGCAAACTCGAGACGCTCCTGCAGGAGACGAGTCGCCAACGACTTCTCGATGTGAATGATTATGCAATCGGTCAACGCAATACCCGAAGCACGGCGAGGACCGCCGCCCAGCAGAGCTCGCAGTCCAAAGAAATCGCCAGGGCCGCGGACGCCCACTATTGCTTCCTTTCCGGCGTGCAAAACGACCGAGACAGCAACTTGGCCTCGTTCGATGTAGAACAGTGCTGCGGCTGCCTCACCTTGTTGGGCGATCGTCTCGCCGGCAGAATATGTCTTTCGCGTCTGCCCGGCTGACTGGCCGTTCAGCACCTGCTTGAGATCCAGCGTCTTCATGTCGCCGCCCGTCGCCCCGTTGGCTGCTTTGCCAGGTATTTCTTTGCCAAGTATTCCTTTGCCAGATATTTCTGCGATTGGCCGCCACCGGCGGTGTGCAATATTGCACATGCGAAATCACGTTGTCGTCATCCCCGCAATCGGTGCCTGTTGCGGTCATTACCCACAAAACGATGTTGTTTTGGGGGCATTCGGGCTGCATTCGGCCTGCGAATGCCCCGCCTGTGCGCCGATTCCCGACGTGCCGACGCGTGGTGCGGCTGTTGGGTGAGACCCTGATTCGCGCAACGCGCCTAACATATGCGCAGGACTGCCATGTTTGGCGCCAAGCCCGGACAGGTCGCTCCGTCCGGGCTACGCTGGTCTCGTCTTAAGGGCGGTAACAATGTTTGGGCGCGTGCGGTATTTGGCGGAGCGAATTCTTTATGCGCTGTTGGCGGCGGCGTGCTTTGTCGAGCCCGCTGGGGCGCAGATGTTGAACTTGCGGTATGGCCAGGATTACTCGGCGGCGCACAGCATCTTTTCACTGCCGATCGCGGTGGCACAGCATGCGGGCTTGTTCGGTCGCGAAGGGCTCAACGTGAAAATCGTCATTCCGGTGCCCGGCGGCGCGGACCGAATGATCGACGCGCTCAACGATGGCTGGATCGACGTGACCCATATCGCCACGCCGTTCCTTATCCGCGCCGTACAGGCGGGGTCCGATGCCGTCGCCATCGATACCGAGTTCAAGAACCCGCTCTACAGCCTGATGGCGAAGCCGGCGATCAAGTCTTATGCCGACCTCAACGGAAAACTCGTCGGGCTCGCGAACGAGCAGGGGACGATCACGATTTCCATGCGCAAACTTTTGGCGCAGCACGGGTTGCAGCCCGGCAGCTACGGTGTGCAAACCGCGGAGGGGACGCCGCAGCGGTTCTATTGCCTGCTCCACGGCGATTGCGACGCGGCGGTGCTCGGCCAGCCACAGGATTTGCAGGCACTTGCGCAGGGTTACACGCTGCTCGGGCGCTCCGACGAGGCGGTGCCGGACTATCTCTATACGGTCACGGCGGTGCGGCGTTCGTGGGCGCAGGAGCATCGCGCGATGCTCGTGAGGTTCGTCCGCGCGATGGCTGACGCATTCCAATTTATTCGCGATCCCGCCAATCGCGACAGTGTTATCGGAATTATCGCCGAGAGCGCAGAGTGCTCCAACGCCATCGCCGCGCAAACGTTAGATCTGTTTTTGCGGCCGGGCAGCGACGTCCTGCCGAAGCGAGCGGAAATCGATTCTGCTTCGTTGCAGCAGGTGATCGCGATGATGGCTGGCGCCGGTCTGCTCAAGCCGCCGCTGCCGCCGGTAGAGCGCTTCGTCGACTTGCAGTATCTGCATGCCGCGGGAATTCAGTAGCGATCAGGAATGGCTATTGCCTGGCACCTAGCGAAAACAGCTGTCACCGTCAGGCGCACTCTGGTTACGGGGCGGGCAGGTCGGTGCCGGAATCTCGGCACCCCTCTCCGCGCGGGCCAAGAGCACAGCCGGCGCTGTTGGCGGCTGCGGACCGATAACGGGCGACACGCCGCCGCCGATGAACTTGATACACTCCGGGCTGAAAGGGATGTCATCAGTTTTGGGGCACACCGAAGCGGCGGCCTGCGCGTCCTCCACGGCGGCCGGAGATCCGATGACGACGCGGTTATTGTGCTCGATCCAGATAAGGCCGGCCGCCGCAACCGCGACCAGCGCCATATCAAGCTTCGATAGCGCCATTGTCGTCGTCTCTTCCGCGCCTCACTCCTGCATGGCGAGCCGCCACCAGAACATCAGCGAATAGACCACGAAGGGGATCGACAGGATCGGGAACAGCCAGACTAGGAATAGCGGGAGTTTCCGGCTCACGCGTTCCGGCAGCATCATGGCGATGACGCCGAGGGCGGCGGCGATGAGAATCGTTGTAAGCGTCCAGCCGTACCAGAGCATATTCGGACCTTGGCTGGGCTGCACGCCTTCCAGGCCCCAATAGAAGCGACCCGTCGCCGGGAAATAGGTGAAGACCGGCCAGTTCATATAGACGGTCAGGCAGTAGGCGACCGGGCCGGTGATGGAAAACGTCGTGGCGAAGGCCTTGAACTTGCTCGAAGCCGCCAAGGCCGATCCGGTGGCTGAGGTTGCGCCAGTCGCCAACGGGGCTGTTACAGTCGTGCTCATGCTCCGAACCCCCTGGTGTTGTTGAGAACGTGGCCGACGATGAACAAGAACCAGCACATGACGGCGAGCACCAAGGTCACTCCCTTGCGCGCGTTGTCATATTCCGGGTTCTGCGCGTTCTTCCAGAAGAACCAGTAGGCCGGGAGCAGCACCAAGCCGAGCGTGGCCACATGCTCCTTGAAGTCGAAGAAGCCGCCGGTCTTAAAATAGTGGCCCTGCTCAAGCGGGATGCGGATGTTGATGCGGTAGCTCGTGTAGATGAACGAGCCGACCAGGAAAGTCAGCACCCACAGCACGCAGACCGCGGTGGCATAGCTTGGAGCCGAGACGGCGCGGAACCGCGAAACGATGCCGCCGGCCGGTTGGCGCACGGGAAGCGCGACGGCCATCGCCTGGTGAGTCAATGCTCCCAGGAGGCCGAGCGCCAGAATCAGATGGACAAAGAGCCATATCGTCCAAAAGACGTTGCTCGTTGATATCGGGCTGGTCATCCTCCTCCCCCTTATTTTGATCCTTGTTTGATTAGCGGCAGTCTAGCCCATCCAGGCGGCTTGTCGAGCGCCTGCGGCAACCGACCCGTGCGTTTGTTTCACGGCATCCTTGCGAAATCGCATCGGCCCGCGGACTCGGCGCGGACTCGGCGCAGACTTGCAGCCGACTTGCATGGCTCGTCCCCTTGTGCTCGCTCGCCACGCTCGCCTATGTTCGACGCAGTTATCGGCCACAACAGGTGTGTCGTAGCGCGGCGCCGACGCAGTGAGCGAGCGCTGGGAGCGACGCACCCGGAGGAAGCGCTCGCATGGGTCGGCTGCCGTTCGCCATCCTTGTCGCCGCCGTCGTATTTGCTCCTGATCTCGCCTGCGCGGGCGGCGTCAGCCTGCTCAACCAGGATATTCAAGCCGGAACGGAGGGGCCGCCGTTTTTTGGGTTCGTGCGCGAGGTAGGCGGCGCCGGCGTCAGCGACGCCAAGGTCACCGGCGACCTCAAAGGCGGTGCCCTGGTGACCACGACCGATATTTTGGGACTCTACAAGCTCCCGGGCTTCGGCCCGAAGGTTAATCCCGACGACGTGAACATTTCCTGCGCCAAGGCCGGCTACAAGCAGGCGAATGTGGTGCGCCGCCCGCATGCTGCCGGCGACATGAAGGACCCGATCGAGATCGATTGCTATCTGCAGAAGCAATGAGCGAAAGTCAGCGCGCGCAAGTGTTCAAATCCGAGCTCCGCCCATGAACAAACATCTCACGTGCCTCGGTGGATTGGCGCTTTTGTTCACCGCCGCCGCCGTGGAGACCGTATTGGCGCAGGCCGTGCCGCAATCGGCCGTACAGGCGCCGGCGGGCGCTGCCGCGGCGCCCTATGCGATGACGCTTGGCGATATGATGAACACGCTCATTCAGCCGCGCCACGCCAAGCTCGGACTGGCGGGCCATGCGCAGAATTGGGCGCTCGCCGAATACGCGCTGGTCGAAATCCGCCAGGGCTTCGCCGGCATCGTCAAAGCAGTGCCGAATTTTCACGGGCTGCCGGTAGGGCAACTCGTCGACGCGGCTTTGAGCCGGCCGATGGACGCGGTCGATGCCGCCATCAAGGAACAGAATCCGCAGAAGTTCGCCGCCGCGTACGCTCAGCTCACATCGGGCTGCAACGCCTGCCACAGCGCCCTGGATCACCCGTTCGTGGTCATCAAGGCGCCGGATGCCTCGGCGTTTCCCAACCAGGACTTCAATCCGCGCTAATTCAACCCGCGCCAATGAAGTTCGCGCCAATGAAGTTCGCGCGCGCGAGCGCGCCGCACGAGCCTAACGGGCTCGTTGCCGGCGCGCCGGCTCTCGGCAACACCGATCAGAGCGACGAGAGATAGTGCGCGATCGCCTCTCGCTGATTGTCGGTCAGGGCTTTCATGAAGCCGGGCATGTCGAGATTGTTGGTTCGCTTGCCCTCGGCAAAGCTGCGCATGGCGCCGATCAGGTAGTTATAGCTTAGCCCGGCCAATCTCGGTGCCTGAGCGCCGCCTTGGAAGTCCGGTCCATGACAGGCCTTGCACATGGCCATGCCCTCGGGCAGCGCTGCCGCCGAAGCGGCAGTCGGATGGGCCGGCCAGGTCTTCGAGGCAAAGTAAGCCGCAACGTTGCGCAGATCGTCGAGGCTGAACGATGAGACCATGGGCCCCATGATCGGATTGCTGCGCTCACCGCTATGGAAGTCGTGCAGCTCCTTGTAGAGATAGTTTTCCTGCTGACCCCAGATAATCGGCGCGGAGGGATTGGTGGGCTCGCCATTCGACCCATGGCATGCGCTGCAGATATCGAGCCTTGAGGCGATGTCGTCGGCGGCATTCGCCGGCGCAGCAGCGAGCGCGGAAACGAGCGCGGCTGCGAACATTGTGAAGAAGAGACCCTTGACCATCTTTTCAACTACCCCCTCGTGAGTGCGTGCGGTCGCCGCTATCACAGCAGCCGCTCGACGCCTTCGCCCCGCCAACAGTCTTCCGTGAGAGTCCCCTCCCGGGAGCGGGAGGGGAATTTGCTAAGCCGCGAGTAAGCCGCGGCGGCCGAACCTAGAGCGGATGACTTTTCTCCGAAAGGTCATCCGCTCTCGTTTGTTGGTGGAGCATGATCTCTTCCGAAAACCGGCATCCACTTTTCGGGATCATGCTCTAATCAAGCGGTTCGACGTGGACCAGCGCGTGGTCGTGGTTGCTGCCGACCCAGAAGCCGACCGGGCTCGTCGAGTTGTCGACGTAGACCGTGCGCATATTGGTGTCCGACGGCATCAGATATTGGTCGGTCTGACTGGTCTTGGGATCGAGCCGCACCACGCGGTCGGTGCTCATGGTCGACGCCCAGATGTCGCCGTTATGGTCGAAGTTCGCCCGGTACGGGTAGGTCCCCGCCGGCAGGGCGTATTCGGTGAATTTTTCTGTCTTCGGGTCGAACACCGCGACCTTGTTGCCGCGATATTCGGTGACGACGATGTCGCCGTTGGCTTCGATTTCCATGCGGCGAAGACGCGCGTGCGGCGTCGGCGGCGTGTACCAGGTCACCTGCAGCGTCTTGGCGTCGATCTTGCCAAGATAGCCTTCGCTGAACTCGGCCAGCCACAGATTGTTCTGCGCGTCCGATATGACTTGGTAGATGCCGTAGTGATGGTGCTGGGCATCCGGCAGCGAGTCGGTCGGGTGGAAGCGCTGCCAGTCGCCGGTGGCCAAGTCGAGCCGATAGACGTAGCCGGTGCCCACATCCTTGGTCCAAACCTTGCCGTCGACGTCATGGCGCAGGCCGACGAAGTTGAGCTGCACGCGGTTGTCGTTCCACTTCGCCGGCAGCGGATAATATTTGGTGGCGCCGGTGTTTGGATCGATGGTGCCGAGCGAGCCCTGGTACATGGTGTCGAACCACAGCATCCCTTCCTTGTCGAAAGCGAGGCTGAGCAGGCCCACCGGCGCGTCGGACTTGAAGTCCTTGATCGGATATTCGGTGAGCTTGAGGGTCTTCGGGTCGAACTTGGATACGAACATCTCGCCGAAGTCCGAATACCAGACGTTGCCGTCCTTATCGAGAACGATGTCATGCGGCTCGATGGTCGGACGCGGCAGATTGTATTCGGTGACGATGACGTGGGTGGAGTCTCCGGTCGGACGCGGCAGCGTCTTGAGCGGATAGGTCCATTTGTCGGTCGCGCTCAGATTGATGGTCGCGAGATATTCGGCGAACTTGCGATACTGCTCGGGGGTCCCGGCGCGTTCCCGGTCCAGCATCGGCTGCGGCTTGACCGGTTGGCTGACCGCGCCGTAGCCCATCATGCGATGCACCACGTGCATCCACTCGTCGACATTGTGCGTCGAAAGCACGACGCGCTCGAGCGTATGGCAGCTCGTGCAGTTGAGCAACGCGGCTTTCTGGTCGTCGGTGCCGGGAACGCTCATCATCCATTCGGCATCGGTGAGCTGATCGGGCAGGTCCTTGGTCGGTTCGAGCTTGAGATCGACATTCGCGGTCTGCTCGCTCACGACACTGGCGGCCGCTGGCGCGGACAGGTCGTAACCGACGGCGCGGATCGCAAGCGTATAGTGGCCCGGCTCCAGCCGGTTCTCCGGAAAAGCGTAATGGCCCTTCGCGTCGGTGATGACGCTAACCGAGACGATCGAGCCGTCCTTATGCGCCGTGACGACGACCCCCTCCATGGCGCCTTCCGCGGCGGAAGTTACTTGGCCGGCGATTGCGGGGGTCTGCTCGCTTGCACGCGCCGACGGCACCATAGCCTGGCAAAGCGATGCCGCGATAGCAGCGGTCAAGCTCAGTATGGCTGTTGATCTCATCAATCGCTCCCTACGGATGAATTCGTCTGTTGTTTTCTTGGGCAGCCATCTGCCGCCGAATCCGGCCATTCGCCGATCCCACCGAGTCTGCTCCCGTCGCAGGCGACCGGCAAGCGAGATTTCTGCAAATGTCGGCGGATAGTTATGCAATTTGGCGCAGCGCGGCGTCGAGAAGAAGGCCGGCGAACAGGATCAAGCCGGCGTCACGATCGGATTTGAACACCGCGAGGCAATTGTCGGGATCGGCAATGTTAAGCCGCGCGATCTGCCAGCCGAGGTGGGCGGCGAAAGCGCAAAGCCCGAACGCAAAGACGATGCCGCCGCCGGCAAAAAATCCCGCCGCGCCAAGCAGAATGACCGCAAGCGCGTAGAACGCGGCCAGCATCGGCTTGGTCCGTTCACGAAACAGCAATGCGGTGGATTTGATGCCGATGAGCGCATCGTCCTCGCGGTCCTGATGGGCGTAGATCGTGTCGTAACCGATCACCCACGAGATCGAACCGGCGTAGAGCAGAAGCGGCGGCAGTGCCAGACCGCCGAACGCGGCCGCCCAGCCCATCAGCGCGCCCCACGAGAATGCGAGGCCGAGCACGATCTGCGGCCAATAGGTGATGCGCTTCATGAACGGATAGACCGCCACGATGACGAGCGAAGCAATGCCCAGCCCGACGGCGAACAAGTTAAATGAGAGCAGCACCGCCAAACCGACCAGCGCCTGCGCGACGAGGAACATTGCCGCCCGCGCAACGCTGACTTGGCCGGAAGGGATCGGCCGCGAGCGTGTGCGCTCGACGGCGGCGTCAAGATCGCGGTCGACGATGTCGTTCCAAGTGCAGCCGGCGCCCCGCATGGCGAAGGCGCCGATGAAGAACAGCACGATATGGGCAACACTCGGCGCCCGCGCGCCGGCGGCGATTGCCGCGAGTGCCAAGGACCACCAGCAGGGAATGAGCAGAAGCCAGGAGCCAATCGGCCGGTCGAGCCGCGAAAGCCGCAAATAGGGCCGCAGAAAAGCCGGCGCCCGCGTGTCGACCCAGTTGCCGGTCGCATCCGCAACTGAGCCGGACGGCCTGCTCATTATTATTTGGCCAGCGGATTGCCGGTCAGCGTGTTGAAGGTTCCGGTGTTGGTCTTGGTATTCTTCGCCGTATCGAGCGTGGGCACGCCGATGGCGTCACTAAGCGTCGGCACGCGTCGCTGTGCACCAGCGTTGCAGACCATGTCGCGGAATCTCAGGGTCTTTTCGTGGGTCGCCTTGGCCCCAGTAATTGCCTGCTCGGGGATACCGCACCACGTCTTGTTCGACTCTAGGAACTTCAGCGCGGCGCCTTCGGCAATGTAGAAACGTGACACGATCGTGCACAGTTCCTTCGGGTCGGCGTGCCGCTTCTCGGCGGCCATGATCAACTCGGCTTTTTGCTTTGCATCGTCGCGCAACGGGATAAAGCCGTCACACGGCGACGGCGACTGCATCGCCTGTGCGGATGCTTTGGTTATTCCCGCGGCGCCTGCGGTCAGCGCCAGCGCCATTGCAATGCTCAACTTGGCGACACTCGGCTTCATGTCGCGTCCTTTCCCGTTCCCCTTGGTCCGTAAGGTGCCCGAATCCAGGCGGCAATAATAGACCCGTTGAATTCGGCGACACGTGGGCAAAGACGGCACGCTCTCGGGATGCGACGATGCGTACCATGGCGAAGGTATGGCGCTGGCGCCCGGCCGGCAGGCGGGTTAAGGCGGAATTAACGCCGATTAACCGCTTGCCCTCGACCGGCTTAAGGAGCGCCGATGTCCGGCTATGACTTTCGTAAGACCCGCCTCCACGTCGAGGCGCCGCTCGCCGAAGGCGCCGCATTGGCGCTCGACCGCTCCAAGGCGCATTACCTGACCCATGTGCTTCGGCTGCAGACTGGCAACCGCATCCTCGTTTTCAACGGCCGCGATGGCGAATGGGAGGCGGCCATCGAGACGGAGAAGCGCGGGGCTTGGCTGCATGTTGGCGCCAAACTGCGTGACCAGACCGCTGCCGCCGACCTGCACTACCTGTTCGCACCCCTGAAAGCCGCGCGGCTCGACTACATGGTGCAGAAGGCGGTCGAGATGGGCGCGTCGCTTTTGCAGCCGGTGCTTACGCGCCACGGGCAGGTTGCGCGCATCAATACCGAGCGCATGCGCGCGAACTGCATCGAGGCCGCCGAGCAATGCGGCATCATCAATTTGCCGGAGATCGCCGAGCCGATGGCTTTATTCGGCGTTCTGTCCGCGCACGGGGCTCACCGCTGCCTCATCTTCTGCGACGAGGACGCCGAAGTCGCCGATCCGGTTGCGGCGCTGGCCAAGGTGCCGGCGAATTCGCCGCTGTCCGTGCTGATCGGTCCCGAGGGCGGCTTCGCCGCGGACGAGCGGGCGATGCTCCTCAAAATGCCGAATGTCGTGCGGCTTGCGCTCGGCCCGCGCATCCTGCGGGCGGACACTGCGGCGGTCGCCGCGCTGGCGCTGGTTCAAGCGGTATGCGGGGATTGGCGGACGGACGAAAGCTGACTGACGTCAGTGAATCACCCACGGCTTATCGATGCAGACGAAGCTGATGTACTCGCCGTAGCGGCGGTGAACGCTGGTCACATGCGACAGCCGCCCCCAGCTCGCGCAATAATCGGCCGCCATTTGCCGATAGACGTGTTTGATGTCGGGCGAGTAGGGGATGATGCCGCCGGTATTGTTGCCGGTGATCCCCGGACCCGGCCCACCGAAGGCGGCGTTTGCCACGCCGGCACCAAGCGCAAGTGCAACGAGCGAAGCAATGATGATCGCAGCAGCGCAACGCATATCAACGCCTCCAGCACGCAATGCATTCAAGCTTAGAGCTTCGCCGGAGGAAATAAAAGCGGCCGACGCATCGACGCACCCGCGACGCCGGTAAGGCGCTATCACTGCATCGAGTAGGCGCTGGCGACCATCCCGACCGGCCGCTTGTCGGCGGCGTTGAGCATCATCACCCGCGCGAAGCTGGTGTTGCTCCCGATACGCACGACGCGGGCGTCGGCGACGACGTCGAAGTTCACCGGCCGCAAGAAATGTGTGGTCTGGTCGATTGTGCTCATCGGCCGGTAGCCGTTCCATGCCGCCGAGCAGGCGAGCATCATGGCCGTATCGGCCAAAGCCATGAGCGCCTGACCGCAGACAACATGGCCGTCGCTGCAGATTTTTTTCGAGTAGGGCAGCCGTACGACCGCCCCCGGTTGCCAATCCGGCAGGGCGCCGGGCGGACGCATCGCCTCGACGCTTTCCACCAGAAGGGAGAGGTCCCGCACCCAGGGCGCTAATGCGTTGAGCATCAGGCGGCCTGCGGCCTGCAATCCGAACGCCGGCTCGGGACTAGCGAGCCGGTGAATCTGGGCCATTGCCCGTCTCCGTCGGGCGCCGCTTCGCGAATCGCACGGCGCCACGCGTGAAAATGGTATCATGCGGCTGATAAGTTGCGCCCGCGGTTGCAAGAGAAGTTGTGATCAACTCCGCTCTCGTAGGAGATTTCTGTGGATAGAAAGTCGATCTAGCCGCTGGTGGTGCTCACCACTGGCAGCCTGCGGGGAGCGGCGTGGCAGGATTGTCACGGAGCTGGCGTTCATTCCGGTACGACCGCCGCTGAGCTTGACCGCAACGGGCCGGCGCGGCACGGTTACGCCGTTCGGGGGATGTCCCATGTCCAGTCGCGTTGCGTGCGCGGTGCTCAGCTTGTTGCTCGCCTTAGCGGCTTGCGCCGGTTGGCTCTCACCGGCGCGGGCGGCAAATTTCTTCGAAAAGAATTTCTGGCTATCCGGCCCGAATTACAGCCGCGATATGCCGGCGTGCGACTCGACGCCGGCGCTGGTCGAGATCATGCACAGATTCCACACCACGGAATCTCGGTTCTGGAACTCAGAGCTGGCAATCGTCGGCATCGAGGATATCCACGAAACCGCTTACCTGCCTTGGGCAGCGCAGTCGATTCCGCGTCGCTTCTGCAGCGGCACCGCGCTGATCAATGACGGGCGACGCCACCAGATCTATTATTCGATCGCTTCCGGTACCGGGATGATCGGGATGGGCTGGGGCGTCAATTACTGTGTCGTCGGCCTTGACCGCGAGTGGGCGTATAATCCGCGCTGCCGCGCCGCCCGGCCGTGATCGCGCGTCAGTGGACGCCGTTCCAGGCGTCGAATTTCTTGTCCGGCAATTGGTTAAGCGCGGCGTTGTAGGCTTTCTCGTCGACCTTCGGCTTTGGAGTCTGCACCTTCTCGGTCTTTGCCTGCTTGGAATGGCGTCCGCCAAAGCCACCGCCCATGCCGCCGACATCTTGCGCTTGCGCGCCCGCTGTCAACAGCACGAATGCGATGGTTGAAGCCAGAACCGTGAATGTCCCGATTTTCATCGTGTAACCCTGACGCCGCCCGCTAGCCGATCGGCCAGCCTGTGGCCACCCCCGCGCACCTAACGCGCAGGCGTAGTCGTGATCCTAAAATTCGGCGATCTTTGGCCGCGCGCCGCGACGAGTTTCTTCCAGGGTGAAAAGGCCGGCGAGTTTCTTCCGGCGTGAAAGCGCCGCAGGATCGTCCGTCAGTATGCGACGGCCCGCGCCGCGGTCTCGCCACGGAGCATCGCCGTGCTGCGCGCGGTAGCTGGGCTCAATCAGGTTGAAAGTGGCGGCGCGCAATGCTCGCCCAGTTCCGGTTCGGTGCGCAGAGCCTGCAACACGTTTTCGCGCAGACGAACCGGGTCGCGTTCGCCGCGCTGGGCAAATTCGATCACTTTCTTGGCAACAGCATCGGCGGCGGGCCGGTCCCGGCTTCCGAGCCCAAGCGCGCGGCACACATCGGCATGAGCGCGCGTCATCGCCGCGATCGCATCCGGCTCGAACGCTTTATTCTTGAACAACCCGTAGACGGCCATGCCGCGCCCTTTCATCACGCTGAAGCGGCGGCATTGGCCGCGGAAATCCCGTGCGCGCCCGGGCCCCGTTATCCTTGCCTTATTATTAGGGTGGCGGTCGATATGCGCAAGGCGTGTGCGCAAAACATGTGCAAGATGGGTCTGCACGCCGCCCCACCCGAGGCTTGCGGCGGCTGAACATCGGGACCGCAAGCGGTCCGTTCTTTGTCCATAATATGTTTCGATCCCTACGCTGGCGCGCAATCGTTTGGAGTGCCGAAGAGCCCGAGAAGCCTTCCCCTTGAATTCTCATGCTCTTGCATTGTCGTTCTCTCTGGCTCATTGGCGGTGCATGATCACTTCCGAACGCTGGTGCGCACCATTCGGGATCGTGCTCAAATAGATATCGAGTTGACGATGGTACGTTCCGTCATTCGTTGGCTGCTTGCTCACTGCCTGCTTGCGATGTTGGCAAGTGCGGCACTGGCGCAGGCCGCGCAACAGCCGCGGCGTCAACAATTCGATTTCTACGTCCTGGCATTGTCCTGGTCGCCGTCGTTCTGCGCGACCATGGCTGAGCGTTGGCCTTCGCGAGCTACTCGCGGACTCCAGTGCCGCACGAATGCTTTCGGATTCGTCGTCCACGGCTTATGGCCGCAATACGACAACGGCTTCCCGGAAAATTGCGAGGTGCCAGCGCCGCGGCTCAATCGCGCGATAATGACATCCATGCTTGATCTGATGCCGTCGCCGCGGCTCGTATTCGACGAATGGGACCGGCACGGAACCTGTTCGGGGCTCTCGCCACGCAATTATTTCGACACCGTGCGCGAGGCGCGCAGCGCGGTGAATCTCCCCGCGCAATTTCTCGATCCGCGCCAGCCGTTCAAAATCAGCCCGGCTGCGGTGGAGGAGGCGTTCATCAAGGCCAATCCCGCCCTGGGGCGAGACGACATGGCGGTGGAATGCGAGGCCGAGCGGCTTTCCGAAGTCCGGCTCTGTCTCTCCAAGGACCTGAAATTCCGCGCCTGTCCTGCACACATCGTTGCGCGCAGTTGCCGGCGCGATCAGGTACTGGTGCCGCCACCGCGCGGGACCACAACCGGTGCGGCCTCGGGCGGCCGCCGCTGATCCGTCGGCGGCCGCAGTGACTGGCAGAAGCGACGCCGGTTGGTGATGCCGCCGCGGCGATTTTGCTCTATTAGGCCGCCGCGATGAATTATCAGCACGCCTTCCATGCCGGCAATTTCGCCGACGTGCACAAGCACGCGGTACTGACCCGCATCCTGGTTTATCTCCAGCAAAAGCCGGCGGCGTTCCGGGTCATCGACAGCCATGCCGGAGCCGGCCGATACGATCTCTTTGCCGACGAGCCGAGCCGCAGCGGGGAGTGGCGCGAGGGAATTGCGCGCGTTTGGACCGAGCCGGCACTGCGGCAGGGGCAGGTTGGCGAGCTGCTTGCCCCCTACTGGGATGCGGTTGCCGCCTGCAATCCGGTCGGAGCTTTGCGGACCTATCCGGGATCCCCGCTGATCGTGCAAAAGCTGATCCGCCCGCAAGACCGGCTCGTCGCCTGCGAGCTGGAGCCGCGGGCGGCCGCGATGCTCACCGCAACCGTGCGCGGGGACCGCCGCGCCAAGGCGCTGGCGATCGACGGTTGGACCGCGATCGGCGCCTATGTGCCGCCAAAAGAGCGGCGTGGTCTCGTCCTCGTCGATCCGCCGTTCGAGCAACCAAACGAATTCTCGCGCCTTTCCGAGGAGTTGGCGGCAGCCCACCGCAAATGGCCGACCGGGATCTACATGTTGTGGTATCCCATTAAGACCCGCGAAGCGCCTGATGCGCTGGCGCGGCGTCTGCAAAGGCTCGGCATTGCAAAGGTATTGCGCTGCGAGGTGCTGCTGCATCCGCCGCGCGCCGACGGTGGGCTCGCAGGTTCGGGGCTGATCCTGGTCAATCCGCCCTTCACCCTTGAGGCGGAGTTACGAATAGTGCTGCCGGCGCTCGCGCAGGTTCTGGCACCGCAGGCCGAAAGGGCATCGCAACGCGTCGACTGGCTCGCCCAAAACGCGTAATTGACCACTTTTCCACAGGTTAAAATTGGTTTAACTTTGAGGCCCAGATTGTTGCTGGCTTAGACGTTCCGCCTCCTGTGGGGGCCGGCGGAGTGACTGAGGTCTTTTGGGGCCGACGTTCTTTCCCGTTGTGAATGTCCAGCCGAGCCGTCGCGCCGTGGGGGCCGGCGGCGAAGCAACCGCGGGGAAGGAGTCGCTCAATGGCGATGCAGGGGATAGTGAAGTTCTTCAACGGTGAGCGCGGCTACGGTTTCATCAAGCCGGACGATGGTGGCCGCGATGTGTTCGTGCACATCACCGCCGTTGAGCGTGCGGGACTGAAGGCGCTGGCGGAAGGACAGCGGATCAGTTTCGACGTCGAACCGGACAAGAAGGGCAAAGGCCCTAAGGCAGTCAATCTCGTCGTCACCGGCTGATGTCGCAGACGAATTGCGCATAGCGTAATTCGGAGCGTTCTATCAGATGTCGCTGCGTCGCAAGGCGCGGCATCGGCGGTGCATTCTCTGCTCCGGCCGACCCCGCCGAACTCTTCTAGGCCAAATCCTGGCTCCACAAACACTCCAATCATGGTGATGCGATGATGATTTTGCGTTTTTCTCCGTCCTCGCCGTTTGTCCGCAAGGTGCGGATCGCGGTTGCGCTGCTTGGCTTCGAGGCCGACGTCACCCTCGAGCGCACCGACACGACCGATTCGAACGATCCGGTGCGCAAGATAAATCCATTGGGCAAAATTCCTGTGCTGATCGTCGAGGACGGCAGCGCGATCTACGATTCGCGTGTCATTCTGGATTATCTCGACGAGCGCGCAGGCGGCGGCAAGATCGTGCCGCGTGCATCGAAGCAGCGGCTCGACGCGCTGCGTCTGCAAGCTTTGAGCGACGGCATCCTCGATGCCTCGGTTCTCACCGTCTACGAAAGCCGCTACCGCAAACCGGAAATGCATGAGCCCAAATGGCTCGATCTGCAGGCCGGCAAGGTGTCCCGCGCGCTCGCCGTTTTGGAAGCGGCGGCGCCGCCGCTCGACCCGGTCCCCAATGTCGGGCAGATAGCGCTCGCCTGTGCGCTCGGCTATCGCGACTTCCGTTTCGGCGGTGCCTGGCGCAGCGAGCACCCGCGGCTCGTCGCCTGGCTCGACAATTTTGCCGCGCGCGTGCCGGCCTTTGCGGCGACCAAGCCGGCAGGGTGATTTCGTCAAGCTGCGGCAAGCAGGCAACAAAAAACCCCGGGGCTCGCGCCCCGGGGGAAATAGTTTGGGAGGATCGCAGCGCGCGTTAGAAGCGATAGTTGACGCCGCCGCGGAAAACGTTCGCTTTGAACGAGACGTTTTGAGCAGGACCCCCGGTGACCGGGACGTTGGTATTGCCGAGGTCGACGTAGAGGTACTCGGCCTTGGCGGTCCAATGGCCGGCGATGGCGAATTCAATGCCGCCGCCAAGGGTCCAACCAGCGTTGGTCGTGTTGGTGCTGGCGAGGCCTGGTATCGATGCCTCGATATTGCCGACCGCGAGACCACCGGTCACGTAGGGCATGAACCGGTCAGCCGCGTAACCGAGTCGGCCACGTACCGTCGAAAGCCACGAGTCGGTGGTTTTGCAGCCGACCGGGCAGGCGGTGTTGGTGAGGGTGCCGTTGATGTCGGCCCAGTCGATATCGCCTTCGACGCCGAGCACCGCCTGGTTGATCTGATAATTGTAGCCGATAGTGCCGCCGACCAGTCCGCCGGAGGTATTTACTCTTCCTGGAGTGGTCCAGTTCGAGTCTCCCCAGGCGCCGCCGCCGTTGATGCCAAGATAGAACCCGCTCCAGTTATAGCCCGGCAGATAGGCCGGCGCCTTGTAATAGGGAGCAGGGCCGGGTGCCGGCGGCAGGTCCGCCGCTGCGGCCACACCGCTAAGCGCCAGAACGCCGGCGCACGCAAGGATAACTCGCTTCATTTCAGGCCTCCATTAACTCGTAGGTGGCCGCATAGTATTCGCGATCGCTCTAGCGTCTAGTGCAGAAAAGCCACACGCCTATTCTAATTCTTGACGACAATGTGGCGAGATTAGACTGATTGCGGTCACAGTTTAAGCTAATTATGTCTTACGCGAGACCAAAAGATGGTAAAAAATCTGCTAATGTTTGGCAGGGGATACCGTCGGGGTCAAGCAACGGCGAATTGCAACGCTACGTCCTTCGCGGATCGCGTGAACCCCCCGGCTGATAGCCGGGGGAAACCGTTTAGAAATGGTAGTTTACGCCCATGCGCAGGAGATCGGCCGCAAGCCCGTTATTGTTGCCGGTCACCGAGAAGTTACTGTCCGCGAGGTCGAGATAGAGCCACTCGGCCTTGGCCGACCAGTGCGGGGTGAACCCGACTTCGACGCCGGCCCCGGCCACCCAGCCGAGGTCGGTATGAGACTCGGTCAGATTGAAGGTGTCGGCGCGCAGATTGCCGTAGGCTAGGCCGGCGGTGCCGTAGACTAGGACGTTATTTAAAGAGACGCCGGCACGGCCGCGGACTGTGCCGAACCAGGGATTGGAGAACTCGTAGGGCGACATCGTGTCATCCGCCCCGGAGAGCTGGATGTCAGTCTCGCCGCCGAAAACAAACGCGCCGCGCTGCCAGTTGTAGCCGGCCTCGACGCCACCGGCGATGCCTGACGGATGGGTCAGGCTGTTGTCCACGCCGCCCCACTCGTAGCCCAGCGTCGCCCCCAGATAGGGGCCCGCCCAGCTGTAGACAGAAAGCGGCTCCGGGGTCGTGTAGTAGGGGCCGCCCGGCAGGTCGGCGGCAATGGCCAGACCGCTCATCGCAACGGCGCTAGCCGCGCCAAATGCGATGCCGAGAGCTGCCTGATGGAATCTCCGCATGAAGGCCTCCGCAAACGTCAGTCGAACCGTAGTGGAAGAGGACGGACCGCGGTGATGCCGAGAGAATTCGGTAAGTCAGTCCGTCTCGCGCCTTAAGTTATGGTGAGGGCAAAGTTAAACGTTGCTAAATGACAAAGTAGTTCCAAGTTATTAAAGTTAACGAAATCTAAATCGGGAAAGTCTTTTTACTTTGACCCTACGGAAGGGGACCGGCCGCGTGTCGCGGCGAGCGGCAGGGCGAGCGTTGCGGCCGGCGAGGCGCCAAGGTGGAGGTCATGCAAGAGTCCCCTGCGCTACCAAGCCGCCCGCCCTTCTGTCCGCAAGTCGAGCCTCGAATCATGCACCCTGGGCGCATAAATTGGCAGTGAAGGTCGCGGCAATCTGCCCAACGCTTAGCGAGTTCCAGTGCAAGTTCCACTGCGAGTTCCGCTGCATGAGCTGATAGCTACCCGCTCGCCGACCGAGACCCTGGCAGAACCTTTTGCCTTAACCGACTGCGCATGAGCACACCGAAGACCCAGAGCGAGCCGGACGTCTCGCCTGAAGAACTTTCCGAAACCGCGGGAATTGCCGCGGAGGACGAAGAACAATCGTTGCCGGAGCCGGACTCGGCGGACGCCTTGCAGGGTGCCGCCGAGGCTGACGAAACGTCGCTGGCCGAAGGCCGCGCCGCCATCGTTCATTATGCCAAGCTCGCGCCGTCGCGGCCGGGCGTCTACCGGATGATCGATACGCGCGGCGACGTACTCTATGTCGGCAAGGCCAAGAACATCAGGAAACGCATCGCCTCCTATGCGCGGCCGACCGGTCACGACACCCGCATCGAGCGGATGATTGCCTCCACCCGCACGCTCGAATTCGTCGTCACCCGCACCGAAACCGAGGCGCTGCTTCTAGAGGCAAATCTGATCAAGCGGCTGCGGCCGCGATTCAATGTGGTGCTGCGGGACGACAAATCCTTCCCCTATATCCTGATCACGACCGACCACTGGGCGCCGCAAATCCTCAAGCACCGCGGCGCGCACAGCCGGCCGGGCCACTATTATGGGCCGTTCGCCTCGGTCTGGGCGGTCAACCGCACCATCAACGCGCTGCAGCGCGCATTCCTGCTGCGCTCGTGCAGCGATCCCTTCTTCGAGAGCCGCACGCGGCCTTGCCTGCTCTATCAGATCAAGCGCTGCTCGGCGCCGTGCACGCGCGAGATCGATTTTGCCGACTATTCTGCGCTGGTGCGTGAGGCCAATGCGTTTCTCTCCGGCCGCAGCAAGAGCGTGAAGGACGAGCTGGCGGGCGAGATGGAAAATGCTTCGACGGCGCTCGACTTCGAACGTGCCGCCATCTATCGCGACCGGCTGGCGGCGCTGTCGGCGATCCAGTCGCACCAGGGCGTCAATCCGCGCGGCGTCGAGGAGGCCGACGTCTTCGCCGTGCATCAGCAGGGCGGCTTCTCCTGCGTCGAGGTGTTCTTCTTCCGCACCGGGCAGAACTGGGGCAATCGCGCCTATTTTCCCAAGGCCGACCGTTCGCTCGGGCCGAGCGAAGTGCTCTCGGCCTTTCTCGCGCAGTTCTATGACGACCGGCCGCCGCCGCGGCTGATCCTGATCTCGCATCCGATCGACGACGCAGGATTGATTGCCGAGGCGATGAGCACCAAAAGCGGGCGGAAGGTCGAGGTTTCGCTGCCGCGGCGCGGCGAAAAGAAGGATCTGGTCGACCATGCGCTCGCCAATGCGCGCGAGGCGCTCGGTAGAAAGCTCGCGGAAACCTCCTCGCAGCAAAGGCTGCTGCAACAGCTTGCCGAAACCTTCGGCCTGCCGCGCGCGCCGCGGCGCATCGAGGTGTTCGACAACAGCCATATCCAGGG
>DATJTL010000287.1:0-6879 GCA_035503415.1 Xanthobacteraceae bacterium
TCGATCTACGGCGAAGCCACGCCCGAGGATGCCAAGGCGCTGCACGAGGAAGGCATCGAATTTCATCCGCTGCCGATCCTGCCGGACGATCATAACTGACGTTCAGTACTCGAAAATCAAGAGCGCGACACCGGCAACAACAAGCACCATGCCGAGCGCCTCACGCGCGCTGGTTTTCTGCCCAAAGGCAAAGCGCGCGACGAGTTGGGCGAACAGCACCTCGACAAGCGCAAGCGTACGCACGCTCGCGGCGGTGGCGAGCGCGAAGGCGAGAAACCAGAATTGCGAGGCAAGCGCGCCCATGAAGCCGGCGAACAGCGACCGCTTCCAGGCGCGCGCGATCGCCAGCATCACGGCCGGCTTGCGCAGCATGAGATAGATCGACAGCACGACCGCCTGCATGAACAGGCCGATCAGCAGCGTGAACGTGGCGGCCATGACGAAATTGCGCAGATGCAGACCGAGGATCGCGCCGCGGTAACCAACCGCCGACAGCGCGAACATGCCCCCTGATGCAAGGCCGATCAGCGTCGGCCGCCAACTGCCGACCATGCCGCCCGGTTTGGTCGACATGACCAGGACGCCGGCAGTGGCGATCAGAATCGCCGCCATCATCGGCAGGCTGACACGGTCACCAAGGAAGATGAGACCGAAGATCGCGACCTGGATGGGCTCGGTCTTCAGATAGGCGATGGTGACGACGAACGAGCGCTCACCCATCGCAAGCAGCATCAGCGCCGTGGCGGCGACCTGCGCCATAGCGCCGTCGATCACCCACGGCCAGAATTCCAGGCCCGGCCGCGGCAACGGAATGTCGGTGCCGAGCGCCAGACCGAGGAGAAAAATCAGTGCGAACGGAAAGCCGAACAGAAATCGGACGTGCGTCGCGCCGACCGTGCCGAGCCCTCCAGTAAGTTCACGCTGCATCGCGTTGCGCAGCGTTTGGAAGAACGCGGCGACGATCGTGAAGACCGCCCACAGCCAGCCAGCGACGATCACGCGGCCTTCTCTGCAACAACCATGTAATTGGCGTCCATGTCGGTGGAGATCTGGAAACGGTCAGCGAACAGATTGTAGATCACACCCGCTTCGTCGATCACCCGCAGACCGCTTTGCTCGAGCGCGACTTCGAGCTCGTCAGGGGTGATGAATTTGTCCCACTGATGGGTGCCGCGCGGTATCCAGCGCAAAATGTACTCGGCGCCGACAATCGCGAGCGCGAAGCTCTTGATGGTGCGGTTGAGCGTGGCGACGAACATCAGACCGCCCGGCTTCACCAGCGCGGCGGAAGCCTCGACGAACAGCCGGAAATCGGCAACGTGCTCGATGACTTCCATGGCAAGCACGATGTCGAAGGCTTCGCCTGCCTCGGCCAGCGCTTCGGCGGTGGTGCACCGGTAATCGATGGAAAGCCCCGCCTGCGCAGCATGAACCTTCGCCGCCGCAATGTTGCTCTCCACCGGATCGGCGCCGACGACGGTGGCTCCGAGCCGGGCTAATGGCTCGGACAGAACTCCGCCGCCGCAGCCGATGTCGAGAATGCGCAAGCCCGCCAGGCTGTCGAGACGCGCCGGATCGCGGCCAAAATGTCCGGCCGCCCGGTCGCGAATGTAGCCGAGGCGCACCGGATTGAACCGGTGCAGCGTCGCCCAAGGTCCGTTCGGGTCCCACCATTGGCCGGCAAGCCGGGAGAAATGGGCGACTTCGCCCTCGTCGACCGTGCCGGCGGTCTTTTGTCTCTGCTCCATGCCTCGGCTCGCAATTTCTCGGTCGCCCATTCAACAGGCGATAGGCGCGCGAGACAAGATCGGGTACGGGCCGCATCCCACCTGCAATCAGGCTCGAGCATGCACGTTGCACTTCCCGGCGACCTGAAGGAGGATAGACGGCGAGAAGGCCTCGAGCTTTACAAGAACCGGGAGGGAGCGATGCAAAAACTGCTGTGCGGAGTTGCTGCGGTGGCGCTGGCTTGGCTTGGCGCCGGCGCAGCCAGGGCGCAGGAATCAGTCAAAATCGGTATGGTCAGCGAGTATTCCGGTCAATTCGCCGACACTGGCGCGCAGATCGACCACGGCGTCGAATTGTACATCAAGCAGCACGGTGCGACCGTCGCCGGCAGAAAGATCGAGATCATCCGCAAGGATACCGGCGGCATCGCGCCCGACCTCGCCAAGCGGCTGTCACAAGAGGTGATCGTGCGCGACCACGCCGATATTCTCGGCGGCTTCTCGCTCACTCCGAACGCGCTGGCGGCGGCGGACGTGTCTGCGCAAGCCAAGAAGTTCATGGTGGTGATGAACGCGGCGACCTCGATTATCACCGAGAAATCGCCCTACATCGCCCGCACCTCGTCGACCACGCCGCAGTTGAACTATACGCTCGGCCAGTGGGCCGCCAAGAACGGCATCAAGACGATCTACACGATGGTCTCCGATTACGGCCCGGGGATCGACGCCGAGACCTGGTTCCAGAAGGGCTTCAAGGACGGCGGCGGGCAGGTCATCGGCTCGGTACGCTTTCCGGTGGCCAATCCCGACTTCTCCGCATTCATCCAGGCGGCCAAAGACAAGACTCCTGATGCGATCTACATCTGGATCCCCGGCGGGGCGCAGCCGGCAGCCGTCGGCAAAGCCTTGGCCGAACGCGGCATCGACCCCAACAAGATCAAGATCCTGGGCCAGGACGCGCTCGCCTCCGAGACGGCGCTCAAGAGCATGGGGAACATCGCGGTCGGCATGATCACGGTGTCCGACTACGACTATAATCATCAGTCGCCGATGAACCTGGCGTTCGTCAAAGCCTACAACGACGAATTCCATCGCAATCCCGACTTCTTCTCTATCGGGGGCTACGACGGCGCCCATCTGATCTATGCGGCGCTGGAAAAGACCGGCGGCAAGGCCGACGGCGATTCACTCATCGCCGCCGCCAAGGGTTTGAGCTGGGAAAGCCCGCGCGGCCCGATCATGATCGATCCGGAAACGCGCGACATCGTCCAGACGGTCTATATCCGCCGCGTCGAAAAGGTCGGCAACGAGCTGCGCAACGTCGAGATCGATGCCGTACCCAACGTCAAAGATCCGGCGCATGGAGCGAAAAAGTAGCGCAAACCTGCTTACGCGCTAGTACCGCAATCGATCCCTAGGCTGAAAGCGCCATGCCTCCTGTCTTTGGCGTTCTGTTCGATGGCGTTGCCTACGGGATGCTCCTGTTTCTCATGTCGGTCGGGCTGTCAGTGACGCTCGGGATGATGAATTTCGTCAACCTGGCGCACTGCAGCTTCGCCATGCTCGGCGGTTACGTCACCGTCACCCTGATGAACGCGCTCCACTGGCCATTCTTCGCCACCTTGCCGGCCGCGTTCATCGCCGGCGCCGCCGCGAGCGTCGTGCTAGAGCGCATCTTCTTCCGGCGTTTTTATAACGCCAGCGAACTCAACCAGTGCGTCCTCACCATCGGCATTGTCTTCGTCTCCGTGGCGGCGGCGGCCTATATCTACGGGACCGACCAGCAGCCGATGCAATTGCCATCCTATCTGCAAGGCTCCATCACCTTCCTGGGGCTCGATTTCGCCATATACCGGCTGTTCCTGATCGTTGCTGCGGCGTTGATCACGATCCTGCTCGTCGTCACGCTGGAATGGACTCGCTTCGGCGCGCAGGTGCGGGCGGCGGTGAACAACCAGCGCATGGCTCGCGGGCTCGGCATCGACGTCGATACGCTGTTTGCCATCACCTTCGCGCTCGGCGGCGGACTTGCCGGATTGGGCGGCGGACTTGCCATCGCCATGCTCGGCCTCGACCCATCGTTCGCGTTGACTTATTTGATCTACGTTCTCATCGTCGTTTCGGTCGGCGGCTTGGGCTCGATCGCCGGATCGTTCGTCGCCGCCATGCTGCTCGGTGTCGCCGACATGGCCGGCAAGTATTACGTCCCCGCATTTGGCTCCGTGCTGATCTATCTGGTGATGCTGGTCGTGATCATGTGGCGGCCGAGCGGACTGTTCGGGAGGCGATAGACGTGAGCAGCGACACCATCGCGGCTCCGGCCAGCGCGGCCGCGCCTACCGCGCCGCTGGCGTTTCTTCGAGCCCAAGGCCGCTGGCACTGGGCCGAAATTGCATTTTGGCTGGCCACACTGCTGCCGTTCGTGCTCACACCTGACTATCTGGTGCTGGCGAGCCAAGTAGCGATTTCGGCACTCTTCGCGCTCTCGCTCGATCTCATTCTCGGTTTTTCCGGCATTGTATCCCTCGGCCACGCCGCCTATTTCGGCGTCGGCGCCTATACGGCGGGCCTGCTCTCGGTGTGGGGTTGGGGCGAGCCGTTGACGGGGCTCGTGGTCGCCGGCGCCGTCACCGGCGTCGTCGGGTACGTCACGAGCTTTGTCATCGCCCGCTTTCGTCATTTGGCGCTGATCATGATCACGCTTGGGTTTGGACTTCTGCTGCAGGAGGCGGCGAACAGCGCAGGCTGGCTCACTGGCGGCTTCAACGGTCTGCAGGGCGTTCATACCTGGCCGATCTTCGGCAAATTCGAATTCGATCTTTACGGCTATACTGCCTACGCCTACGCGCTCGCCGTATTGTTTCTCATCTTTCTTGTAGCACGGCGCATCATTCATTCGCCGTTCGGTCTGGCGCTGCGCGGCATCCGCGAGAACGGCACGCGCATGCCGGCGATCGGCGCGCCGACGCACTCGCACATTCGCACCATCTACACCATCGCCGCCATCATCGCCGGTATCGCCGGCGCCATCCTCACGCAATCGACGGAGACCGTTTCGCTCGAGGCCCTGGGCTTTCAACGCTCGGCCGACGTTCTGGTGATGCTGATCGTTGGCGGCACCGGCAAGCTCTATGGCGGCCTCATCGGCGCCGCCGTGTATATGGTCGCGCGCGACCAGTTTTCCGGATTGAACCCGCAATATTGGTACTTCTGGATCGGGCTCTTGCTGATCGCTGTGGTGATGTTCCTGCCGAACGGCATTCTCGGCGGGTTGGCGGGCATCGCCGACTTCGTCAAGACGAAATGGACGAAGACGCCGTGAGCGAAAGCCTCCTCACCGCGAGCGGCGCCGATGTCAACGCGCTCTCAGCGCGCGGCATCAACAAGAGTTTCGGCTCGCTGGTGGTCGCCGCCGACGTCGAGCTCAACCTGCCGCAGGGCGTGCGTTACGCGCTGATCGGCCCGAACGGCGCCGGCAAGACCACGCTGATCAACCTGCTGACCGGGATGTTGCGGCCGGACGCCGGCCGTATCTTTCTCGGCCCCGATGACATTACCGCCCTGCCGCCGCAGGAGCGCGTGCGGCGCGGACTCGTGCGCACCTATCAGATCAATTCGCTGTTTCCGCACCTGACCGCGCTCGAATCGGTGACGCTTGCGGTGTGCGAACGCCGCCGTGTTGCCGCTACCTTTTGGCGCTCGCTCACCGCCTATGTAGAAGAAATTGACGAGGCGCACGGCATTCTCTCAGCACTGGCGCTGGCGGACGTCTGCCACCGGCCGACCCGCGAACTCGCATATGGCCAGCAGCGGCTCCTCGAAATCGCGCTCGCTTTGGCGACGCGGCCCAAGGTCTTGTTGCTTGACGAGCCCGCCGCCGGCGTACCGCGCGAAGAGAGCAAGGACTTGTTCGAGGCCATCGCCGGACTGTCGAACAACATTACCGTGCTGTTCATCGAGCATGACATGGAATTGGTGTTCCGCTTCGCCTCGCGCGTGATCGTGCTGGTTGGTGGCCGCGTGATGGTGGACGGAACGCCGGCCGAAATCGCCGACGACGAGCGCGTGCGCGCAGTCTATCTCGGCAAGGGGCATGGAGCGTTGCGTGTCTAACGCGGCCGAACACTGCGCCGCGCCGCTGCTTGCGCTAACCGACATCCGCGCCGGCTACGGCGCCGGCATTGTGCTAGACGGCGTATCATTCGAGGTGGCGGAGCGCGGCAGCCTTGCCGTTTTGGGGCGCAACGGCGTCGGCAAATCCACTCTCATGCTCACCATCATGGGCATGACCCAGATTGGCCGCGGCCGCATTCTTTGGCGCGGCGCCGACATCACCGCTGCGGCCCCGCACAGCCGCGCCCGCGCCGGCATCGGCTGGGTGGCGCAGGAACGCGAGATTTTCTCCACGCTGACAGTCGAGGAAAACCTTACCGTGGCGGCACGCGCCGGGCGCTGGGACTTGGCGGCCGTCTACGATCTTTTCCCCCGCCTCGCCGAGCGTAGGCGCAATCTCGGTCATCAGCTATCCGGCGGCGAGCAGCAGATGCTGGCGATCGCGCGCGCGCTGATGACCAATCCGGCGCTGCTGTTGCTCGACGAACCGCTCGAAGGCCTTGCTCCAATTGTGGTCGAAGAACTCAGCCTGGCGATCCGCCGCATGACGAGCGAAGGCGAAGGCGCTTTCATCCTGGTCGAGCAGCACGCCGATGTCGCGCTCTCGCTCACGCAATCCGCGCTCGTCATCGAACGCGGCCGTATCGTCCATGCCGGCCCGTCTTCCGCATTGCTCGCCGACCATGCCGCACTCGACCGCCTCATCGGTCTCCGGCTTGCGCGGGCGTGAGACGCACAACTGCTCCGGGTTGTCGCCGTGGACGGAAGAGCCGGGTCCGACGCCTAAAGTCGATGTTCCACGTTAATGTGTGCGGCTAATCCGCGATGGCCGAAAAGCGGCCATGAAATGAATGCCATAAAATGAGAATACGGCAATCGCACAAATAAGGCAGGACGTAGCCAGGAACTTTCGGCAACCGCGGCGGTTTTGCTAGCGGTATGGGAAGGACATCGGCTCCGGGGTGTCGGATCCTCATTTTTTCCCCAAGAACCTTCGTGAAGCAGAGGTGCCGCCATGCTCTCGTGCAGGAAACTTGCA
>DATJTL010000288.1:0-4270 GCA_035503415.1 Xanthobacteraceae bacterium
AGCGCCTACAAGGCCGACCCGACGGCGCTGCGCACCGTGGAGGCCTACGGCCGCTACCTGTCGCGCAACGGCGGCAAGGAGGCGGCGCTGAAGGTCTATACGGACTTCAACAAGGAACTGCCGGATCACCCCGTGATCAAACAGGAGATGGCGCAGGTCTCAAGCGGCGAGAAGCTGCCGCCTTTGATCGATTCCGCGCAAGCTGGCGCCGCCGAGGCGCTTTACGGGCTCGGCGCCTCGATCGGGCGTCGCGGCGGCGAGGATCTGGGTCTCGTCTATCTGCGGCTCGCGCTTTATCTGGAGCCGACGCACGGCATGGCCTTGCTGTCGCTTGCCGACCTCTACGAGTCGCTCAAGAAGCCGGATCTGGCCGTCAAGGTCTACGATCGTATTCCAGCTTCTTCGCCGCTTTACCACAGCGCCCAAATCCAGCTTGCCATCGATCTCGACGAACTCGATCAGACCGATGATGCGAAAAAGCGGCTCGATCATATTCTCGCCAACGATCCCAAGGATACCGAAGCGCTGATAGCGCTCGGCAACATCGAGCGTGAGCGCAAGGACTTCACGTCCTGCGCCACTACCTACGGCAAGGCGATTGACACGGTCGCTCACCCGGAAAAGTCGAACTGGGTGATCTTCTATTTCCGCGGCATCTGCTACGAGCGCTCCAATCAGTGGCCGAAGGCCGAACTCGACATGAAGAAGGCGCTCGATCTGTTTCCGGATCAGCCGCTGGTGCTCAATTATCTCGGCTATTCGTGGGTCGATAAGGGCATGCATCTCGACGAAGGGATGGACATGATCCGCCGCGCCGTCGAGCAACGGCCGGATGACGGCTACATCGTCGACTCGCTGGGCTGGGCCTATTTCCGCACCGGCAACTACGACGAGGCGGTGAAGAACCTCGAGCGTGCGGTGCTGCTCAAGCCCGACGATCCGACCATCAACGATCACCTCGGTGACGCCTATTGGCGGGTTGGCCGCACGCTGGAGGCGCATTTCCAGTGGTCGCAGGCCGTCGACTTCAAGCCCGACCCCGATGAACTCGCCACGCTGCAGAAGAAGCTCAAGGACGGGCTGCCGCCCGACACGTCTTCATCGGCCGACGTCGACAAGACGAAGAAGAGCGGCAACGGCGGGTGAGGGGTGTCCTCGACCGTTCCGCTCGTCGAGAACGCGCCGGCCAAAGTCAATCTGACACTGCGGGTGCTTGGCCGGCGCCCCGACGGTTACCATGAGATCGAAAGCCTGGTGGCGTTCGCCGACATCGGCGACACGCTGAGCTTCACGCCGGGCGAAGAGCTGGCGCTCACGGTGCGCGGGCCGACCGCCACCCAGGCGGGGGCGGAGGCCGACAACCTGGTGCTCAAGGCGGCGCGCGCGCTCGCCGCGCGCAGTCCCGGGCTGCGGCTGGGCGCGTTCGATCTCGACAAGAGGCTGCCGGTCGCCGCTGGTCTCGGCGGCGGATCGGCCGATGCGGCCGCCGCGCTCCGATTGCTGGCACAGGTCAACGGCATTGCGGGCGACGACCCGCGCCTCCTCGAAGCCGCGCGCGCGACCGGCGCCGACGTCCCGGTTTGTCTCGATCCGCGCCCGCGCGTCATGCGCGGGATCGGCGAGGTGCTTTCGCAGCCGCTCGATCTGCCGCCGCTGCCGGCGGTGCTGGTCAATCCGGGCGTGGCGCTGGCGACCAAATCCGTATTCGCCGGCTGGACGCCGGCCGTCGGCGAATACGACCAGTGCGATCCGGCAGTGATCGCGACGCTCGGCCGGCGGGAAGACCTTTTGCTCTTCCTCATGCGGCAACCGAACGACCTCGAATTTTCCGCGATCGCGCTCGCGCCGGCGGTCGCGCAGGCGCTGCAAGCGTTGCGCGCTCTCTCCGGACGCCGGGTAGCGCGCATGTCGGGCTCGGGGGCCACCTGCTTTGCGCTGTTCACTTCCGCGGCCGCAGCGATCGTCGCCGCCAAGACCTTGAGCGAGAGATTCCCGCATTGGTGGGTGCGCGCGAGCCGCCTCGGCGGCTAAAAATCTGCGCGCCGGCTCGTCTTAGTCAAATTGATTTTTGCACGCTAATGCGTGCGCGCGACGCAGAAGTCCACCGTCTCGGCGAGCGCCGATTTCATCGGCGAATCGGGGAACAGAGCGAGCGCGTCGCGCGCCATGGCGCCGTAATGCTGGGCGCGGCCGAGCGTGTCTTCGAGCGCTCGATGCTTGGCCATCAGCCCGATGGCGTATTCGAGGTCGGCATCGGTGGTGTCGCCACGCTCGAGCGTCCGGCGCCAGAATTCGCGCTCGGCGTCGCCGCCGCGGCGGAAGGCGAGCACGACCGGCAGCGTGATCTTGCCTTCGCGAAAATCGTCGCCGATGTTCTTGCCGAGTTTTTGCGCCGCGCCGCCGTAGTCGAGGACGTCGTCGACCAGCTGGAAGGTGATTCCCAGGTTCATGCCGAACGAGCGGCAGGCGGCCTGCTCGGCCTTGTTGCGGCCGGTGAGCGTCGGCCCGACTTCGCAGGCGGCGGCGAACAGCTCCGCGGTCTTGGCGCGGATCACAGCGAGGTACTCGTCCTCCGTGGTGGACGTGTTCTTGGCGGCGGCGAGCTGCATGACCTCGCCCTCGGCGATGACGGCGGCGGCCGATGAGAGGATTTCCAGCGCCTTGAGGCTGCCGACCTCGACCATCATCTTGAACGCCTGGCCGAGCAGGAAATCGCCCACCAGCACGCTCGCTTCGTTGCCCCACACCATGCGCGCGGCGAGCCGTCCGCGGCGCAGCTCGCTCTCGTCGACCACGTCGTCGTGCAGGAGCGTGGCGGTATGCATGAATTCGACCGCGGCCGCGAGCTTGATATGGCCGTCGCCGCCATAGCCGGTGAGCCGGGCCAGAGCGAGTGTCAGCATCGGCCGCAGCCGCTTGCCGCCCGAATTGATCAGGTGCTTGGCGACCTCCGGGATCATCGTCACTTCGGAGCCCGTCCGCGTCAGAATCGTCGCGTTGACGCGCTCCATGTCGGTTGCAACCAGGTCCACCAGGGGATCGATCGAGGGCTCGCGCGGTCCTTCAAAGGGGAGGATAACGGCCACTAAAATTCTCCACAGCGCGATGGGAACACGGAAACGTAATAGCAACGCGGCAAGTGTACACTAAGGGGGTCGCGACCTGCCGATCCACGATATGGACGTGGCGGCGGAGATGAGCAATGTCAAGCAACCGAAGCCTTGCCGAGAGCCTAGCCGAGACCCTTGCCGAAGCCCCGTCCGTGGGCCGCTACGAGATCGCGGTGCTGGTGCCCTGCTACAATGAGGAGCACGCGATCGCCAAAGTGGTCGCGGATTTCCGCGCGGCCCTGCCGGCGGCGACCGTCTACGTCTACGACAACAATTCCACCGACGGCACCGTTGCGGCGGCGCGAGGCGCGGGCGCCGTGGTCCGCCGCGAAACCCATCAAGGCAAGGGCTACGTGGTGCGGCGCATGTTCAACGACGTCGAAGCGGACGTCTACGTGCTGGTCGACGGAGACGCGACCTACGACGCGCCGAGCGCACCGAAGATGATCACCAAGCTGCTCGACGACCACCTGGATATGGTGGTGGCGAACCGCGTGGAGCGAGACGAGAAGGCGTACCGCCGCGGCCATCGCGCCGGCAACCTGCTGCTGACCGGGTTTGTCAGCCACATGTTCGGCCGCGCGTTCACCGACATCCTGTCGGGCTACCGGGTTTTTTCGCGGCGCTTCGTCAAGTCGTTCCCGGTGCTTTCCGGCGGCTTCGAGATTGAGACCGAGCTGACCGTGCACGCGCTCGAGCTCCAACTTCCGGTCGACGAGTTCGCCACGCCGTATTATTCGCGGCTGAGCGGTTCGGCGTCGAAGCTCTCGACCTGGCGCGACGGCTTCCGCATATTGTGGACCGCGCTCAGACTTTACCGCGCCGAACGGCCACTGGCGTTTTTCGGCTCGGTCGGCATCGCGCTTGCGTTTATGTCGATTGGCCTCGCCATCCCCGTCCTCATTACTTACGTGCAGGAAGGTTTGGTGCCTCGGCTGCCGACCGCCGTGCTTGCCACCGGGCTGATGCTGGCCGGCTTCCTGTCGATCGCTTGCGGCTTGATCCTTGATACCGTCACGCGCGGCCGCCGCGAAGCAAAGCTCATCGCCTATCTGGCGCTGCGGGCGCCGGGCGAGGAACGGCGGCGGTCCTGATTTTACCGGACGTCGACTGCGGCCACGCCGCGCCCACGTGGCAAAAAAATGCTAAGAAGAGCGGGA
>DATJTL010000289.1:0-3914 GCA_035503415.1 Xanthobacteraceae bacterium
TCGATGCCGAAGGTCAAAAGCGCGGCAAGGAACGGCGGCTCGTCGAAGATGCCGCTGGTCGTAATCCAGACCTGATCGAGAATGGTGCGCCTGATCGGACGTTTCAGGTGATCGATGTCGAGCGCGAACACCTTGTCGGCGCGATCGAGCATCATCGGCAGCATCTCGCCCATGTGGCCGATGATCAGCTTCAGCCGCGGATGGCGGTCGAGCGTGCCGGCGATCACCATGCGCAGGACATGAATGGCGGTCTCGGAGTGCCAGCCCCAGCCGGCGGTCTCCAGAACACGGCCGGCGCCCTCCGGCAGACCGGAGTAATAGGCTTGGCGCACCGGCTCGGGCGGAATGTGCGGATGAAGGTAGATCGGCACGTCGAGCTCTTCGGCCGCGGCCAGAATGGGATCGAAGCTCGCATGATCGAGAAAGCGGCCCTCGGTCGTGCCATGCACCATGGCGCCGACAAGGCCCAGCTCTTTGACGCCGCGCACAAGCTCCTTCGCCGCGGCGTCCGGGCTCTGCATGGGCAGCGCGGCAAAGCCGGCGAAGCGGTCGGGACGGCTGGCGACAACCTTCGCCAGATAATCGTTGACCTCGCGCGCCATGGCGACGCCATCGGGACCGGGCACGAGATCGGGGCCGGCGCCGCTGTTTGACAGGACCTGAAACGAAATGCCCGCGTCGTCCATCGATTTGAACCGCCGCTCGCCGATCTCGGGCAACAGTTCAAGCGGATTGGGCGCGCCCTTGGGTAATGTGCGCGGGCGAAATCCGCGGCGCGCCAGCACCGCCTTGTCGATGCGGCTGGCGACGGCAGGGAGGGTGAAATGCTCCTCAAGGGCGACGGTACGCATGGGCGATTTTCTCCAGCTTCTTAGCTTTAAGATTATCGTTGGCGCGCCCTTTTTGCATTGTTGTTGCCTTTGGGCAAGCGCGCCTTAGGCCGAGCGGCTGTCGGCGCCCCAGTGCACGTGAGCCGTCTTTAATGCGAAATCGTCGAGAATGCTTCCGCCATCGTGAGGCTTCGCCAGGCTGCGCATCGATTGAATAGAGCGTCAGCCCGTTGCAACGCGTGCAACAACCGCTCGCATCTAACCCGCCTCCAAGTAAAGTTGACGGAGGCCTGCAAACTCCGGCAGCAACACTTCACGGCGGCTATTGCGCCTCGCGCCGCGTGCGCTCGACCAGGAGCCGCGCGATGGTGCCGAAGGCGTCGAACGGCGCCGCCAGGTCGTCGATGCCCAGGACCTCCTTATAGCCGTGTGAGTGCTGACTGGAGAACATCCAGGTGCCGCCGCCGGGATTGATTTCGAGCAGATAAAGCTGGCCGGTATCCTTCTCGCGAAGGATGTCGCAGGCCTGCAGCGCGATCTGTGGCATCGCCTGATATGCGGCGGCTGCGAGCGCGAATATGTCCGCATCGCGCACTATGAAGGCGCGCCGCAGCGGCGGCGCCGGCATGTATTCGCTTTGCTCGAACACTTCCTTGTCGAGGGAGAGCGCCATCGGCAGCATCGCCTCGCGGCAATAGCTGAAAATCGGCTCGCCGAAGAAAGTGAGCACCCGGCAGGTCATCGGGCGGCCGCAATCGATGAAGCGCTGCGCGATCATCGGCGCGCGGCGCCCCGGGTGCCAGTCTGGAAATTCTTCCGGCTTGCGGTAGCGCACGCTGCGGGTGCGGAACAGTTCGACGCCCTGGCCAAACGTGGCCAAGGCGTAGGATGGCTTGCTGATAGTCAGTGGGCCGTAGAGGCTCTCGTCAAGCGCTGTGTCCGGCGTGAGCAATTCGAAATGCGGAACCGGCATTCCGCCCGCGGCGAGGGAGCGCATCTCGTCGAGTTTCGACATTGGCGCGCCGGCATAGATTTTTCCGCGCGCCGGCTTGAAGTGCAGAAGACTGAGCGGCGAGAAAACGAGCGTGGGTCGCGACGCGGCCTGCTTACGCGAGTACGACGAGGGAATGTCGTTTTCAACGACGAACACCTCGATGTCCGGCGCCATCGACTCCACCAGCGCCTTGATGGTCTCGAAATCGCGGCGATCCTGCCAGCCGGTGGTATGGACCAGGATGAGATTGCGTTCGCGCGCGCTCGCCACGGCGGCGTCCTCAGATAATGATCCGGAAAGGCGGAAACCGTTTCTCCGAAAAGATCATGCTCCACCAATCTGCGCTCGCTCGCCCGAGAGCAGCGCGGCCTGCGCCTTCATGCGATAGGCTTCGTCCTGGCCGGCCTCGCTGCCTGCGGCGGCAGCGGCAAAATGACCGGCGGCGGTCGCAAAACGGCCGAGCCGAAAGGCCGCCACGCCGGCGATGTCAGCGGCAAACTCGCCGAATATGCGACGGTCGAAGGCGAGCAAGCCGTCGGCGAGCGACTCCGGGTCGATCGCACGCAGCCGCTCCGCGATCTGCAACGCGCGCTCGTAATCGCCGACGTCAAGCCGCGCGCGCGCTTCGATGAACGACAGCGCGTGATCGTGCGGCACGGCGGCGAGCCCCTCGCTCAGGAGCGGCAGCGGGTCGAGACCCTGCTGCATCTGCGCGCGCGCCATCATCTGATAGATCATGCTGGCATTAGCTTGCTGCTTTTCCGAAGGTTGTCGCGTGGCGGCCGCGAGGCCAGCGCAGGCGGCGGCGAGCGCTTCCTCGGTCTCACCCATCGCCAGCAGCGTTTCGGCGAGATGGTACCAGCAGTAGACGCGGTTCGGGCCGTCCGAGATGGCCCGTCGCAGCAGCGGCATGTTGCGCGCGGCCTTGGCGAGCGGATCGCCGTCATAGCCGAGATGTTCGAGCCGCACCGGCGTGGTCGCGATGAACGCTTGCTCGTCGCACACAATGCGTTCGATGGCGGGCACCATCGTTTCGTGGATGACGCCACTAAAGCGCACGCGCGGGTCGCGGCGGAACAGGCGAAGCTCGCGATAGCAGGTGTATCCGGTCTTTGGTTGGAAATGCACGAAAGCACCGATCGCCTCGGCAGCGATGAAGTGCGCGACCGGCCGATCCGCCGGCGTGTGCAGCCGCTCGTCGGCGTCGATATAGAGCACCCACTCGGCAGCTACTTCATCGAGGCCGCGATTGCGCGCGGCGGCGAAATCATCCGTCCAGGGAAAGTGAAAAATGCGCGCGCCGAATTGTTCGGCGATGGCGACGGTGCGGTCCTTCGAACCGGTATCGACGAGTATGATCTCGTCCACCTTTCCGTGCAGCGAATCGAGACAGCCCGGCAGGAAGCGCTCTTCATCGCGTACGATCATCGCCGCAGCGACGGACAGCATCCGAAGGCTCTTTGGCAAAGCGGAGTCGTCGGGTTGCGCCCGACTGATCCGGCCTAAATGTTGCCGGCGAGCGAGATCGGTCCGGTCAGCCGCAGCGCGTCGATCGGGAAGGAGACGACCTTCGGTGGCGCGTATTTGGCACTGCCGGCAAGGCGCTGGATAGCTTCCATTGCCGCAGCGCCGGAGTGCGACGCCGAGTTCTCCTGCGGTTTTGCCACGGCCGTTTGGATCGCTGCGTCCATCGTCCAGCTTCCTCTCATGCCACGCAAGCAATGCAGCAAAATGCCCGTCTTGCCCGTGAACGTCAATGGGCGGGACTCGCCCCGACGCCTTCCAGAACGTGGCAAACGCTCTCGATCGCGCTCTCCGGACTGCCCAGTTCGAGATGAAACGCCGGCACATTCCCCAGCATGGCGCGCAGCGTCGCGATGCCATGCACGCTGACCCCGTGCACCATGCTGGCAAGCTGCATGGCTCTGGCGCAGGCTTCATCCACGCCGATCCGACGCAAGGTCGAAAGCGTGCGCTCGGCATTGTCGAGGAAGAAGACCGCCGCGACCGGCCCGGATGCAATCCGCCAGTCGCGGCCTCGCCGCGTTGGGTCGAGCGAGTAGATCAGATCCTTGCCGTCGATATCGAGC
>DATJTL010000290.1:0-3971 GCA_035503415.1 Xanthobacteraceae bacterium
TGCCGGGTCCGTCCCGCCTCCGCAGAATCGTAGTCGGACATCATGCCGAGCTCGGGATGTTTGCCCTGCAGCGGCGAATGGACCATGTCGCCGGTGATGAGAACGTCGTGGCCGGGCTCGCCGACCAGGATCGAGTAATGATCGATGGTGTGGCCGGGAGTGGGAATGAATTGGACGCGCTCGTTGAAGTTGAAGTCGCTCTTGACGACCTGCGCGCGGTTGGCAGCGATGATCGGCAGCACCGAATCGGTGATCCACGGCACGCTCTGCGGATTGTCCTTCTCGCGCGCCGTCCAGTGCGCAAGCTCGCGATCGGCCATGATGTATTTCGCCTTCGGAAAAGTCGGCACCCAGCGCCCGTTATCGAGCCGTGTGTTCCAGCCAACGTGGTCGGTGTGCAGATGCGTGCACATCACGTAATCGATGTCGTTGAAACCGAGCCCCGCCGCGGTGAGCGCCTTCTCGAAGCGGTCGCTGTCGAGCATGTCCCAGAACGGCCGCGTCGGCCGCGGCTTGTGATTGCCGACGCAGGCATCGATCAGAATATTGTGGTGCGGCGTCTTGATAACGAAGCTCTGGATGCAGAAGACGAGCTTGTCTGTCGCATCGAGAAACGACGGCTGCAGCCAAGAGCGGTTCTCGGCAAGCAGTTCCTTGGTGAGCGCCGGGAAAAAACCGAGCGCTTCGAACCAGGCGCCCTGCTGTTCGACCACGGGGTGAATGGTGATGTCCTTGAGCGCAATCGGCATCTTCATGGGCGTTCCTCGGATTTTGTTTGACGTGGTCCAAGATAAACAGAGGTCCAAGACAAAACAGGGTCCAAGACAAAACAGCGGTCCAAGATAAGCATACGTCGTCCGCGCGGCCGATGCGATGGGCTCCTTTTGTCGAGCCTTCCCGCGCGCCGGCCTTCCGCCACCGTCCTCTGTGTGATTGAATCGCCGACAAGATGAAATCGTGCAGGAGACAAGCCCATGCACACCGTGATGTGGACGTTCAAAGTTCCGGCGGGCACCTCCAAGGCCCAGCTCGTGGAAACCATCAACGCGACGGCGCACACCTACGAGGGAATTCCAGGCCTCATTCGCAAATATTACGGCATCGCGCCCGACGGCGCCTCGCTGGTTGGCATCTATCTGTGGGACAGCGCGGCCGCGGCGAATGCGTTCTACACGCCCCAATGGGTGGAGATGGTCACCAAACGCTGGGCGGGGCCGCCGCAGCGGCAGGACTGGGAAACGCCGATGGTGGTGGAAAGCGCCGAGCGGCGATTGGTTGCGGCTGAGTAACAGCGCCCCGCGTTTTTTAGATGCTACGCAGCCCCGTCGCGATGGATCGGATCGACCCATAGCACGGTCTGCGGCTTCTCTACCGGCTCAATATCGAGATTGACGGCGATGGCCTCGCCGTCGCTGCGCACCAGCACGCATTCCAGAACCTCATCAGGACTGGCATTGATCTCCTGATGCGGCACATAGGGCGGCACGAAGATGAAGTCGCCCGGCCCCGCCTCGGCGGTGAATTGCAGCCGCTCGCCCCAGCGCATGCGCGCCTTGCCGCGAACGACGTAGATGATGCTCTCGAGATGTCCGTGATGGTGCGCGCCGGTCTTGGCGTCCGGTCTGATCGTTACCGTGCCGGCCCACAGCTTCTGCGCCCCGGCGCGGGCGAAATTGATTGCCGCCTTGCGATCCATTCCCGGCGTCGACGGCACATTGGGATCGAGCTGGTTGCCGGGAATGACGCGCACGCCGTCGTGCTTCCAGCGCTCGTCTAGAGCCTGCCCGTGAACGGCCTGATCCTGCATGTCCTTACGAGTCCCTGCGCAAGCCGTGAATGCCGCGACGAATGAGCGCCGCCTGCCTATTGGGAACCAGTTAGGCCAACAATGATCAATGTCAATGCCGCATCGCCGTTAGCCAACAGGGTTACGACCGTCGGCCAGGGTCGCCACGGAACCGCGAAAGGGCGGAACAGTTGATGTTCCACGGCGGCACGCATGGCATGCGCCACTCCCCGCTTCGGAGCGTCGCATCGGCTATCCGGTACTCATGACACGGCTCCGCCGGAAGCCCCACGAAAGTGGTGACTCGGCAACAATGTCCCATGTCAACAGTGTCCCAACAATGTCCCACGTGCAGTCTCTGCCCCGCATCGTGAGATTGGTGCGCTGGAACGGATAGGCGCGGCCAACGCGCGGAGTCGTCAACAGGCAACAATCAACCGATCAGGAGACACGACGATGTTCAGGAAGATCGAAGCAAGATTGCCCTATGCTTGTTTGCTAACGTCTGTCCTTGCTCTGGCCGGAGCCGGCATGACCGGATCGGCTTACGCGCGCAGCCCCTATGACGGCAGTTGGAGCGTCCTCATCAACACGCGCGGCGGAGCCTGCCCACCCAGTGTCCGTTATGGCTTGGAAATCTCCAACGGGGAAGTCATGAATCCGGCCCCCGGCCAGGCCCAGGTCCACGGACGGGTCAATTCGGGCGGCGGCGTACAAGTGAGCGTCAGCGCCGGCGGTCAATATGCCATCGGTTCCGGGCGCCTCGGCCGCATCAACGGCGGCGGCGTATGGCGAGGCCAGGGAACAGCCGGCTCCTGTGTCGGTAACTGGGTAGCGCAGCGCATACGTGCCGCGGGCACGGGCGTGGCCGAGGCCGGTGGCGGGCCCGTTTACAATTATGCGCCCGGAGCGGCCGCGGCACCGGGCGTTGCAACCTGCGCGATGCGTTTTAGGTCATACGATCCGCGAACCGGCACCTTTGTCGGATTTGATGGCCTCCGGCATCCTTGCCGCTAGGTCATCGCGCGAACTTATAACCAACGGCGCATAATGTTGACCGTCATCCTGAGGTGGCCGCCCATAAGTGCGTTCACACGAGTCTGCGACGCGCTACGGGCGGCCCCGAAGCATGTTGCTTGAGCCGGCAGCGCACTAAGGCCGTTATTCCCCGCCGTTCTCCTCGCCGCCCTCCTCGGAGAGCCGCTCGACCGACGCCACCTTCTCGCCGTCGGCGGTGGAGAACACGATGACACCCTGGGTGGCGCGGCCGGCGAGACGAATGCCGTCAACCGGGCAGCGGATCAACTGGCCGCCGTCGGTCACCAGCATGATCTGATCACTCTCCTCCACCGGGAAAGAAGCCACGATGCGGCCGTTCTTCTCGGTGACCGCCATGGCGACGATGCCTTTGCCGCCGCGCCCGGTGGTCCGGTACTCGTAGGATGAAGTGCGCTTGCCGAAGCCTTTCTCCGAAATCGTCAGCACGAACTGTTCCCTGGCCGACAGATCGGCATAGCGCTCTTGGCCGAGCTCGATTGCGCCAGTCGCCTCCTCGGCGTCGCCGTTCGTGACAGGTTCCTCGCCCTCCCCGTTCTGGCCGCGGCGCACGGCGCTAGCGCGCTTGAGATACGCAGCGCGCTCGTCGGCGGTCGCCTCGACGTGGCGCAGGATCGACAACGAGATCAGCTTGTCGCCGTCTGCGAGAGTGATGCCGCGCACGCCCATCGAGGTGCGCCCGGAGAACACGCGCACGTCAGTGACGGCGAAGCGAATGCACTGGCCCGTCGCGCTGGTGAGCAGCACGTCGTCACTTTCGGTGCAGATCTGCACGTCGACGATGGAATCGCCCTCGTCGAGCTTCATGGCGATGATGCCGGAGCGGCGCACGTCGGCGAAGTCGGAAAGCTTGTTTCGCCGCACGGTGCCGCGCGTGGTGGCGAACATCACGTCGAGCCGGTCCCAGGTCGACTCGTCCTCCGGCAGCGGCATGATGGTGGTGATGTTCTCGCCCTGCTGGAGCGGCAAAATGTTGATCAATGCCTTACCGCGCGCCTGCGGCGCCGCCTGCGGCAGCCGCCAGACCTTTTCCTTGTAGACCTGGCCGCGCGAGGAGAAGAACAGAACCGGCGTGTGGGTGGAGGCGACGAACAGGCGGGTGACGAAATCTTCCTCACGCGTCTGCATG
>DATJTL010000291.1:0-4056 GCA_035503415.1 Xanthobacteraceae bacterium
GACACGCCTGCCTTAACGCGCGGCCGGTTTCACCGCCTTGAGAAACCGCCAGCGGTGAAAAAACACGACCTTTCCGTCCTTGACCGAAAGTCCGATGCCCGCGCCGCGGCCGGCCTCCGCCAGCGCGTGGATCACGGTGCGGATCGGCTCAACGCGCGCCGGATCGCTGACGATCGCGAGCCATTCTTCAAGTTCGCGATCCATGTCCCATGCCGCCGCTTCAAGATCGCGGAATCCCGCCCGTCTTGCGTCACCGTCAAGCTCGGATGCCGGCAGCATGCGCACGTGCGAGGGATCGCGCAGCCGTTCGATGGCATTGTGCAGTTGCGACTCACCGGCGTCCTCCGAAGAAATCACGTCGGCGAATATCGCGACGCCGCCCGGACGCAGCACGCGGAACATTTCGTTGATGGCGCGCTGCGGATCGGCAAAATGATGCAGCGCTGCGCGGGTAACGGCGCCGTCGAACTCGCCGTCGGGGAACGGCAGGTCCTCGGCGTCGCCGGTTTTGAATTCCACGTTGTTCACGCCGGCCTTGGCGCAGCGCGCCTTGGCCTTCTCCAGCATCTCTTCGGTCGCGTCAAAAGCGGCCACCGAGGCCGCGTTCGGCGCAAGCGCTGCGGTGACCACGCCAGGTCCGCAGGCGACGTCGATCAAACGGCCGCGCGCGGCTTTGCCGAGCGCTGACCCGAAACGCGAGCCTACATCGGTATCGACCTTCTCCGCCCAGACAGCAAACGTCTGGGCCTGGCGGGTGAATTCGTCCGTTATCCGTTTGAGATGATCCATCGCGGTATTCATCCCTTTATTCATACTTTGGGGAGCACGCTCACATCCTTCCCGTCGCGGTACGCCGGGTGCTTCCAGCCGTCCTCGTCGTAATCGGCCATGCACTGTTCGACCAGCCCCTGCATCTGTTTGAGGTCGCCGTTGAATTGCGCCTGCTGCAGCGGGAAGATGCGTACCAATTCGTGGCTGCCCGAATAGTTCATTTCGTAGAGCTCATGGCGGGCGCCGAATTCGCTGCCGATGGCGTCCCACAGTAGCTTCATGGTCTTGATGCGGTCCCGGTAATTGATGTCGTTCGAGCCGCGCACATATTTGGCCAGATACTTGTCGACATCGGGATTTTTGAAGTCGAGCGCGTGCGAAGGCAGATAGATCAGGCCCGAAGCGACCACCTTCTCGATGATGTTGCGCACCGCCGGATAGGCTTCAGTCATGAACAGCCGGTAGGTGCTCGAGGCGCGCGAATTGGGCAGCACTGCGCCGTCGACCCATGGCTCGGGGTTGTAGGCCATGGCGTCGGTCAACGACCAGAACAGGTTGCGCCAGCCGATCACTTCGCCGATCTGCGCCTGCACGCCGCGAAACGCTTCGACGCCGGTGGCGCGAGCGGCCTTGAAAAGCAGGCCGGCGAGGAAATCGAGCTTCACCGCCAGACGCGTGCAGCCCTGCATGGTGAAGCCGTTGAAGAAACCCGATTTCGGATAGAAGTTCTTCAATCGATCGATATCGCGATGAATGAAGACGTTCTCCCAGGGGATGAAGGCGTTGTCGAACACGAAGATCGCGTCGTTCTCGTCGAAGCGCGAGGTGAGCGGATAATCCCACGGCGAGCCGGAGGCTGCTGCGGCGAACTCGTAGGACTGCCGGCAGATGAGCTTGATGCCCGGCGTGTTCATCGGCGCGATGAACATCACCACCATGGCGGGATCGTTGATCTCCTGGCCCATGTTCTGGCCGAGAAAATTGTAATTGGTGAGCGCCGAGTTGGTGGCGACCACTTTGGCGCCGGAGACGTAGATGCCGGCGTCGGTCTCCTTCTGGATGGTGATGTAGACGTCCTTGACCTGCTCCACCGGCCTGTTGCGGTCGATCGGCGGATTGACCAGCGCGTGATTGAGAAACAGCACCGCCTCCTGCGCGCGCTTGTGCCAGGCCCGCGCGTTGTCGGCGAATTTGCCGTAGAAGTCGGCGTTGGCGCCGAGCGTGTTGAGGAACGCGGCCTTGTAGTCGGGGCTCCTGCCGAGCCACCCATAGGTGACGCGCGCCCAGGCGGCGATGGCGTCGCGCTGCGCCACGACGTCTTCGCGCGAGTGCGCTGCCTTGAAGAATTTCATCGTGTAGCCGCCCGAGCCGGTATCGGTCGGGGCGGTGAGCACGTCCTTGGTCTTGGGGTCATGCAGTGCGTCGTAGAGGAGCGCGATCGAGGCGGCGGCGTTGCGAAAGGCCGGATGCTTGGTCACGTCCTTGACCCGTTCGCCGTAAATGTAGACCTCGCGGCCGTCGCGCAGCGATTCCAGATACTCGGCGCCGGTGAACGGGCGGTTCTTGCCTTCGAGGATCGATTCGGGATGCTGCGGCATTGACTCCTCCGCTGTTATTCTTAGCGAGCCGGAATTTTTGGCGAACCAGAATTTTTGGCGAACCAGGGTATTGATATCCTCAGCATACTGAGGATATTGCTCAGTGTACCGACAATTTGGCCGTGGCGTCAACGACGGCAATGGTTACGGCGCTCTGGAGGCTTGGCCGGCATGGCCCGAGATCGCAGCACGACGACCCGGAACAGCGAGATGCAGATCTCGGAGGATGACAGCCGCCTGTTGGCTATGCCCGGCCATCTCATTCGCCGGCTGCAGCAGATTTCCTTTGCTCTTTTCGTCGATCAGGCCAAAGCCTTCGAGATCACTCCGGTGCAATATGCTGCGATGGTCGCCATCAACAATCATCCCGGAATCGATCAGACCGCGCTTTGCAATATCGTCGCGTTGGATCGATCGACGGTCGGCGACGTCGTCAGCCGGCTGGAGAAGAAGCGATTGATCAAACGCCTGAACGGTTCCGTCGACCGGCGGACCAAATCGCTTTACATCACGCCGGCCGGCCGCAAGGTCATCAAGGACATCGAGCCTGCGGTGCAATCCACGCAACGCTTGATCTTGGCGCCGCTCAAAGCAGGTGAGCGTGGTGCTTTCCTGCGGATGCTGAAAGAGCTCGTGCATCTCAACAATGAACACAGCCGTGCGCCGCTGCGGCTGACGCGAGCGCCGCAGCGCCCGCGCGCGTAGACACTAGCCGCGCACCTCAAAGTGACGGAATGTTTTTTTCGCGATAAGCAGCCCACAGTGCCAGCGCGCCGACGATCGCGACGGACACCAATGCGCCGCGCACATTGGTGGTGGCGAAGGCCGTGACACCGGCCAATACGCCAATCAGGAAGCCCGCCGCGACCGCAAGTACGATCATGAGCTGCGCGCGGCTTTCTTCGAATTCCTCGGCCAGCGCGCGGTTGGCCGGATCGCGTGCGCAGCGCCGCCATACCAGGATGATCTCGGCGGTCTTGATGCCGAGCTGCGTCATGTTGCCGGTCATGACGTTGGTCTGCGGAATGTCTTTCATCAGGAGGCGCACCAGCACGCTCTGCATGCCCATGGCGGCGGCTGCGATCAGTCCGGCGGCGATGCCGTGCCAGTCGGCGGCGCTGGTGATGCGCGGCCCGAATATGATGAGGGCGACGAAAATCGCCAACAGCAGCGCTTCCAGCGCCAGCATCCGCGGCAATGCCGCCAGGCCGCTGTGGCGCGCTGCGGCGATCAGCGCCGCAGAAGCCGTCGCCGCAACGAGGAAGACGGCGAGGACAAGGAGCTTGCCGACGACGCTATAATCGTGGGTGACCAGATCGGCGCCGGCGATGACGAAGCTGCTGGTGACTTGCGCGACGAACAGCCCGAACAGCGTGAGGTAGGTGTAGCTGTCGACATAGCCGGCGACGAAACTCAACAGCGCCGGCACCAGCGTTGGCAGCGGCACTTCGCGCCCGGGAGTGATTTCGGTCATGATCGCGCTCTCCGCGCTGGCAACGCGTCATGCCTGACCCGGGTTCGGTCTCCTCGTTGGCCCGAAGGATAGCGATGGCCGGGTTTGGCCCGGCCATGGAACGGAATGGGGTCTTATTCCTTCGCCTGCCGGCAGGCATCCCATAACCGCGCCGCCGAGGCCGGCATATCGAGATGCGCGCCGGCGCCGCCCGGAATGGCGTCGGCGACCGCG